>CALLMV010000014.1 GCA_938005615.1 uncultured Verrucomicrobiae bacterium
GAATCCATTTCCCGGAGTAGATTGGCGCTACGTTGGAGTATGGTGACCTGCGATCCTAGTCGGGAAAAGTGTTGTGCAAGCTCTACAGCTACTGCGCCGCCGCCGAGGACGACCAAGCGGGGAGGAATGTGTTTGGCCGTAATGGCATCATCACTCGTCCAACAGCCAGTCTTGTCTAGTCCTGGAATCCCTTCAGGTTGCACATACGAACCTGTCGCGAGGATGGCTTTATCGAACTTGACCTCTATCGGACGCAATTTCTTGCCGAGAGGATTGACTGTAATTCGATCTGTGCCAGTGAATCTTGCCTGACCGCGGAAGAAGGTGAACTTTTCAGAAGCCTCAAGTTGTTGTTGGCGGTAGCCTGCAAAGTCTCGAATCAAACGGGCGCGACGTTTTTGTATCGCAGCCATGTCTGGTACTGGTGCAGGGACGCGAATACCAAATTCAGAAGCATTTGCGATTTCGTGCATCCGGTGGCTGGACTCTAACAATGCCTTTGTTGGCATGCAGCCGCGAAGAATGCAAAGTCCCCCGACTTGCTTGCCACCTTCAACTACGAGCACTGATTTCCCTTCGATTGCGGCTGTGCGTGCGGCGGCGTACCCTGCGCTGCCCGCTCCGATAACTACAATATCGTAACTCTTGTTCAGAGTCTGAGTCATATCATGTTATTTGAGGCCAAGGACGTCTTCCATGGAATAAAGCCCAGGTGGCTGACTCAGTGCCCAGTGTGCAGAACGTAGTGCCCCGAGCGCGAAGGTGTCGCGTGAAGAGGCGCGATGGGTGAGCTCGAGGCGCTCTCCTTGGCCTAAGTAGTAAACAGTATGCTCGCCAACCACATCACCACCGCGAAGAGCATGCATGCCGATTTCCACTTTTGAACGCTCCCCTACAAGGCCTTCGCGTCCATGGCGCATGTGGGCGGCATACTCCAATTGTCGCACCTCACAAAGGATCTCCGCCAAGCGCCGCGCGGTACCGCTGGGCGAGTCTTTTTTCTTGTTGTGGTGAGTCTCGACAACTTCCAAATCAAACCCCTCTCCAAGGATCTCAGTAGCGCGCCGTACTAGCCAGAAGAGGGTATTAACACCAATTGAAAAATTCGGAGCAAATACAATAGGAATTTGTTTAGCTGTCTCAGAAATGACCGCCCTCTGGTGTGCATCATGGCCCGTGGTGCCGATGACTAATGCTTTACCCGATTTGGCACAGAGTTCTGCCACCTGCGGAGATACGGTGGGAGCACTAAATTCAATCACCACATCCGCAATCTCTACCCCGGAAGCAATGTCACCGCCCAAATCTACAGCAGAGACTAGTGTCATACCTGCGGATTCTGCGAGCAAGCAGATTGCCTGGCCCATCCGGCCTTTAGCACCTACGACCATTAAATCTGGTTTCTTCATATCCAACCTCCACTGCGTAATGTATTGAGAAGTTTTTCTTTATTTTCAGGGGCCAAGCTTACGAGCGGCAGGCGCACTTCCTCTCTGCAAACACCTTTTGCTGCAAGTGCCGTTTTAACCGGTACAGGGTTTGTTTCAATAAAGAGATCTTTAAAGAGTGTCGCCATACTCTTTTCCAATTCCCGAGCCTCTGCCAGTTGGCCGTTAAGCGCTAGTCGCACGTAATGAACGATCTCGCCAGGGATCAGGTTAGAGGCGACACTCACGACACCACAAGCTCCCTGCTCGATAAAGTCTAAGGTTAACGCGTCGTCACCCGAGAGGATTTGAAAGCCGTCTGGACAAGCCGCTTTGATTTGTTGCACCCTCTCAACGCGGCCGCCAGCCTCTTTTATACCGATAATGTTTTTATTTGCCTGCGCCAATCTAGCTACGGTCTCAACCGCAATCTCCACCCCACAGCGACTGGGTATTGAATAAAGGACGATAGGCAGTTCTGTCGCGTTAGCAATAGCCGTAAAGTGCTGATATAATCCTTCCTGCGTAGGCTTGTTGTAGTAAGGGGCGACGAGCAACAACGCCTGCACACCCACGCGCTCGGCACCTTGGCTCAGTTCGATTGCCTCTGCGGTGCAGTTTGAGCCGGTGCCTGCCATCACAGGAATTTTTTTATTAACCAACTCCACCACAAGCTCAATAACCCGCAAGTGCTCTTCGTGTGAAAGCGTTGGGGATTCTCCTGTGGTGCCGACAGGTACAACCCCCGTGACTTCGGCGGCAATCTGGTAATGCACGAGCCTTTCCATCGCAGAGGTATCAACACTACCATCTTGAAAAGGGGTGACGAGCGCGGTCCAGACTCCGTTTAGTTGCATATCTCGATTATGTGCCACTGAGAGCCAGGCTGCAAGCACGCCGCACGAATCCGGAGATTCTCTCAACAACGCGTTACCACCCCTCGTTTCCGCTCAAAAAGCAGTCATTTTTACGCACTGGCGAATTCTTTATCCTTGGCAATTTGGACTGTTAAACAACAATACCTTGCATGGAAAGCATCGTCCGCGAGGCCTGTTCGGCTGGTCATATCTTAGTTAGTACTCGAGACAATATCCTGGCAGAGTTATCCCGCACTCAGCCCAATTCCTGGGAAACCCGCTCCATCGCCGAGCTCCTAGAAAAACAGCACTGGGCTGAGCTTAACGATCGCTTCTTTCGCAGACTGGCTTTCGGCACTGGCGGCCTGCGAGGACGCACAATTGGACGTGTGGTTACAACAGCCGAACAAGGCAACGCGCCCGCAGGCACACGGCCTCAGTTCCCTGGCGTCGGCACTAATATGATGAATTTTGCAAACATCGAGCGGGCCACTCGCGGCCTGTGCCGTTATGTGACCTCGCGCTTTCCCGACCAACGCTGTGCGCTTGTGATCGCGCATGATGTACGGCACTTCTCCAGAGAATTCTGCGATTTTACCGCACGCATCGCAACCAACGAGGGATTTGATGTATTTATCTTCCCGGAAGAACGCTCCACTCCTATGCTCTCATTTGCAGTACGTCACCTCCGGGCGCATTGCGGCGTGGTGATCACCGCCAGCCACAATCCGCCATACGATAATGGCTACAAAGCTTACTTCGACGACGGGGCACAACTTGTCGAACCTGAAGCAACCGGTGTCATTCAGGCTGCCGCACAAGCTCAAATCACGGGGGACCACACTCCTAAAAATGGCGCGAAGATCACAACGCTCGGACCAGACATCGAGGAAGCTTACCAGGGCGTGCTTGCTACCCTACCCTTGTCCGACACTCTGAAATCTGCTCCTCACAGCGTGCCCAAAGTTGTCTACAGCCCTATTCACGGCACAGGTGCACGCGCCATCCCAGAAGCCTTCAAGCGGCTCAAAATCGATTTCTCCGTCGTTGCAGAACAGGAACAGCCCGACGGCGACTTCCCGACTGTTAAATCCCCAAACCCCGAAAATGGGGAGGCCCTTTCCCTTGGCGTAGCATTGGCCAAAAAAACTGGGGCCACTCTGGTTATCGGCACCGATCCAGATAACGACCGTATGGGCATCGCCGTGCGCAAAGCTGACGGCGATTTTCAACTCCTCACTGGCAATCACATTGGCGCACTCCTGGCTTACCACCGCTGCAAAAAATTGACGGATGCCGGAATTCTGAACAGCCAGACTCGCACGCGTGCCTGCCTCATCAAAACGTTCGTTACCACAGAGCTTCAAGCACGTATCGCAGAAAAATTCGGCGTCCGCCTTATTAACACACTCACAGGCTTTAAATACATAGGCCAAAAGCTACTGCGTTATGAGCGTGCAGTTTTGGCAGCACGACCCGACGTAGATTACCGCGCTCTTGACCACAACGCCCGGCGGGATTTGCAACTCCAACATGGCTGCTACTTCATCTTTGGCGGAGAAGAAAGCTACGGCTACAGCGGCACAGACGCCGTTCGTGATAAAGACGGCAATGCTGCGGCTGTCATGATTGTAGACCTCCTCGCCGAATCCAGCTCCATTGGTAAAAGCATCCTGGAATACTTAGATTCTCTCTACGCAGAATTGGGTTACTACCGGGAGAAGCTCGGTCAATTCGTGATGGAAGGTGCCGAAGGCGCTGCGAAGATACAATCTCTGCTTAAGAGTTACTTGGATCAACCACCAAAATCTTACCTCGGCCGGGCAGTCACCCGAACCATCAACCACGCAACAGAAACACTCTATGACGCAGATGGCGATGTGCTACCCAAAGAATTGATGTTGCAATTTGAATTGTCCAACGGTGCACGAATCATCATTCGCGGATCGGGCACTGAGCCCAAGATCAAATATTACCTTAGCTCCCATCGCGCAAACCTCACTGACACTCCTTGGACAATTGAACACCTCTCGTTAATCAAAAGCGAAGTCGACTCGGAGGTTGAAGCCCTTTGGTCGGAAGTAGAGCGCGATGCGCTTCAACGAACTGGTGGCTAGAGCCTGGCAGTGTCTAGTCTTTAATTTTATAACTAGTTCCGATATGTTTTATTGCGTTGCTGCTTTAAAAAAAGGCGCCGGCAAGTTACCGGCGCCGATGCTAATATAAAGTTTTTTGCAAACTTTGACTTATAGATCTTCGTTCTAAAGAAATCACAGTGCGATGATATCCGTGTTATTTAATAAATAACATCTCCTGGTAAGTCGGTAGCGGCCAATACTCATCTGCTACCAAAGTTTCCAAATGATCGGCAGCCTCACGCACTGCATTCATCGCAGGGAGGACTTTAGTAGAAAAGTGCTTGGCCGTCTGAATGTCATAAACTGTGCCATGCCCCCCACCCGGATGGTGAACGGCTTCAAGAGCAGCAATTGCTTTCTGTAGTTTTTCTATGCCAGCAGTCACTTCTTTGAGCAAGGGGACATCGGTGTTCGGGAGACCGGACGCTTGAAGATTTGCAGCGATACCTGCCAGTTCCCCCGCGTAGCGAAGGCAAGCTGGAAGGATGATTGTCTTTGCCATTTCGATAGTGAGGTTAGCCTCGACTTTCACATTTAAGCAGTAGTTCTCCACGTAAATATCGAAGCGGCTTCTTAGCTCACGCTCGCTCAGCACGTTGTACTTCTCAAAAAGGGAAATCACCTGTGGTGTGATGAGTTCTGTTAGTGCTTCGGGCGTTGTGCGTAGGTTTTTCAGTCCGCGTTTGGCGGCTTCTTTGTGCCATTCTTCTGAGTAGCCATCTCCTTCAAACAAGATGGGTTCGCAGTCTTTGGCAATCTTTTGCAGCAGTTTTTGGACGGCAGAATTGAGTTTTGTTAGGTCGCCTCCAGTAGCGTTCTCCAACTCTGTGGCAATCTCGTCGAGGGCTTCTGCCATAATGGTGTTTAGGGCAACAAGCGGTCCGGCAATCGAGGCACTTGCCCCAACTGCACGGAATTCGAACTTGTTACCAGTAAATGCGAATGGTGACGTGCGGTTGCGGTCTCCGGCGTCCTTGGGAATGGGCGGGAGAACATCAACACCCACAGTCATGGAGCCTTTGGATTTCGAGGTGCTTGCGTTACCTGATTTGAGCTGCTCGAAAACATCACGCAGTTGATCACCCAAAAAGATGGAGATAATCGCAGGCGGAGCTTCGTTGGCGCCTAAGCGGTGGTCATTGTGAGCACTGGCTACTACGGCGCGAAGTAGGCCTTGGTGTTTGTACACAGCCTTTACAACTGCTGCACAGAACACGAGAAACTGTGCATTGGCATGGGGTGTGTCGCCCGGGTCGAGCAAGTTGCCTTGGGTGGAGTTACCCAGCGACCAATTGAGGTGCTTTCCGGAGCCGTTCAGGCGCAAGAAGGGTTTTTCGTGTAATATGGCAGCCAGTCCATAGTGGTCAGCCACGCGTTTGAGCACATGCATAACCATTTGGTTATGATCCGCTGCCACGTTGCCGAACTCAAAAATTGGGGCCGTCTCGTACTGGCTAGGGGCCACTTCATTGTGACGCGTCTTGATCGGTATTCCCAATTTAAAAAGCTCGCGCTCGCATTCGTGCATGTATGCTAGCACCCGCTCGGGAATGGCCCCAAAGTATTGGTCTGCAAACTCTTGTCCCTTGGGAGGAGGCGCCCCAAAAAGCGTCCGCCCTGCATTGATCAGGTCAGGCCGAAGATAAAAAAAGTTTTTATCAATCAGGAAATATTCCTGCTCAGGTCCTGCGGTCGAGGATACCATACTGATGTCTTTATGACCGAAGAGTTGTAGGACACGCTGCGCCTGTTTATTAAGCGCCTGCATGGAGCGAAGCACAGGAGTTTTTTTATCGAGAGCCTCGCCTGTCCAGGAAATGAAAGCCGTGGGAATGCAAAGCGTCCGGCCGTTCGGATTCTCATAGAGAAACGCCGGGCTGGTCACGTCCCAAACAGTATAGCCGCGGGCTTCAAAAGTCGCACGAATACCGCCTGAGGGAAAACTTGATGCATCTGGCTCACCCTGGATAAGGGCATTTCCGGAAAAATGAGCAATAGTTCCGCTGGATCCTTTAGGGGTATAAAACGAATCGTGCTTCTCGGCTGTCAACCCAGTGAGAGGGTAAAACACGTGCGCATAGTGGGTTGCGCCATTCTCTAATGCCCACTCCTTCATCGCACTGGCCACCACATCCGCAACAGTCGGATCGAGTGGCTCACCGCTTTCGATGGTTTTTTTCAGAGATTTGAAAACCGCTTTCGGAAGCCTCGCTTCCATAAGATCCATCGAGAATACATTTTGACCGTAAATGGATTCAACAGGCTCCTCGAGGTCTATTCTGCTCAGATCATTGTGATCAAAGTTGATAACTGACGTGATTGCTTGATGTCTAGTAGGGTGTGCACTCATATTTTTCTTTTGTTGTTTGTTGGTCTGTTAGCGAAGTTCCTTCTCTTAGCAATAAAAAATTTTCATTTCTGAAATTTTTTTTTCTAAAGGTAAATTTTTATCAAAATCTAAGAACACTAGTCACAAACCAGTTATGCATTTTGCCGTTTATTATCTAGAAAATGCCGGAATAATCTTTGAACCAGCAACTTTTCTCTGCAAACTTTCGTGTCTATTGATAAATAAGTTCTCTGAATATTGCCCCTCCTTCATAGTACCAACCACAATACCTAGCGTAATCAGGGAACTGATGGGCATCAATATCGCCGCCAATAGAGGGCTCATCACTCCCATGAGTGATATAGTGATTACAAACAAGTTATACAAAACCGAAAATCCAAATGCCAAGCGCACCGCATGATGACGGTCGGCGGCAATAGGAAACAGCTTCATCAACCCGTGAAGATTCGTTCCCAAGAAGTAAAAATCCGATTTGCTTTGCAAAGCGCTTGTGTCCGCAACGGCAGTACCAGTCACCACAGCTTGGTCAAAGGCCAGACTGTCATTCACCCCATCACCAATCATCATTGCAGAATCAGCAGCATGTTTCTGAATCCACCTCTGTTTATCATCAGGACTCAATCCACCAATCGCATCCTCAGCTGAAAGACCAAGCTCATGAGCCACATTCGCCACCTTTTCTGGACGGTCGCCGCTCAGAATATTGACGCGTAACCCTCGCTTTTTCAGAGCAGAAATTAACTCACGAGCCTGATCGCGCATCGTCTCCTGAAACTCAAACGCTACAAGCCCCTTCCCATCAAAACTCAGCTCCGCGTCCAATGAGTATCCCCCAACAGTCAGCCCCGGATCCGATCCGATCCCCCCTCTCCAACCAGGTTTACCGAGAGCCCAGAGATGACCAGCCACCATGGCACGCACACCCAAGCCGGAAAGCTCCTCCACTTGAGCCTCAGGCACATCCGTATCTGGAAATTGGTATAATGCCTCACGCAAACTCCTGCTCACTGGATGCAGACTATCACGCACAAGAAGCCTGAGCACTCCCCTCGCCTCAGAACTCAGCTCCTCTAAAACCTCGGGATTCTTGAGGCACCGAGTCGGTAACGTCAGCGTTCCCGTCTTGTCAAACACTACATAACGCACACGTCTTAACCGCGACCAAAAATCCGCTACGCGAACATACAATCCCCAGCGTCGCAAATGTGCCACAGCCAATTCCCCAGCAAGGGGCAGCGCTACGCCCATTGCACAAGGACAAGAGACTACCAGCACAGACAACGCCACCTGAAAGGCACGCACCACATCCTTAGAAAGCCCCAACCATATGCACCCGCCTGCGACAGCTATCGCCATCACCACAAACATATACCACTGCAACAATCGGGAAGTTTTCTTATCTGTCTTCTGAATCGCTGGTGCCGAAGTTAACCGTGCCAACAACGAAGTCTCCCAACCCTCCTCCGCACGCCAGCGCAACTCACCTCCTGAAATATGCACAGTCCCCGCCGGCGCACGTCTCCCAGCTTTCCAGTTACGGAAGTCCGACTCCCCGTTGATCCACTCCAGGCTCAGTACCGCTGCCGGAGATTCCAATGTGGCCGCCACGGGCAGCGGCTGTCCGGGCCTCGTCACGAACACATCCCCAGTCCGCAAATCCGCAGGTTCCACGGCCAGCTCACGTCCGTTGCGCAACAGCCTCACCTTCTCAGTCTGCGGAGCCATAGCCAGAAGACGATTCCGATTGTGCTGAATTGCTGCCTCCTGAGTCCACCGGCCCAGCAGCATCAAAAAGGTGAACATCGCCACAAAATCAAAATACATTAGCCTCTCCTCACCCAAAGCCCAACCGACCAAGGCCCCCAGCAAAGCGACAGTGATCCCCAATGCGATGGGCAGATCCATATGCACCAATCCCACGCGGGCCGCCGCCCAAGATCTTCTGATAAAATACAAGCCACCCACAACGAAGCTCCCCAACGCAAACACCACTGTACACAGACGAAAAATCCAAGCCTGTGGCGCATCCGCCTCCAGCCCTAGGTAGAACGGTATGGTAAAAAGCATGGTATTCATCGCCAATGCCCCGCACACCCCCAAGCGCAAAAGAAGCCGACGATCTCCGCCTGCCACTTCTTGCCTTTTCGCGGGTCCCAGCAAATAACCGTGCTCCTGCATCTTGAGCGCAAACTGCACCGCATCCCACGCACCGCGTGCCCAACGCACCCGCACGCGGCCCAACGCCGGATTCACATCTATACCCAGCCCTCCGGGCACCTCGGAAAAAATCTTCTCCACCAACCAAACACAAGCCACGCACGAAAGGCCTTGCACATCAAAATCCGCACTACAGATACCATTTTGTGATTTTGGAATCTGTGCCTCAACCTGCGCCACAACCTCCCGCAACCATTCCCAATCCCGAGCCTCCAACACTCCGCCAGACACCGGTGGAAGGGGTTTATCTTTCAACTCGTAAAAATTTCCCAACCCCTCGGCGCGGATCCTCTCAGCCACACGCGCACAACCAGAGGAACAATACTGCTGTTCGCTACTCTTGGGTGTGAACATCGTACCACAATGGGCACATGCACGCTGAGGTAAGTCAACATCCGTCTTGCCGCTGTGCGCACAGCAACACTTCGCCGTAGTCTGCGCTTCAGGTATCACCTTACTCACGGCCTTTGCTCCTGCGCATTCTCAAGCGATTTGCCAAAGTACCTAGACCCGACTTCCTCAGGCACATTTACCACCTCAACTTGCTCTACCCTTAAGCCGGTTGAGAATACAATCAACCACACCCACAAGCACACATACACGAAAAACGCGCCAAGGCAGATCCCTAAGAGACCGATGTGAAACCGACGCTTTTTATCATTAAGTGCCATTTTGTGATGTTGCTGTTTTCAGTTTGTAACGCGGCCCGACAAAATCGAACCGCCTACTAATTATCGCAACTTTCATTCCGGCCTCGGCATAAAAATCCACTGGCAACTTAGCTTGCCGGGGAAAGCTGGATTTCTCCGCAACAAAAACCATGGGAATTTGGATCTCGGCAAGCGGCGGAATTTCAAAACCTCTCTCGCTGACCACTAAACTCATCCCGGCAGGTAATTTCTCGTCGTTAATACCGATCATCATGGGCTCGGAAGTTTTGTTCACGAATCGCACGAGAAACTGATTCCTCACTCCCGAGTCGTCCACAAAATACGGCGCGCCGCCCATACGCTGAATCACGATGTGCGCCGGCTCTACACGACTGAACGCATACCCCGCCACACTCCCAAGAATCAGAATTACCGCCGCATAGATCCCAATACGTGGGCGGAGTAGCCGCCGCTTGCCTCCGTTAAGCCCATTGAGCGAATCATAGCGGATCAAACCCTTCGGGCGGCCCAGCTTCGTCATCACCGCATCGCACGCATCAATACAGTTGGCGCAGCCCACGCATTCAATCTGAAAGCCCTGGCGGATGTCGATGCCTGTGGGGCACACCTGCACGCAGCGGTTGCAGCTCACACAATCCCCCGCCCCGGGCGTGCCGACTTTACCTCGTGGTTCCCCGCGCCGCGCATCGTAGCCGATGAGCAGTGTGTCATCGTCCTGCAAAGCAGATTGCAATCTTCCGTAGGGACAGATTACCAAGCACAATTGTTCGCGAAACCAGGTGAAGTTGAAGAATACAATCAGCGTCGCCACCACCATGAACACAAACGTTGGCCAGTTCTCCCACGGCGCATGGGTGATGAGTTGGTAAAGTCCGGGGATCGAGACGAAATATGCAAGCACGCCGTAAAAAAGGATTAGAGAGATTATTGCAAAGATTCCCCACTTCACCACGCGCTTTGTAATTTTCTCCGGCGTCCAGTCGGCGGCATCGAGCTTGCGGCGCGCCGCGGCGTCGCCATCAATCCAGCGTTCAATACGCCGAAACACATGTTCCAGAAACACCGTGTGCGGGCAGCTCCATCCGCACCAGAGTCGGCCCCAGAGCGAAGTAATCAAAAAACCCGTAATTCCTATGCCCACCAACACGAAAAACATCAGCGGCACATCCTGCGCGGCAAAGGTGATGCCGAAGATGTGAAAGCGTCGCTCCGCCAAGTCTAAAAATATCGCCGGGTGCCCCGCAATCTCGATCCATGGCAAAGCAAAGAACAACGCGATTAAGAACCAACCAAACACCGTTCTCCACCTTGTGAAAAGGCCGCTTACATCCGCAGGATGCAGAAATATCCTCGACCCATCGTCGGCGATTGTGGTGACTCGCTCACGGTTGGGCACCGTGCGGCCTGTTGCGCTTGGAGCACTCATCGTGGTTTATTGCGCAGGTGGCTGGTGATGGCTCATGATGAATGCGGTGAGCTCGGCGATTTTTTTGTCGCCCAGCACTGGGCCCCAGTTCTGCATGCCTTTTTCGAGCACACCGTTGGTGATGGTATGGCGCACAGCAAGGGGATTGCCTCCGTGCAACCACTCATCATCAGAAAGTTTAACGCCAATGCCGCCTTCCAGATTATGGCCGTGGCAGGTCGCGCAGTTTGTCATAAACGTTTTGCGGCCCGCCTCGACCCATTGCGGATTGCGGCTCATTTCCCAGAGCAGATCGTCTGTCAGATCATCCATCGAGTTAGCCATCTGGATGGCTCGCACTTCCTGCAACAGGGATGTTAAGCGTTGCTCATCGCTTTTGCCTACCTGTGTGCTGAAGAAGTAAAACCAATACAGCACGGTGAAGATGATCGCACCGTAAAGCGTGTAGAGCCACCAGTTGGGAAGTTTCTGGTCGTATTCATAAATGCCGTCGTAAACATGGTCTCTGAGCACCACGCCTGGCGGGAGGTTTTCTTTTTTTATGTCACTCATTTTTGATTTCCGGTTGTGGGGGTTCCTCGAAGGGCAATTCCGACATTTTTTTAACGCGGTCTTTTTTCATCAAGATCGCACGCACAACAATCAAAGAGAAGACCCCGAGGCTCACGATAAAGACGAAGATCGTGAAGGTCTCCGCGTTAAGCACATGGTGAAGTCGGGAGAACATAATTTTTCCTCAGCGGTTTTCGGCAAGTGTGGAGGTGATCTTCTCGTGCTTACCGAGTTGTTGTAGGTAGGCGATTAAAGCGATGATTTCGGTATGTGGGTCGTGTTCGATCCCACCTTCACCTGCAGCAAGTTCTTCTGCGATTTTTTCTGCCTGGGCACGAGCCTGGGCGAGGATTTCTTCGTTATTCATCTCAGGGAAAGGAACGCCTAAGGTGCGCAGCGCTCGGATGCGGGCAGGCAGCACGTTGTAGTCGGTTTTGCTCTCCAGCAGCCAAGGGTAGTTGGGCATATTGGAGCCGGGCGATGTGGAGCGGGGATTCTCCATATGTTGGAAGTGCCAGAGGTGGTTGTATTTTCCGCCCACGCGGGCCAGGTCTGGCCCTGTGCGTTTGGAACCCCACTGGAATGGGTGGTCGTAGATGGATTCGCCGATGCGAGAATAATCGCCATAACGCATCACATCCGGAACAAATGTGCGGATCATCTGCGAGTGGCAGTTGTAACAGCCTTCACGGATGTAGATGTCGCGACCGCAAAGTTCCAGCGGCGTGTAAACCACTTGGATACGGTCCTCAATGTTGTCGGCCCTCTGGATGATGACGGTGGGAATAATTTGGATGGCACCACCGATGGCCGCAGCGACAAACGTCAGCACGGTAAAGGGCATAGCGTTAGCCAACAGTGCCTCATACCACTGGCTCCATTTCTTGCCGCCAATTTCGAAGTGAGCGATTGCGATAAGAACAGTGAGTGCTGTTCCGATGACGCCCGTGAGCATCACGGCATCCCGGCCGAGAAACCACATCGTCATAAAGAAGACGCCAACAAGCGAGTATACAACAGGCGCGCTCCACAGGCCGCCTTTGGCGCGCAAATCGTATTCTGATTCTTCGAGCACGACTTTCACCACTTCGGCAGTGCCATTCACGGCTTTGCCTGAGCGGGCGGTTTTCCAAATGTTGTAAGCAAGAAGTATAAAACCAAATACGTAGAGCGCACCGCCAATTGCGCGTGCAGTCATCACAGGAAGGATGGTGAGTAATGTCTCGATGAATTTGGGGTAAGCCAGCAACCCGGTTTGTTTATCCACCGCGTTGAGCATCATGCCCTGCGTAATGCCCGTCACCCACATCGCGCCGATGTAGAGCATAATTCCGACAAGCCCGATCCAGAAATGGTAATTGGCAAGTCGCGTGGAGTAGAGCTTCGTGCCCCACAGGCGCGGTGCCAGCCAATAGAACATGCCTGCAGCCATAAAGCCATTCCAGCCAAGGGTGCCGCTATGCACGTGCCCGATCGTCCAGTCCGTATAGTGCGAGAGTGCATTCACGGATTTTATCGCAAGCAACGGTCCTTCAAATGTGGCCATGCCGTAAAAAGTGACCCCTGCGGCGAAGAATTTGATCACCGGATCGGTGCGTAGTTTATCCCACGCGCCGCGCAGTGTCAGTAGCCCATTGAGCATCCCGCCCCAGCTCGGTGCCCACAGCATAAGGCTAAACAACATGCCCAGCCCTTGCAGCCACGGAGGCAGTGCCGTGTTCATTAAGTGGTGCGGACCCGCCCAGATGTAAACGAACACCAGCGACCAGAAGTGAATGATCGATAGCCGATAGGAATACACTGGACGCTCCGCCGCCTTGGGCACGAAGTAATACATGATCCCAAGGATCGGCGTGGTCAGGAAGAAGGCCACCGCGTTATGCCCATACCACCACTGCACCAGCGCGTCCTGCACGCCACCGAAAATCGGGTAGCTGTGCAACAGACTGGTGGGCAGTGAGAGGTGGTTGACGATGTAGAGCATCGCCACCGTCACAATCGTCGCGATGTAAAACCAGATCGCCACATACAGCGTCGGCTCGTTGCGCTTGGCCAGCGTCCAGAAAAAGTTCACTGCAAATATCACCCAAATTGCAGCCACAGCGATGTTAATCGGCCAGATCAGCTCGGCGTATTCCTTGCCCCGCGAAAAGCCCAACGGCAGGGTGATCGCCGCCGAAACGATAATGGCCTGCCAACCCCAAAAGTGAATGCGGGAGAGCAGATCCGAAGCCAGTCGACATTTGCACAACCTTTGGGTCGAGTAATAGATGCCCGCAAACATCATGTTGCCGACGAACGCGAAGATCGCCGCGTTCGTATGCAGCGGCCGCAGCCGCCCGAATGTCAGCCAGGGAATGTCGAAATTCGCCTGCCACCAGTTCAGTTGGCTAGCAATAAAAACACCCGCGCTCATGCCCACAAGCCCCCACACGATGGCGGCGGTCATGAACATGCGCACAATAGCGTCGTCGTAGGTGATGGTGATTTTTTCAGTCCGTGTGGCAGATGTTGCAGCATTCATGGGCAAAATTTTAAGGTGTTTACTTCTCGTTTGCGTCTTTGCGCAGGGGCAAGAGGGCCTCTTGTTCAGCTGAGCGGATTGGACGGTCTGCCTGATCCTGTATGAACCAGGCGACAAACAGACCTGCTAATAAAAGTGATAAAAATATAGTTAATAAAAGGATGCTCATATCTTTTTAGTCCTTGTTTTTAGTCATCTATGATTGTTGATTTAAGTTTGGAATTTTTGCGCTGCTCGAACTCCGCCACGTCTGAAAGCTTTGTCCGAGTCAGGGTATCACGAATCAGATTTCGAGCGGATTTCCAAAACTCATGCGCCGGGCAAGCGCGCGCATCAGAGCACTCCTCCAGCCCCAGCAGGCACTGCCGCATCCAGCGCGGACCATCCACCGCATTAGCGATTTCCAACAGAGTGATTTGGCTCGCCGGACGCGCAAGCTTAATCCCACCCCAATAGCCGCGTTTGCTATCCAGCAATCCAGCCTCCACCAGTTTCTGAACGAGCTTGGCCAGGTAGGCGGGAGGCACGGCCGTGGCCTCGGCCACATCACGGATAAATTTAGATTCCCCATCCGGCCCATCGAGGTATGCCATGGCCTGTATCGCGTATCCGGTGGTGCTCGACAGGCTCAGCATAATTTACCTAATTATCCTTTTATCAAAGGATGTCAACGTCTTTTTATAAAAGTTTTTTTAAAAATTTGTTATTGATTGTGGTTTTCACAATTTCTCTGGCTGTTAAACTGGAGTTGTGAGTATCGGATATTTATCACTCGTCCTGCATGCCCATCTGCCTTTTGTCCGCCACCCCGAACATGAGGATTTTCTCGAAGAGGATTGGTTGTATGAGGCGATAACTGAAACCTACCTGCCACTCCTGGAGATGATGGATGGGCTGAGCCGCGATGGAATTTACTGGCGACTCACGATGTCCATGACTCCCCCGCTCTGCGCGATGCTTCGAGACGAGCTGTTGCAGAATCGCTACATCCGCACGCTCGACCGGCTGCTGGAGCTTTGCGGTAAAGAGATTGTGCGCACCAAATACGACCCACCGCAGCAGGCGCTGGCTTATTATTACCAGGAGCTGTTTTCCCGCCGCAAACACCAGTTCTGCGATATCTATCACCGCGACTTGGTGGGCGCGTTCCGTCGCCACCAAGATGCGGGCAACCTGGAGATCATCACCTGCGGTGCCACGCACGGCTACCTGCCCCTGATGCAAGAGCACCCGCAGGCTATCCGTGCACAGATTCAGATTGCTAAAGATTATTACTGGGAATGTTTTGACCGCGCCCCGCGAGGGATCTGGTTACCGGAGTGTGCTTACTTTCCGGGTCTGGAGTCGTTTTTGCGCGAGGCGGAGATTCGCTGGTTTGTGCTGGACACGCACGCGCTGCTGCACAGCAAACCGGGTGCGCAGTGCGGGCCCTACGCGCCGGTGTTCACTCCCGAAGGGCCGGCGGCCTTTGCCCGCGACACCGAGAGCGGCCACCAAGTTTGGAGTGCACAACAAGGTTACCCAGGCGATGTGTGGTATCGCGAATTTTACCGCGACTTGGGTTATGACCTGCCTCTGGACTACATCAAGCCTTACATCCAACCCAACGGAGAGCGCAAATTCACCGGGATGAAGTATCACCGGATCACTGGCAAATCGGATTGGAAGGAGTGGTATCAACCCCACATCGCCCGCGAACGCGCAGCAGAACACGCAGGGAATTTTTTATTCAACCGCGTGAAACAAATCGAACACCTGGCCGCGCACCTCCCGCAAAAACCAATCGTGCTCAGCCCCTACGATGCGGAGCTCTTCGGGCACTGGTGGTATGAAGGGCCGCAGTTTTTGGATTTCTTCTTCCGCAAATGCGCGTGCGATCAGCAGATTATCTCAACCATCACGCCCTCCGAGTATTTGCGCGATCATCCCACGTTGCAGATCGTGGAGCCGTGCGCCTCAAGCTGGGGTGCCAACGGCTACTACGAAGTCTGGCTCGGGCCGAGCAATCACTGGATCTATCCGCACCTGCACCGCGCTGCCGATGAGATGATCCGTCTGGCGAATCGCTACCGTCATAACACCGATCCGCTCATCGAGCGCGGTATGAAGCAACTGGCCCGCGAGCTGCTCCTGGCTCAATCTTCCGACTGGGCCTTCATCATGAAGACGGGCACCACAGTGCCTTACGCCGTGAAGCGCACCAAGGATCACCTGCTGCGGTTCCAAAGACTAGCGCAGCAGCTCGACAGCGGCCAGATTGACGAAGGCTTCCTGCATCTGCTGGAGTCGCGCGATAACATCTTCCCGCACGTCCACTGGCGGCACTACCTCTGAGCACTCCGTTTTTTGCGGAAAAAATTCCCTTCGTTTTTCCCGATCGTTACACTGACTTAATGTCGCACGCACTGCTCCAACTCAATGGCCGCTGGACACGCAAAGCTGTGGCCATCGCGCGCCATTTGCGTGATTCGCACGGCTTCTCTCGATTCTCTGGCTTTAGCACCGCTGACTACCATGCCAGGTGGGTGCGCGATCGCAAAGACCACGATGTGGAGTTTGCTACCATCATCACTTTGCCAGATCTCTGGCGCGAGGCCATCGCCAAGCCCCAGCCAGACATGGGCCGCTTGCGAGAATTGGAAGACCGCTACGGGCCGCTGACTCGATACGTGATCGCTGACCGCCACATCGGTCACCAGCTTTTGCCCATGACGATCCTGCCGGATTGCGCATTGAACAAAGCCATCTCCCGCAATCCCCGCGTCGCGCTCAAAGCCCTGCAATTACTGTTCGACAAATTCGAAGAACTCTTTGCCCGAGAGCGACCGGACGTGCTCTTTTGCCAAGTGTTGGCCACTGCCCCGTCCTATGTGGCATGTGCTGTGGCGCAACGCCACAACGTGCCCTTCCTCGTGCTCGGCAAAACAAAGCTCGACGACCGCCACCATTTCTCGCGCAGTGCGTTGATGCAACCCGACGCGGCAGCCGCAAAGTTTTTCGCGCACACTTACAACGTTGCGAAAGAAACTCTAACCCGCTACGAGACGGCTTCCACTAAGCCCCCGCACACCGACCACTACGACGCCGACTTGCGCAACCACGCCAAACGTCACGGCACCGGCGGCTGGCGCCCGTTGCTAAACCACCTCCTGCAATTGCCCTCCGTCCTCACCACCATCGTCTATGAACGCTACGAAGTGCACAAGGGCCGCAAACTTCCCCTGGTGGACCCGCGCGAGCCTACACGCTTGGAAAATTGGCAGTGGGAATGGCGTGTGAAGCGCAACTTCAAACGCCTGCTTGATCGCAACATCTTCACGCGTCGCATACCCGAAGTAGACTTCGCGTTCTTTCCTCTGAGCGTCACTCCGGAAGCCTCCACCTGTGTGGTCGCCCCACACCTGGCCGACCAACTCGTGGCTGTGGACGCCTGCGTGCGTTCGCTGCCGCTAGATTGGATGCTTGTCGTCAAAGACCACCTGCCCATGTGCGGCCGTCGCACGCCAGATTTTTACCAACGCATGCAGGCCACCGGGCGAGTGGTGTTGCTTGATCCCACGATCCGCTCCACTGAGGTTCTCGACCGGGCGCGCCTCACCATCACCATTGCGGGCACGTCGGGCTGGGAGGCCCTGCTGCTCGGAGGCGCGGTAGTCACGCTTGGCCCCGCCTGGTATCTGGCCACGGGATTAGCCGCCTACTGCCCCAATCCCGCACAGCTGTCTGTGGCGATTCATCGCGCATTGGAGTTGCGCAACACGATCTCACCGCACGAACGACGCGAACGCCTTATCGGTATGCTCCAATGTCTGCTGGATGAATCTTTCCCTTTTGCTTGGAAACTCATGTGGCAAAACCTGACTCCCGAGGAGATGCGCGAGGCCGAGCCGACATGGAAATTCATCGCCGAAAAAATCGCCACCGTCGCCCGCGAAAAAATTCCCTTCCATCCGATTTTCGATCACCCTTGGATTCCCGAACATGTCATCGTCCACTAACACAACCCCCGTCGTCTGGGCCATCATCCCTGCGCGGGGCGGCTCAAAAAAAGTGCCCGGCAAAAACATCCGCCCGCTGGCGGGCAAACCGATGATCGCGTGGAGCATCGAGGCCGCTCGGCAGGTGCCCGCCATCTCGCGCGTGATCGTCTCCACGGATTGCGAGAAGATCGCGGCCGTGGCGCGGGAGCACGGCGCGGAGGTGCCGTTTTTGCGGCCTGCAGAATTTGCTCAGGACAACACCACCGACTGGCCCGTGTTTCACCACGTGCTGGAATTCTTCCGCCTGCGCGGCGAAGCGTTGCCAGACATCATCGTGCACCTGCGGCCCACCGCGCCGCTGCGGCGTGCCGAACACATCCAGCGATGCCTGGAGATTTTTCTGCAACATCCCGAAGCCGACAGCATCCGCACTGTGCGGCGTGTGAGCGAGCAGCCTTACAAAATGTGGGTGTTTGCCAACGATCAGCTCACCCTGCGACCGCTCATGCCCGACTCACGCATCGAGCAGGAGATGTTCAACCAACCGCGCCAGGCCCTGCCCCCGGCGTGGGTGCAAAACGGCAGCGTGGACATCATGCGCACCTCAACAATTCTTGAAAAAAAATCCATGTCCGGCAGCCGCATTCTGGGCATGGAGATGAGCGAGGAGGATTCCGTAAACGTGGATACGGAGACCGACTTTCAACTCGCCGAAATGCGACTTCTGGCCAGAAACTCTGCCACCGATTGCCGTTGACGCACGCCGGCCACAAGCGAAACTTTTCCCATGAAAATCCTCCTGGCAATCCTCCTGATCGGTGCGGGTGCCTGGCTCCTTTGGCAAGGCGGCACCAGCTTCACTTACAAGGAAAAAGACAAAACCGTGCTGGACGTCGGAATCGCCCAAGTAAAGGGCGATGTCACGCGTCGCGTGGATATTCCCGCTTACTGGGGCTGGGTGGGCATCGGCCTGGGTGCCGCAGTGTTAATTGTGCCCATGGGCAGGCGGTGATGTGGCTAAAATCAACCCAGTGCCGCTCGGCGTTCCGAAAAAAGTCACCATTTGCCGCAAATGGTTGACGGCAGAGAATGCGGCCCGCTGGTATGAACTGCACGCAGCGGATTACGACGGACAAGTGATCCTCTGCCGCGAGGAACACAGCAACCGCGCCCGGCTGGATTACTTTCCCCAAAATCTCGCCCAGGCCCGCGCATTCATGCGAGTGCACGGCGGTCGCTTGGTCGAGTTGACCCCCGATGTGTGGTGGCACCCGGAGCGGCCGGACGCCCGCCCGCTGCTCTTCGGGCGAAGGCTCGCCATTGTGGTGAGCCAACCGCAGCGCGACTATTGGCGCGAGAAACTCCCCCGCCGCGAGATCCTCATCATCAGCGAGGGGATGGCTTTTGGCACCGGGCAACACGCCACGACGGCCATGTGCTTGCGACGCCTCGACGCGCTCGCACCACAGCTCCTGAAAAATGAACAACCCGCCATGTGCATTGATATCGGCACGGGCAGCGGCGTGCTGGCCATCGCCGCAGCGCGACTTGGTTTTCGCCCAGTTTATGCGATGGACAACGACCCAGTGGCCCTGCGCGTGGCCAAAGCCAATGCCCGCGCAAACTTAGCCCGCGTGAACTGGTCTGTGGGCGATGTTGCGAACTACGCTGCCCCAGCCCCTGCATCGCTCGTCTTCGCCAATCTGTTCAGCGGGCTTCTCATTGCCTCCGCACGCATCATCTCACAAAGTGTCGCCCGCGACGGTGTGCTGGTGCTCTCCGGGATTCGCCACGATCAGGAAAGCGAAGTGCTGCAAGCTTACAAAAAATTCACCCTTCGGCATCGCTCGGCCTTGCGCGGTTGGGTGTGCTTGGAGCTCCATCGTGCGCTTGGAGGTAAAAAAATCGAGAAAAGTGAAATTTCTTGAAACTTGCGTTGTTTAGCTGGGTTTAATTTGATGTTGTTGTTCTTTGTTCATTTGAGGCAGGGTCACGCAGGTTTAAGTAATTGTTCATGTTCTCTCCCATCTCGGTAATCCCATCTTAGGTCTGCGCCCCTGCCTCATTTTTTTGTTTTAGATTCAAAAAAAAGCCCGGTGTTATTCCGGGCTTTTTTGTGTGAATTTTTGAGATGCTTTATTTTTTTGCACTCGGAGCAGCAGCGGTTTCCTCGGCTGGTGCGGAAGATGTGATAGTTTCCGTCCACTCCAGGAGGGCCATTTCTGCGGCATCGCTTGGCCGAGGGCCGAGTTTGAGGACGCGGGTATAGCCACCGCGACGGTCTTTGAAGGCCGGAGCAATTTCCTCAAAGAGGATGCGAAGCACATTTTCGCGCTTATTCCAACTTTCGCGTTGCTCTTTAGTGCGAAGGTCAGAGGGACGGCGCAAGTGCAACGTGGCGGCTACAGTGCGCTTAGCATTGAGGTCGCCTTTTTTGCCTTGGGTCACCATTTTGTCGGCGAGGACGCGTGCAGCTTTGGCTTTAGCGACGGTTGTGGTGATGCGTTTATGTTTGATTAGGCTCTTAACAAGGTTGGCCAGCATGAGGTCGCGATGCTGGGAAAAGCGTTTAAGTTTGAGGGTTTTTGTGCGGTGTCTCATGGGTGGTGATTAGTTGTTGTGGGAGTTGGTACCCACGCCAGTTTCTGAAGGTAGGTTGATAAGTCCTGGTTCGAATTTCATACCGAGGGTGAGGCCAAGCTCAACGAGTTTTTCCTTAATTTCGTTAAGGGATTTTTTGCCGAAGTTGCGGTATTTGAGCATTTCTTGCTCGGTCTTCATGGCGAGCTGGCCAACGGTGAGGATGTTGGCATTGTTGAGGCAGTTGGCTGCACGCACGGAAAGCTCAATTTCGTTGACACTCATGTTGAGGAGTTTCTTGAGTTTGTTATCAATTGGGCTGGCTTCGCCGGGACTGGTTTCAAATTCAACGGCGTCGTCTGTTTTGCCGATGAAGATATCGAGGTGATGGCGAAGAATGAGGGAGCTTTGGCGTAGGGCCTCATCGGGGGTAATGCGTCCATCAGTCCAGATTTCAAGGATGAGTTTGTCATAGTCCGTTTTTTGGCCAACGCGGGCGGACTCGACCTCGTATTTAACTTTGCGCACAGGGGAAAAGAGGGAGTCAATGGGGATTTCTCCGATGGTTTGTTCGGATTTTTTGTTTTCTTCGCCTGACATGTAACCCCGGCCGACTTTGACTTCCATCTCCATGTCGAGCTTGGTCTTTCTGTCGAGGGTGCAGATATATTGGTCGGGGTTGACCACTGTGACGCCGGCCTGCGGGGTGATGTCGGCAGCGGTGACGGTGCCCTCACGGTTGACGCTAAGTGAGAGAAGCTTAGGCTCGCGGTCGGCGAGGGTAAATTTGATTTGTTTGAGGTTGAGGATGATGTCAGTAACATCCTCGACGACGCCAGGGATGGTGGCAAACTCGTGAAGCACGCCATCAATTTTGATCGTGGTAATGGCAGCGCCCTCCAGGGAGGAAATGAGGACGCGGCGCAGGGAGTTGCCGAGGGTGTGGCCGTAGCCAGTCTCAAAGGGTTCGGCGGTGAATTTGGCGTAGGTGTCTGTGGCGGTTTTTTCGTCTTTGACGAGCTTGTTAGGGAGCTCGAATTTTCCGAGTCTGATTGGCATGTGGTCTCCTTGTCCGGGTTACCCTCTGGGGCCGATGCCTTGGGCCTTTGAGGACCGACGGACGGTTTTTTGCCCCGTTATTCTTGCCGTGCAACCCCTGGGGCGGGGAGCGGCACGGCTTGGTTAAACGCTGTTAGCGAGAGTAAAGTTCGACGACAAGCTGCTCGTTGGCGAGGGGCTGGATGTCCTCACGGGTGGGAACACGCTGTACGGTGCCGCGAAAGTGTTCCTTGTCGAGCGTAAGCCAGTCGGGAACAGGAGTAATCTGCATAGTTTCGAGGTTAAATGTAGCCATTTTGCGAGCTTCAGGAGAGTTACGCACTTCGATGACGTCGCCCGGCTGGGTGAGGATGGAGGCGATGCTGACCCGTCGTCCGTTGTGAAGTATGTGGCGGTGGCTGATCATCTGACGGGCCATGCGTCGAGAGGTGGCGAAGCCGAGGCGGAAGACAACGTTGTCAAGCCTGGTCTCTAGCAGTTGAAGAAGTGTTTCGCCGGTGACGCCCCGGCGGGAGCGGGCAATCTCAAAGTATTTGCGGAACTGGCGCTCGAGCAGGCCATAGGTGTATTTGAGCTTTTGCTTTTCGGCCACAGCGGCACCGTATTCGGAAAGTTTGCGACGGGCTTTAGGGCCATGGATGCCAGGGGCGTAGTTTTTGCGCTCGATGGCTTTTGCGGGGCCGTAGATAGGTACGCCGAGGCGTCGGCTAATTTTTTGTCTGGGTCCTGTGTATCTTGCCATGATGGGGTGAGGTTATGTGGTTTGGGATGTTAGACTCGGCGGGGTTTGCGGGGGCGGCAGCCGTTGTGGGGAACGGGTGTGACGTCTGTGATGGTGGTGATTTCGAGGCCAGCGGCTTGGAGGGCACGCACCGCAGATTCACGGCCCATTCCCGGGCCTTTGACTTTGACGGCGACTTCTTTCAGGCCATGGCTCATGGCTTTGCGGGCAGCATCTTGGGTGACGACTTGGGCTACGTAGGCAGTGGATTTTTTGGAGCCTTTGAATCCACATTTGCCTGCGGAAGACCAGCCGATGACATTGCCTTTGAGGTCTGTAATACTGACAATTGTGTTG
Source organism: uncultured Verrucomicrobiae bacterium (assembly GCA_938005615.1). Taxonomy (GTDB): domain Bacteria; phylum Verrucomicrobiota; class Verrucomicrobiia; order JADLBR01; family CALLMV01; genus CALLMV01. The sequence continues at coordinate 22,860 of CALLMV010000014.1, forward strand.
TTAAATGAAGCGAATATATTGGCAATGCCTGAGACGACACCTTTATAGCCCTTGGCGCGAACGATCTTAGATGCGTCAAATTTTTCGTCTTCGAGGGTAAACTCTGCAGGATCGGCCTTGGATGCGGTATCAGATGCGGCTTCGCTTTTTTTCTTGGAAGCTTTTGTCGCTTTTGCAGGTTTTGCGGCTGGGGCAGCTGCTGTAGTTGGAGCAGCTTCCTTTTTGGTTTTAGGGGCTTTTTTTGCTTCTTCGCTCATACTTTACTCAATGTGGCGGGTGAGTTACACTTTACCGGCTTTTGCATTGGGGTTGCGTGCGACGCCCACGGTACGGCGGGGGCCTTTGCGTGTGCGGGCATTGGTCGAGGTGCGTTGACCTCGCACAGGAAGACCACGACGGTGGCGCAGACCACGGTAACAGTTGATGGCTTGCAGGCGCTTAAGGTTTGTCTGAATTTCACGGCGAAGGTCGCCCTCGATGACGAGTTTGTTTGCTTGTATGGCGTGTGCGATGGCGTTGATTTGAGCGTCTGTGAGCTCGTGACTGCGAGTAGCTGGATCCACTTGGGCCTGTTCCAGAAGGCGTTTGGCCCAGGACTTGCCTATGCCGTAGATGTAGGGGAGGGCGTAATCAATACGTTTACCGTTGGGGATTTCGACTCCGAGGATGCGTGCCATGTTTATCCTTGTTTTTGTTTGTGACGGGGCTCTTTGCAAATAACGCGAATCACTCCTCGCCGTTTGATGATGCGGCAGTTTTCGCAGATACGTTTTACGGAAGCTCGTATTCTCATAGATTTAAGGAAAACGTTGACTCTATAGTGTATTTTTATTTTTGCAAGACTGAATTTTGATCAATAAAACCGAGTATTCGGGCCTCGCTCAGGTCGTAAGGTGATACTTCTAGCTCAACGTGTGCGCCTGGCTGGACATCGACGAATTGCAGGCGCAAGCTGCCAGCCAAACACGCTGTCAGGCGATGCCCGTTGGCAAGCTGCACTCTATAAACACTGGGCTTGAGGATTTCCATAATTGTTCCTTGGGATTTGATAGTCGGTGGAGGTTCTTTGATCATGGTTTAGTTGATGCGTTGTAATGCCGCTGCTGCGGCTCCCAAAACAACTAGCACTGAGATGGCTGCCCAAAGCCAAACCAGAGATTCCTTGCTGGCAACATGTGGAGATAGCGGTGCGGCACCAGCGCTGCGGCCTTTGAGACGACCCTTTTTCAAAAAGCCCTCGTAATTCTTTTGCAGAAGGTAGGTTTCAATCTGGCGCATGGTATCAAGCATCACACCTACTGAAATCAACAGACTGGTGCCACCAAAGAAACTAGCTGTGATAAAGGGGATGCCCATCGTTTTGTTGATGAGTTGTGGCAGTACGGCAAGTATGGTGAGAAAGGCTGCGCCAGCCAGCGTGAGGCGTGACATGGTGAAATCGAGAAATTCCGCAGTCGGCTGGCCCGGACGTATACCTGGGATGTAGCCACCATTCTTCTTAAGGTCATCAGCAATCTGAATCGGGTTGAACTGGATAGCCACCCAAAAGTAGGAAAAGAAAAAGATCATGCCCGCAAACAAGATGTAGTGCAAACTGCCGGATTCCAGGCTGCGGGCAAATGCGTCGATCCATGTCCATTCGGTGCGGATTTCGTTTGGGATGAAATTCAGAATCATGTTCGGAAACATGAGTAGGGTTTGCGCAAAAATAATCGGCATTACTCCGGCGTAATTAACTTTGAGAGGCAGATACGATGTCTGACCGCCGTACATTTTGCGTCCGACAACACGCTTAGCGTAGTCTACTCGCACTTTGCGTTGTGCTTGTGTAACGGCTACAACGCCTGCAATAACGATCAAGAGAAAAGCGATCAGAACTACAACAAGAAGGGGGTTGGAACGATCTGCCTGAACGCCGAAAAACATAGAGTATCCCTGTGCCAGCGCAGCAGGCAACGAGGCTAGGATTCCGACAGTAATGACAAGTGAGATGCCGTTGCCGACGCCGCGGTCGGTGATTTGCTCACCAAGCCAGACGAGTAGCATCGTGCCTGCCATGTTGGTGAGGATAACTGTGAAAATGAAGTGCCAGCCTGGATTGGGCACGAGTTCCTGGCCTTCCCGGGCAATAATCTCACCAATGCCCCCGAGGAACGGATTGGATTCAGGATTCTGAAAGGTAATGGCCAAAAAGTATCCTTGGACGACACAAAGAAGTATCGTCAGGTAGCGCGTGTATTGGGTGATTTTCTGCCGGCCCCCTTCTTCGCGGGCGAGTTTGCCAATTGTGGGGATAACTACCGTCATGAGCTGCATCATGATGCTGGCGCTGATGTAAGGCATGATGCCCAAAGAGAAAACGGCACAATTTTGGAGGGCGCCACCAGAGAAGATATTGATGAGACCGACAACGTTGTTAGTGGCCATCTGGTTAACAACTTGGTCGAAGTAGATATTGAGCAGACCCGCATTAATCCCAGGAATTGGTATAGACGCGCCAATGCGCACGATGACTATGATGCCTAGGGTGAAAAGCAACCTGCGGCGAAGCTCGGGTATGGCAAAAGAATTTGCGAATGCGGAGAGCATGTATAGTTATTTTCGCTTGTTAATCTTGTGTTTGGGATTTTTTTTGGTGATGAGATTTACCGTGCCGCCGGCTTTTTGGACTTTTTCTCGGGCTGCAGCACTGATCGCGTGAACGGTGAGGTTGAGCTTTTTAGTGAGTTCCCCGCGGGCGAGGATTTTGACTCCATCCCATCGTCCGTTGACGAGGCCAGTTTGACGAAGTGATTCTTCGTTCACCTCGGCTCCATCGGGATAGGTGTTGAGATCGCCAGTGTTGACTGGTGCGTAGTGGGTTTTAAAAGCAGAGTTGTTGAAGCCTCGCTTGGGAATGCGGCGCAGTAGTGGCATTTGGCCGCCTTCGAAGCCGTGTCGGATGGAACCACCCGAGCGGGCATGCTGGCCTTTATGCCCTTTGCCGGAGGTTTTTCCGTGGCCTGAGCTTTCGCCACAGCCGAGACGTTTAGTCCGGTGACGTGAACCGTGTTTGGGGGAGAGTGAGTGAAGTCTCATGGTGGTCAGGAATTATGTTCGGTTTCTTTTTTTCGTGAACGGGCTTGTTTGATTTGTTCGAGGGACTTGAGCTGTTGCAATGCGGCGAGTGTAGCGCGCACGACATTTGCCGGATTATCTGAACCGAGGGATTTTGCAAGCACGTCGCGGACGCCTGCTGCTTCGACAACAGCACGCACGCTTGCTCCGGCGATGATGCCGGTGCCGTTGGATGCCGGACGGAGTAAAACGCGTGCACCAGAGTGATAGCCGGTGACTTCATGTGGCAATGTTGTGCCACGCAGCACAACACTTACCATGCGTTTACGGGCAGCCTCAGTACCTTTGCGGATGGCTTCGGAGACTTCACGGGCCTTGCCAAATCCGATGCCTACCTGGCCTTTGTGGTTGCCAGTGACGACAAGTGCCGAAAAGCTGAATCGGCGTCCGCCTTTGACGACTTTGGCGCAGCGGTTGATGTGGACGACTTTTTCTGTGATTTCAACTTCGGCCGATGTGAGGCCTTCGAGGGAAGGTTCTTGAGCTTTGGGAGCCTGGCCACGCCGTGCTCCGCCCCGCTTACGTTCTGAAGAAGGTGCGTCATTTTCTGAGACGACTGTTTGGCCACTGAGCGGAGTTTGCTCGCTGGCTTCTTGTTCTAAGGTATTTTCGGTGTCCATAGTGTTGTTCAGAATTCTAGTCCCTTTTCGCGTGCGGCATCGGCCAAGGCTTTGACTTTGCCATGATATTTGAAACCTGCACGGTCGAAGACGACTCTATTGATTTTGGCAGATTTTGCGCGTTCAGCTATTAGTTCGCCCACTTTGCGTGCGACTTCCTGGTTGGATCTGGCTGAGGGGCGCAGTGATTTTTCTGTTGTGGCGACCGCTGCCATGGTGCGTCCCGAGTGATCGTCAATAATTTGGGCGTATACATGTTGGCCTGAGAAGAAGACACAAAGACGCGGACGCTCGGGTGAGCCAATGATTTTTTTGCGAATGCGCTGGTGGAGAGCGCGGCGGTTTTCTGTGCGGGTTTTGGATGGCATAAGGGTTATTTGCTCTGGGCGGTCTTGCCTTCTTTACGGCGGATTTGCTCTCCGGCATACCTGACGCCTTTGCCTTTGTAGGGCTCAGGTGGGTAGTAGTCGCGGATTTTAGAGGCTACCGCACCAACGGTTTCTTTATTACTGCCTTCTACGGTAATGAAAGTGCCTTCGTTGACTTTTTTGCCTTGAGCATCATAAATGGATACGGTGATGCCTTCGGGCACTTCAAAGTTGATTGGATGTGAGAACCCAAGATTGAGGACAAGGGTCTTGCCCTTAAGAGAGGCTTTGAATCCTACGCCTTGTATTTCTAGTTTTTTGCTAAAACCAGCGGTGACCCCTGTGACGGCGTTGTTGATCAGTGCTCGAGAGAGGCCGTGAAGGGCACGCGTTTTTTTATCGTTTTTAAGAGGCTTAACTCGGATTTCTTGTGCAGTGATATCCACCCCTATGTCGGGATGCACGGGAAGGGAAAGTTTGCCCTTGGGGCCTTCTGCTTTGAAGATATTGTCTGCACAGGCAAATTTGGCACCTGCGGGAACGGGGATGGGTTTGCGACCTATTCGTGACATAATATTTTACCAAATGTAGCAGAGGACTTCACCTCCAACGTTTTGTTTCTTTGCTTCAACTCCAGTGATGACCCCGCGTGGGGTGGAGAGCACGGCTGTACCCAGACCCCCAAGGACGCGAGGGATGGACTTGGCCGGCACGTAGATACGGCGACCCGGTCGGCTGACCCGACGAAGACCGCGTATGGCCTGGCGCTTGCCGGTGTTTTTTAGGTGAAGTCTGAGAGTTTTTTTAGCTCCGTTGGAAATGACTTCATAATCCGATATGTAGCCACCCTCTTTAAGGATGATTGCGATCTTTTCACGGATTCGGGAATGGGGAGACTCGCAATGGGGCTTGAGCGCCATGCAGGAGTTGCGTATGCGGGTGATGAAGTCGGAAATGGGGTCAGTCATCATAGGTCAAAGAATTTACCAGCTTGCCTTGGTCACTCCGGGGATTTCGCCACGAAGCGCGCGCTCGCGGAATTCGATACGGCTCAATCCAAACCGACGGATGTAGCCGTGGCGACGACCGGAGATTTTACAACGGTTGTATGCACGCGAAGAGAATTTTGGCTCTCGCTTTTGTTTGGCTATCCAGCTTTTTTTTGCCATAGGTCTTTAGATGTTAGGCGGCGGCGGCCGCGGGTTGCGCTTGTTGGGTGACGACTTTGCGACCGGTAAAGGGCATGCCAAGTTCCTCAAGTAGGATGCGACCGGCGTTGTCGTCGTTTGCTGATGTGACAATGGTAATGTCGAAACCAATGTTTCGTTTGACTTTGTCGAGTTCGATTTCTGGAAAAATACTGTGATCTTTGATGCCAAGGGTGTAGTTGCCTCGACCGTCAAATGCGCGAGGGGAAACTCCGCGAAAATCACGGATTGCCGGGAGAGCAACGTTAATGAGCTTGTCAAGGAAGTCGTACATGACTTTGCCACGCAGTGTGACTCGTGCACCGATTTCTTGTCCTTCGCGGAGTTTGAAGTTTGAAATGCTTTTCTTGGCTTTGGTTTTGACAGGACGCTGTCCTGTGATCAGTGCCAGATCTTTCATTACGTCCTCAAGCGCTACTTTGATTTCCGGTGATGAGGCGACGCAAGAATTTACTGTGATTTTCTCCAGCTTGGGGACTTGATGGGGGTTGGTGACTCCCAGGCGCTCTTTGAGTTTGGGTACAACGGAATCCCGGTAGTACTTGCGAAGGGGAGGTTGATAGTGGTCAGCACTCATAATATTTTTAAACTATTGAGGTTTTTTGCGTGGAGCAGACTTTGTGATGAGTTTGACGTTAGATATGTGAATGGAGCCATCGATGTCGATGATACCTCCTTCAGCGTGTTGGGCAGATTTGCGCACGGCTTTTTTGAGCACGTGAACGCCTTCGATGATAACGCGGTCTTTATCGCGTTGGACTTTTTTCACGGTACCCTTTTGGCCTTTGTGCGCACCACTGATGACTGCAACTTCATCACCGGCTTTGATTGAAAACTTGCGCATAGTTTAGAGCACCTCCGGGGCTAGGGATATGATTTTCATGAAGTTTTTTTCACGAAGTTCGCGGGCGACAGGGCCAAAGATTCTCGTGCCGCGAGGGTTGTTGTCTTTATCGATGATGACAATGGCGTTGTCATCGAAGCGAAGATAGGATCCGTCGGCGCGTTTGACAGGATGGCGAGTACGTACGACCACCGCGTTGACAACGTCTGATTTCTTAACGACGCCTCCGGGTGTGGCTTGTTTGACGTGGCACTTGATGACGTCACCAACAGATGCTGTGAGCGTGGCTTTTCCGAGCACTCCAATCATCATGGCCATTTTGGCACCGGAGTTGTCGGCGACTTCGAGACGACTTCTAACTTGAATCATAATAGTAATTGCTCGCAGGGTTACTTTTTCAGTACTTCGACAAGCTCCCATCTTTTGGTTTTGCTCAGGGGGCGTGTCTCCCGGATTACGACACGATCGCCGGTTTTCGCTTTACGCTCTTCGTCGTGGGCATAAAACTTTTTCAGGACGCGGACGATTTTTCCATAACGCGGGTGGGGAACGCGGCGTTCCACTTGGACAACAATGGTTTTTGCCATTTTATCAGACACGACTTGGCCAATACGTTCTTTTTGATTGCGACGCAATTCACTAAGGGCTTGGGAAGTTTGGGTTGTCATTGCTTGAGGTTATTTTTTTGATTTGTTTTTTGTGGCGGGCACAACTCCGCGGAGTTGCTCTGCACGTGCGGTTTCTAGCCGGGCAATGGCACGACGGATTTCTCTGAATCGGCTGGGTTTTTCTACTTGGCCAGTGGTGCGCTGTAGTTTGAGGTTGAGATATTCAGCCTGGAGTTCGCGCTTTTTGGCGGCGTTTTCCTGTGCGGTGAGTGCTCTTGCTTCGTAGATTTTCATAAGTCAGGCGGATGCGTGGCGGGTTACGAAACGTGTGCGGATGGGAAGTTTATTGGCAGCAAGGCGTAAAGACTCCCGTGCTACGGATTCGGGAAGTCCATCAAGCTCAAAGAGCATCGCACCGGGGCGGACGACTGCTACCCAATGCTCAGGAGCACCTTTACCCTTACCCATTCTTGTTTCTGGTGGCCGGGCTGTAACAGATTTGTGTGGAAATATTCGGATCCAAAGCTTACCTTTGCGTTTCATGTTTCGGGTGAGGGCCACACGCGCGGCTTCGATTTGGATATTAGTCATCCAGCAGCGCTCGAGTGCTTGGAGACCAAATTCACCAAAATCGAGTTCAGTGCCTCGCGTGGCATTTCCTGCGCGGGAACCGCGCTGACTTTTGCGATATTTTACTCTCTTGGGTAGTAATGGCATGGGTTTTCAGCTTATCGTGCTGCCTCCTCTTTTCTACAGATCCAACATTTAACGCCGATTCGGCCTGCTGGTGTGTGAGCTTCGGCAAAGCCGTAATCAACATCAGCGCGAAGTGTATGGAGGGGAACTTTGCCCTCCATGTATTGTTCTGTACGAGCGATTTCCGCTCCACCGACACGACCAGATATGCGCACTTTGATGCCTTCGGCTCCGAAATCCATTGTTGTCTGAATAGCCTTTTTCATGGCACGGCGGAAAGAGATGCGCCGTTCAAGCTGGAGTGCGACACTTTCGGCAACGAGTTGTGCGTCTAGCTCCGGGTTTTTGATTTCTTTGACATCAACCGCAACTTCTGTGGCAGTGGTTAGCTTTGCCACATCAGCTTTTAGGGTATCGAGGTCGCTGCCCTTACGTCCAATGATGATTCCCGGGCGGGCACTAAAGATGTTAACTCTTACACGGTTTGTTGCTCGCTCGATCACGACTTTGGATACGGCCGCCGTTGCTAAGCGCTTTTTAATGAAGTCCCTGATGGCGAAATCCTCGTGGAGGAAGTGTAAGTAGTCTTTTTTGTTAGCATACCAGACGGATCGCCAGTCTTTTTTGACTGCGAGACGGAAGCCGATCGGATTTACTTTTTGTCCCATATTCGTGAGTTATTCTTTCGATGGTGCTTTTTTGGTTTTGCGAGAGGGGTTTGTTTTAGCGGAGGTTGGCTTGACTTTTTCTGGTGCGGGTTCGTCTGTAAGTGTGATTTTAATGTGGCTAGTTCTTTTGCGTATCGGTCCAGCACTACCGCGAGCTCGAGTGGCAAAGCGTTTGATGGTGATACCTTCACCGATAATGGCTTCTTTGATACGAAGGGAATCTGTGTTCAAGTTATTGTTGTTCTCTGCGTTGGCGAGTGCCGATTTGAGTGTTTTAGATATCAGACGCGCAGCTTTCTGGGGGACAAATTTGAGGTTTTCCAGAGCTGCGGCGGCTGGTTTGCCTTGGATGTTCCGGGCAATATCTCGACATTTGAAAGCGGATATTCGCACGTTTTTTGTGATTGCTTGGACTTCCATAATTAGCGTGTTTCCAGAGTGAGTGTTTGACCAATAGCCGGCAGGACACCGCCGACTTGTGCTACGAGTGCGCTGACGCTACGACGGGTTTCTATGACTCTCAGACGGCCAGCGCTTCCGTCAGAATTTTCAAATCGGTAAAGCATCCCCTCGATAATTCCAGATTCCCATCCGGCGTTTGCGATGAACCAGCCTTCGCGGCTGTCTTGAGCGATGATTGTAAGAGTCACTGGACTGTTGGGTGATCGAACGGGTGACTGCTGAGCAGAGCTAGAAGTATGGGCTTGAAGGCTGGCTATGGCTGCGGATGTGTCGAGCGTCATCATGCCAGAGTGCCTGATAGTTTCGATGAGTTGTGTTGAAAATTCGCGAAGTTTATCATTGGCCTCACGAAGGTCGGCTACTTCACGCAGTAGGGAAATCGCGCGCTCCTGTAGTACAGAGTCAGAACCGCTCAGCGCTGTGAGACCTAGTGCTGCATCGCGCATCTGGAACCGATCGAGCTGCGATTTATGGCGAATGTTTTCGAGGAGGGCTGTTTCGAGTGCTGCAGTGAGCACATCCAGCGCAGTGTTGGAGACTTCACTTGTTAGTAGGTCACTGTCTTGCGCAAGAAAGTCTGTGAGTTCAGGTAATGGCTGCGTTTGAGCGGATGCCATCCCTGCTACTACAACTGCTGCGGCGAGGCAGGCTAACAGTCTGGCTGGTGTGCGGCGCATGGTTTATTTGGTGACTTTTTCAGTATGGGCTCCGTGTTTCTTGAATGTGCGTGTGGGTGAAAATTCTCCCAATCGGTGGCCAACCATGTTTTCTGTAACGAAGACGGAATTGAAGACTTTTCCGTTGTGCACAAGAAAGGTGTGTCCAACGAAATCAGGGGTGATCATAGATCTGCGAGACCAGGTTTTAATAGGTTTCTTTTGTTTGGAGGCGTTCATTTTCTCGATTTTTTCCAGGACATGGTAATCAACGAACGGTCCTTTTTTGAGTGAGCGTCCCATAGGTTATTTCTTCCTTCTTTCGACGATGAATTTGTTGGTAGGTTTTGATTTGGTGCGGGTCTTGAGGCCGCGGGCAATTTGGCCCCAAGGTGAAACCAGATGTTGGCGACCGCCGCCACCTTTGGATTTGCCTTGTCCGCCACCGTTGGGGTGGTCAACCGGATTCATAGCCATACCGCGAACGGTTGGGCGTATGCCAAGCCAGCGCGAGCGGCCCGCTTTACCAATGGTGACATTTTCGTGCTCGGTATTTCCAACTTGGCCGATGGTGGCAAAACAGTTCTGGTGGACTTTGCGGATCTCGGATGATGGCATGCGGAGCTGGGCATAATCGTTGGCAAAACCCATCAGAGTGGCGGAGCTGCCAGCAGATCGCGCAATTTTTGCACCTTGGCCGGGGAGCAGTTCAATGTTGTGTATGGTGGTGCCAAGAGGGATTTTGTGAAGCGGCAGGGCGTTGCCTATAGACGGCTCAGCGTTAGGACCGGCGTTAACAGTGTCACCGACTTTGAGGCCAACAGGTGCGAGGATGTAGGATTTGGCTCCGTCCTGATATTTGATCAGCGCGATCCGAGCAGTACGATTGGGGTCATATTCAATGGCTTCTACAGTGGCTGGTTCAAACCGATTGCGTTTGAAGTCAATTTTGCGATAGTGGCGCTTGTGGCCGCCTCCTTTATGGCGGCAGGTGAGGCGTCCGCGGTTGTTACGGCCGCCGGTACGTTTGATGATTTCTATGAGAGACTTCTCGGGTTCTTCTTTGGTGATTTCCGAGTAATCAGGTCTCACCGTAAAGCGGAGTGTCGGTGTAAGTGGTCTGTAGGTTTTCAGTGGCATGGTGGTGTTCCTTTAGACAAATGAGATGCTCTCGCCTTCTTGAAGGGTGACTACTGCTTTTTTCCAATCGGGCTTTTTGCCAAAATCGGCGCGACGTTCACGTTTCTTTTTACCGAGCACATTGATGGTGTTAACGGATTTAACTTTCTTTTTGAACACAGTCTCAACGGCGTTTTTGATTTCGATTTTTGTGGCGTCTGGTGCGACGACGAAGACATATTTGCCGTGTTTCTCAGTCAGACCGGTAGCTTTTTCGGTCATTCTGACGTTTTTAAGAATTTCGTAGGGATTACGCATTTTCTAAGTCCTTACTTGCGGGTTTAGCACGCAGGCCGATGCGTTGCAGGGCTTCCTGGGTAGATAGGATTTTATCGCAGGCTAGGAGGTGCTCTGCATTGACATCATCGGCATTGATGAGTCTTACCTTTTCGAGGTTTCGGGAGGCTAGTTTGAGGTTATCTGAAGCGTTCAGAGGTAGGAGAAGAACAGAGGGACCATCAAGGTTGATGGCCTTGAGCATACTGGTCACTAGTTTTGTTTTTGGCTCTGCGACATCAAGTTGATCAACTATCATTACGTCGCCAGAAAATATTCTTTCAGAGAGTGCTTTTCGCAGAGCGAGCAGTCGAACCCTTTTGGGTATTTTTTTGGAAAAGTCACGGGGTTGTGGTCCGAAGACGACGCCTCCTCCTTCCCACACAGGTGATCGCTTGTAGCCGGCGCGAGCACGGCCAGTGCCTTTTTGCCGCCAAGGTTTCGCTCCAGAACCTGCGACTGTTGCTTTCGTTTTAGTGGCGCGGGTGCCTTGGCGGCGATTCGCACGAAGTGCGACTATTGCTTCGTGGACTGCTTGAAGGCCTTTGCGATTTTGTATGAGCTCGAAACCTATGATCTCTGTGGCTTGTTCGGGCTGAAGTATGTTAGCTGGCATAGCTTGTTAGTCTTTCTTAGCTGTTTTCTTGATAGCTCTGCGTACTACAACAAATGAACCATTGGCACCGGGGATGCTACCACGAACGAGAAGCACACCATCTTCTTCGCGCACTTGCATGACTTTGAGGTTCTGTGTGGTGCGCTGGTTGCCACCCATATGACCGGGCATTTTTTTGTTTTTGAAGATGCGACCTGGTGTTAGACGACATCCAAGTGAACCTGTACGGCGGTGCATCATGGAACCGTGAGAAGCAGGTTGTCCCCCAAATCGGAAACGGCGAACGACTCCTTGGAAGCCTTTGCCCTTGGTGATGCCGACGATGTCCACAAAATCACCTGTGGAAAATTTGCTCACAGGCAGCACAGTACCCGATGCAGGGATGTCATCATAACGGAATTCACGGATGAAACGCTTAGGTGTGGCTGAATATTTTTTAGCATGGCCTAGTGCGGATTTGTATGCGCGAGATTCTTTAACGCTTTCGTAACCGATTTGCGCCGCACTGTAACCGTCTTTTTCCGGAGTTTTGATTTGGATGACTTGGTTGCCCGCAACATGGATGAGTGTGACGGGGTGGGCGACACCTTTTTCGTCGTAAATGCGCGTCATCCCAAGTTTTTTTCCAAGAAGTCCGTCTTTCATAAATTCAAATTTTTATGGTAATATCAACGCCCGCGGGGAGGTTGAGTTTTTTGAGCTCGTCGATGGTTTTTGAGGTTGGTTCGAGGATATCGAGCATGCGCTTGTGGGTACGCATTTCGAAAGTATCCATGCTTTTTTTATCAACGTGGTTGGAACGATTTACTGTAAAGCGTTCGATTTTTGTTGGCAGAGGTACAGGGCCGGAGATTCGAGCACCAGTACGTTTTGCAGTCTCCACGATCTCTCGGGTGGAGTGATCGAGGATTCGGTAATCGAAAGCTTTTAGACGGATTCTGACTCTTTGACCTGTCATGTTATTTCTTTTGTTCGAGGATGGCGTTTGCGATTTGTGTAGGCACTTGCTCGAAGTGCGATGGGGTCATACTGTATGCAGCACGACCCTTGGAAAGGGAGCGAACAGTCGTTGAGTAACCAAACATTTCTGAGAGCGGAACTTCGCACTTCAGCACAGTGGCACTTTGTTTCGATTCCATGCTGAGAATTTTGCCACGGCGGCGGTTGAGGTCGCCCATGATATCTCCCTGATACTCTTCGGGAGAAATGACTTCGACGCTCATGATGGGTTCCAAGATGATAGGTTTGGCTTTCTTTAGGGCATCTTTAACGGCGAAAATGGCGGCCATTTTGAAGGCCATTTCGCTTGAGTCCACTTCGTGGTAGGAACCGTCGAGGATATCGAAGTGCACGTCAATTACTATGAACCCTCCGAGCACGCCATTAAGGCATGCTTCTTCGATGCCTTTGCGAACCGCAGGAATGTAGTCTTTGGGGATGTTGCCGCCCACCACTTTGTTTTCGATAGTGATGCCTTTTCCGCGCTCTAGTGGAGTAGCATTCAGTATCACGTGACCGTATTGGCCACGACCGCCTGATTGTTTGATTAGTTTACCTTCTCCATTTGCTGGGGCAAGGATTGTTTCACGGTAGGCAATTTGAGGAGCACCGGCGTTGCTTTCGACGTTAAACTCGCGCTTGAGGCGATCGAGGATGATTTCCAAGTGCAGCTCTCCCATCCCTGCGATGATGGTCTGACCGGTTTCTTCGTTGGTGTTAACAACAAACGTAGGATCCTCTTCGGCCAAACGTCCCAAAGCTTCACCAAGTTTTTCGCGGTCACTTTTTGTTTTGGGCTCAACTGCCATAGAGATGACTGGTTCTGGGAATGAAGGTGGCTCAAGCTGGACGCTCAAGTCTTCACTGCATAGTGTGTCACCTGTTTTAATGTCTTTAATTCCAACAATGGCTGCGATGTCCCCTGAGAACACCTCTTCAATTTCAGTACGCTTGTCAGCGTGAATTTGCATCAAGCGGGAAATGCGCTCGCGTTTGTTGGTGCGGGGATTGTAAATGGTATCGCCTTTTTTGAGGGAACCGGAGTAAACTCTGAAAAATACGAGCTTGCCAACAAACGGGTCGCTCCAAAGCTTGAAAGCCAAGCTACAAAATTTTTGGTTATCTGAAGTTTCTATGGTTACTTCTGTGTTGTCATCTGTATTAGTAGCTTTTGTAGGAGGTATGTCGAGAGGGCTGGGTAGATAATCTACCACAGCATCTATGAGGAATTGCACACCTTTGTTTTTGAAGGCGCTACCTCCCACCACAGGTACAAATTTGTTGGCAATTGTCGCTCGGCGTATCGCGGCTTTGAACTGCTGGATGGTGGGTTGTTTTTCTTCCAGGAAGAGGTTAGCTATTTCTTCGTCAACATCAGCAAGCGCAGAAAAGAGATTGGCTTTAGCTTCATCTGCTAGATCCTTTTCTTCAGGCGTTAAGTCGCGGACTTGATAAGTTGAACCCAACGCATCAGAGTCGCTATAAACAATTGCTTTTGCATTGAGTACATCAATCTGGCCCTTGAGTTGATCCTCTGCTCCGAGGGGAATAAGTATGGGGTGAGCATTTGCGCCGAGTTTGGTGCGCATGTCTTTAATTGCGTTTTCAAAATTTGCACCTACACGGTCCATTTTGTTGACGAACGCGATTCGAGGCACTCCGTATTTATTGGCCTGCCTCCAGACTGTTTCTGACTGCGGCTGAACTCCGGCAACACCACAGAATACGGCAATGGCGCCGTCTAGCACGCGGAGAGAACGCTCAACTTCAGCAGTAAAATCGACGTGGCCTGGAGTATCTATGATATTAATCCTGATAGGAATACTTTGAAACGCTTTGTAGATTCCCTCGTCCGATTTTTGTTTCCAAACGGCAGTAGTAGCAGCTGAGGTGATGGTGATTCCACGTTCACGCTCTTGCTCCATCCAGTCTGTAGTCGCGGCACCTTCGTGCACTTCACCGATTTTATGGATCACACCTGTGTAGAAAAGGATGCGTTCTGTGAGGGTGGTTTTGCCGGCATCAATGTGCGCGGCAATACCGATATTACGTGTATTCTCCAGTGGGTACGGTCGCTTAGGGGAGTTAACCGATGCTGTTACTGTGGCTGTTGACATAGTTGTTTAGTTTTTTTACCAGCGGAAATGGGCAAATGCTTTATTGGCTTGTGCCATGCGGTGAATATCGTCACGCTTTTTGATGGCATTTCCTTGGTTGTTTGCAGCTTCTTTGATTTCTGTTGCAAGGGCTCTGTAAGTAGGCACACCTTTTTTGGAGGCCGCGGTATCAACCATCCAGCGGATAGCAAGTGAAGTACCGCGGTCGATACTGACTTCCATCGGCACCTGATAAGTGGCTCCGCCAACACGGCGTGCCTTGACTTCGACACGAGGTCTGACTGTGTTTACGGCTTTTTTGAGGATTTCAAGCGGATCGGTGGTTTCTGGTTGGTCCTTGTTTACGAACTCAATGGCAGAGTAAACAATTCTACTGGCGAGAGATTTCTTCCCCCGCTTGAGCACAGTGTTAATTAAGCGACCAACCAACGGATCACCGTATTTCCAATCGGGTTTGGGAACCCTTTTACTAGCTTGGCGACGACGTGACATAAGTTACTTTCTCTTGGCTTTCGGGTCAACTGGAGCAGCTCCGGGTTTGGGCTTTTTGACTCCATACTTGGAGCGCGAAACATTTCTCGTCAGCTTGTTCGTGTTTGAAGGTCCGGCGGCGCCTAGAGCATCCAGAGTACCACGAACGATGTGGTATCTGACGCCAGGAAGATCCTTCACGCGCCCACCACGCACAAGCACAATGGAGTGTTCCTGGAGATTATGACCTTCTCCCGGAATGTATGCGATGACCTCTTGTTTATTGGTCAAGCGCACTTTGGCGACTTTACGCAGTGCAGAGTTGGGCTTTTTGGGTGTGCGCGTCATGACTTGGACGCAAACACCACGGCGTTGTGGGCAGGAGGAGAGCGCGGGCGATTTGCCTTTGGCGATCACCTTATTCCGTCCTTTTCTGACTAGTTGATTAATCGTTGGCACTTTAAATTTCCTGTTAAATTCTCCCCCACTGAAATGTCTGGCGTACCCAGAAACCCAGATAAGGGAACGCGCAATATAGTGGAAGCCCACTTTATGACAAGAAAAAAAATGAGAGTTTTTTCAGAATTTTCTCATTCTGTTTCGATGCATCAAATTTGACGATAGCTTGCGGCAGGAGTATCCCTGCAGGCCTTAAGACGGACACTTCGGTTCGTTGCGTCGTTGCCAAGCAGCCAAAATTTTGGAATTATGATTCTTTATGACTTTGAAAAATGTCGTTGAAGCTTTGCTATTCGCCGCGCCCGATGGTTTGAGTGTAGAAATGATCCAAAAAATCCTCCGCCAAGCACATCAAGACGAGCAATCAACGCAAACGGCTTGCCTGGAAAATGCAACTGCGGAGGAAATCATATCTGTTTTACAAGCTCTCGCGAAGCAATACGAAGAGCAACAAGGAGGCGGGCGGTTGGTGGAAACCGCGGAAAAATGGCAGTTCATGACACCGCGCGAATTCGCACCATGGGTTCGGGCACTCTTTGACCAGCCCAAACCACAGCGTCTGACACCGGCAGCATTGGAAACACTTGCCATAATCGCTTACCGACAACCCGTCTCACGCGCTGAAATTGAAAGCGTGCGTGGCGTGGCTGTAGATGCAATTGTCAACACTTTAATCGAGAGAGATCTAGTCCGCGCCCTTGGCCGCGGAGAAGGACCCGGCAAACCAATGCTCTATGGGACAACAGAACTATTCCTGCAGCACTTCGGTCTGAAAAACTTGGACGAGCTGCCTAACAAAGAAGAACTCAAACGGCCCGACAGCCCGCCGCCGAACCAGCCCGATGAAATACAAACACAAACCGCAACTTCACTCATCTAAACGCAGCCCAACATGCCTAACCAAACACCCAGCGAGCAACAAATCGCTCAGATAAGAGCAAGAATCGATGATATTGACCTCACTCTGGTCAAACTTCTCGTCGAACGTGCAGCTCTCACCCACCAAATCGGCCAAAACAAAAGAAAAAATGGGGAAGCAGTCTGGGTTCCGCAACGAGAAGAACAGGTATTGGCAAGAGTTACTAAATTACCCCACGGCCATTTGAGTAAACGTGGTATTCGCGCAGTTTTTCGCGAAGTACTTTCCGCGGGCCGCGAAACTCAGGGCGGCTTGCGTGTGCTCGTTCAAGATCTCGAATCCGCGGCTGCGTCAAAGGCCTATTTTGGCGAGTGTACCGAGATCATCATCGAGCCTTCAGTAGTTTTAAACTCGCAAGCACTGATTAAAGCTCAAGCACAACTCGTCGTGACACCATCTGACAGAGAGACCTATGAATTGAGTACTCTGAAGAAATTTGAGTTTTCTCCCGCAGAAAATCTCGCGGCAAAAGAGTTTTCTATCTGTGCTGTTTCCACTGTTTAAACTGAGAAAAATTTGAGCATCACTCGTCTTTGGGCTAGTTATCTAACCTTTACAAGATTCAACATCCACTAACTGAGAAAAACAATAAAGATGCCTTCCACGCAAAAAAAAATTGGCGAAAAAATTCCTTTACCTCGGGCCGCTTTTCTTTTCTCAACTGTTATCGCCCTGGCTTCAGTTTGGTTTGGGCTGGATCAGTGGACAAAACATTGGGCGATCACTTCACTCAAAGGTACCCCTGGGATAACGTTGATCCCAGGTTTCTTCCACTTCACGTACGGCGAAAACACGGGCGCAGCTTTTGGAATACTCCGGGACAATCCAGTTGCACTCACCTTCATTTCCACCTTTGTAATTCTTTTGATGCTTTGGTTTGCCACCCAAATTGATTGGCACCCATGGAGTCACCGAATTGCCGCTGGGCTCATCGCAGGCGGCGCCATGGGTAATCTGTTGGATCGCTACAAGCTAGGCTTTGTGGTCGATTTTATCGATTTTCAGTTTGGCAGTTGGCACTATCCTACATTCAACATTGCTGATACAGGAATTTGCATTGGGATAGGCATATTTTTAGTTAGGCAAATATTTTTCTGTAATAAGAGCTCTGTTATTAATCATTGAACAACTGAACAAAGAACTAAATTCAAAGTGGTAAATTATATTAATAAATTTACATATTAAAATATTATCATAAGCTCATTTGTTTGGGATTTACGCACTAAAATTCGTAAATTATTTTTGAGCTGTTCCCGGCAAATTATCAGTTGCGCACGCTGAGGGTCATTGGTCTAAACAAAATTATGACATCGAAGCCCAAAATGAACAAACGATCAGGCGGCCGCTCCAACGATAAAATGCGGCCTGTAAAATTTGAGGCTGATGTAGCACGCAACGCCTTGGCCTCCGTTTTATGTTCATTTGGTAACACCCAAGTCATCTGTGCAGTATCTTTGGAAGATTCCGTGCCCAAGTGGATGAAAGACCAAAATATTCCTGGTGGATGGGTTACTGCGGAGTATTCCATGCTGCCGTATTCCACAATGCCTCGAAAGGCGAGAGACATCACCCGAGGGAAGATTGACGGACGATCCTCTGAAATCCAGCGCCTTGTTGGGCGAAGTCTTCGTGCGGTATGCAACCTAGAGGCACTCGGCGCACGCTCACTGTGTGTTGATTGTGATGTGCTTCGTGCAGATGGAGGTACGCGAACTGCATCGATCAGCGGCGCATCCCTGGCCCTGGAGATCGCACGTTTGCGCCTAGAAAAAGAGCTTCGCCAGCCTATTCCCTTTTTGCGTGCTAGAGCCACAGCCGTCAGTGTGGGAATTGTTTCGGGCATTGCTTTACTAGACTTGGATTATCACGAGGACAGCGCGGCTGAGGTGGATATGAACGTCGTCATGACCAATCGAGGCGAGTTTATCGAAATTCAAGGCAGCGGCGAGGAGAGCACTTTTTCAAAACACCAACTTGGTTTAATGCTTCGTCTTGCAGAGAATGGCTGCGTAGAAGTCGCCAGAGCTCAGGAAAATTTCCTAAAAAAATTCTCGCGCTCCAAAAACCATAAGCACAAAGTCACTACAAAAGGAGTTGTATCATGAAGCTTTACATCAAAGAAGGCTGTCCTTGGTGCGAAGAAGCGGAAGCTTGGCTCGAAGAACACAACTTCACCTATGAAAGGATCGATGTGCTTAGTGATCCTGTGGCCTATGCGGAAATGAAACGCATCTCTAACCAAACAAAAGCTCCTACTCTGGAACTTGATGATGGACAGGTGCTGGCCGACTTCGACGCAGATGAGCTGGAGGATTTCTTCCGTCACAAAGGCTTGATCGAAGATTGACCTACTGCTCCTTTCCCGGCATCAATGCCTTAAGAATGACGTCGGTAGATCTTTTTGATAGCGAAGTTCACCCCTGGCTAAGCAGTCTACAACCCTACCAAACCGGCAAACCAATCGAAGAAACTGCCCGCGAGTTTGGTCTAGACCCATCAGGGATCATAAAACTTGCCTCCAACGAAAACCCGCTAGGCCCCTCGCCCAAGGCAGTTGCTGCCATGCGAGATGCCTTGGAAAAATGTCATCTATACCCCGATGGCTCTGGCTACTACCTTCGTGATGCTATCGCACGCAAGCACGGGCTGGATATCGCCAATGTTGTTCTGGGCAATGGTTCCAATGAGATCATCGAACTTCTCGGTCATGTCATGCTCGGGCCGGGAAAAAATATCGTGACTGCGGAACACGCCTTTGTCGTGTATAAACTAATGGCCCAACTGCAAGGGGCGGAATGCATCGAAGTACCTGACCCGGACTTTCGGCATGATCTGCGCGCCATGCGTCAAGCCATCACACCGCAAACACGTCTAGTGTTTGTTGCCAATCCCAACAACCCCACTGGCACAACAGTCACTCCAGACGAGCTCGATGAGCTCATCATGCTCGCTCCATCTTGGGTCACCATAGTTGTTGATGAAGCCTACTTCGAATTCCTCAGTAATCCTCCCGATCTGCTTAAACACATTCGCTATGGACGCAATGTCGTAGTGATGCGCACTTTCTCCAAAAGCCAGGGGCTGGCCGGCCTGCGCGTCGGTTACGGCCTCATGCCATCACACATAGCCGCCTGGCTCCAGCGGGTCCGCCAGCCATTTAACGTTAACCTGATTGCACAGGCAGGCGCTCTCGCCTGCCTTCAAGATGAGGAGCACCAGCTTCGCACACGCCAGTTGGTAGATTCCCAGCGCGCTGCCATGGAAAAGAGTCTTCAAGATATGGGCGTACGCACGATTCCCTCGGAAGCCAACTTCCTGCTCGTGCACGTCGGTAACGGTGATGCAGTGTTCCAAAAACTCTTGCGCAAAGGAATCATTGTCCGAGCCATGTCCTCCTACAAACTTCCTGAGTGGATTCGCGTAACCATCGGAACTGCCGAGCAAAACGCGCGCTTTATAGCAGAATTGCGTATCGCCCTAGGCAAGTGATCCATGCCAGAATTCGACCACGTCACCATCCTTGGTCCGGGCCTACTTGGCGGCTCGCTCGGTATGGCCATTCGTCAGAAAAAAATCGCCTCTCGCGTGACAGTTTGGGGGCGACGACAGGAGGCTATTGACGAAACACTGCGACTAGGCGCTGCGGATGCGGGAACTTTAGATTTGTCCTCTGCGGTCAAGGATTGTGATTTGGCGGTCCTCTGCACCCCTACCCCAGTGTATGCAACTTTGCTGCCTGCACTGCAACGCTGCCTGCCAGCCCACGCCGTGCTTACTGATGTTGGTTCTGTAAAAGCCAACGTCTGCAACAAAATTGAGAATGTTTTGGGAGGTCGTTTCATAGGTTCCCACCCGATGACCGGTTCAGAAAAGTCAGGCATCGGTTACGCCCGCCAAGACCTGTTTGATGGCGCAACCTGTGTCATCACACCTACTGAATTCACCACAACATCTGCACTCGATGCCGCAGAGATTTTATGGAAATCAGTCGGCTGCACATTGATTTATCTTAGCCCGGCAGAGCACGATTCTGCCGTTGCTTATCTGAGCCATCTTCCTCACTTAATCGCAGCGATACTAGCCAATACATCCTCCAAAACCCCAGAAAAATACTACCCCGTGGCCGGCCCTGGATTTCGCGACACCACACGCGTGGCTTCAGGCCAACCAGAGATGTGGGCTGACATCCTGTTGGACAACCGCGCTGAGGTCGCCACTGCACTATCAGCTTTTATTTCCTACGTTGAGGAATTCTCCACAGCATTGCGCGACGCAAACCGTGAAAAACTCACGGCACTTTTGACTTCCGCTCGAGTGAACCGCGAGGCCATCCTATCGGCAAAAAAACAAAATGACCGCCATTCGTAGCCGCCCAATAAAATACATCCGCGGAACACTCCAAGTCCCAGGTGATAAAAGCATGTCTCACAGAGCCATCATGCTGGCAGGACTTGCAGACGGGTCATCACGCATCACCGGCTTTCTGCCTAGCGAAGACTGCCTTTGCACCTTACGCGCATTTCAAGCACTAGGTGCAAAAATCACCCGCGTAGATGCCACCACTCTTGATATTGAGGGGAACGGCGGAAATTGCAGACAAGTGCTCGAGCCGATAGACTGTGGAAATTCCGGCACCGCCATGCGTCTGCTTGCAGGCATACTGATCGCCCAACCCTTTACTTCCCGACTTGTCGGCGACGCCTCCCTGAGTTCACGCCCAATGAAGCGGATCATAGAACCGCTTGGTCTGATGGGTGGCGTCATCCTCAGCGAAAATAACAACGGCCGAGCGCCCCTCATCATACACGGAGACAGGATCCGGCCTGCCAGCTACGTCAGCCCCGTCGCCTCAGCACAAGTCAAAAGCGCCATGATGCTGGCAGCAATGTTTGCTGAAGGAGCCACAACCATCACCGAACCACAACGTTCCCGAGACCACACGGAAAGAATGTTCAGGCATTATCACGTGCCCGTGCGCGTCGAAGGACTCACTGTCACAGTACACGGTCGCTGCCTACCTCACCCAGGTGATTTTTTCGTCCCGGGCGACATCTCTTCGGCTGCCTTCTGGATGGGAGCCGCTGCCGCAAAGGAAGACTCCCACCTCATCCTTGAAAACGTCGGCCTCAACCCTACCCGCACAGGAATCATTAGTGTGCTTCTGCGTATGGGTGCACAAATCAAGGAGTGCATCAAAGGCGGCAATAACGGTGAACCTTATGGCACAATCGAAATTCAGGGAGCCAAACTCCACGGCACAAAGATCGGTGGGGCTGAAATCCCTACACTCATCGATGAAATCCCACTGATTGCCGCGATTGGTGCAGTCGCCCAAGGCGAAACACTCATCGCAGACGCCAAAGAACTGCGTGTTAAGGAAACCGATCGCATTGCCGTCATGGCCAAATGCCTCAGAGCCTTCGGTACAGAAGTCGAAGAACGCGAAGACGGTATGGTCATCCTCGGCGGTAACAACCTTCGCGGAGCAACAGTTGACAGCCACGGCGACCACCGCATCGCTATGGCTTGCGCCATCCTGGGCCTCTTCGCCACAGGGCATACCACTATCAAAAACTGCGAATGCGTCGCCACGTCTTATCCTGGATTTCAGCGCCATCTGCAGGCCGTGCTGGATGGGAAACTCCGACTAAACACTAACCGCACGAAAAACCGCCTGACATTCGAACCCGAACAAACCAGCGTCCGTAGTGTTCCCACAACATCAATCACACCATGAGCCAACACACCGTCATTGCTGTGGATGGCCCCTCGGCCTCTGGTAAAAGTACCGTCGCTCGCGAAATCGCCCGCGCCCTTGGATTCTGCTACGTGGACACAGGAGCTATGTACCGAGCTGCAACATGGGAAGTACTCCAACGCGGCATCTCCCCTTCTGACCATCAAGCCGTCATCAACTCTGTCAAAACCAGTGAAATAACAGTTCTCATCGAAAACAACTCCTCCGTCCTCTACAGAGGAGAAAAAATCCCTCTTGAAGCGCTACGATCACCCGAAGTCAACGCACACGTTTCGGAAGTCGCGAGCATCCCTGAGGTTCGGGAAATCCTCGTAGCCAAGCAACGTGCACTCTCCTCCCAAGTCCCTCTCGTGATGGAAGGTCGAGATATAGGTACTGCCGTCTTCCCACACACACCCTTTAAATACTACCTTGATGCCGACCCCGTTGTACGCGAGGCCAGGCGTACAGGTGAGGGACATAGCGATCTAATCCATCTGCGCGATGTTAAAGACAGTACACGAGCCGTAGCCCCACTGCGTATCGCAGCAGATGCTTTCGTCATAGACTCCACCCACCTCACTATACCTCAAGTCGTTGCACTCATCCTGCACCACTTGCGCAAAAGCGGCCTGCGCGCCTCCTCACATCATTAAAGCCGCCGACGCGAAGCCGCTGGCCAAGACAAGCTGGCTCAGAAAAAAACTTGAACATCCAATCGGCGCACGTATGGTTTATGTTCTTGTTTGGGAGCCATAGCTCAATTGGTTAGAGCACTGCCCTGTCACGGCAGGGGTTGCGGGTTCGAGCCCCGTTGGCTCCGCTCCAGCTTACGCAAAAAATGTGACAACCACCAACTCCCGGCTCATTTCGGTAGTACTTCCTTTTCACAATTCTGAAGCCACTCTTGCGCGCGCAATCAGGAGCATTCAAAACCAAACCTATCGTGATTGGGAACTTCTTCTAGCCGATGATGGCTCCACGGATTCCAGTCCGGACATCGCTCGAAGTTTTTCAAAAAATGATCCACGCATTCGTCTTCTTCAATTACCAAAACGCGGAATCGTCCCCACGCTCAATGATGCTCTTAGTCGTGCAAGGGGCAAATACATCGCACGCATGGATTCCGACGATTACTCTCACCCAGAACGCTTCACGCTGCAAATCGGGATGTTGAATAAGAACGCAGATCTCGGTTTAGTTTCGTGCCTCGTCAGGCATATCGACTCCGTTTTTCACGCACCAGGCTATAAGGCACACGTGCACTGGCTCAACACTTTGATCACTCCAGAACAACACTTCCTCGCCCGATTCATCGAATCCCCTGTCGCTCATCCAAGCGTGCTCTATCGCAATGAGCTGCTCCAAACCCATGGCAGCTACAGCCAGGGGGATTTCCCCGAAGACTATGAACTCTGGCTCCGGTGGCTTAGCGCCGGAGTACGTTTCGCCAAAATCCCAGAATACCTCCTGGATTGGCACGACTCGCCTGACAGGCTTTCACGCACGGACGCCCGCTACAACACAGATGCCTTTTACAAAATCAAATGCAAATACCTTGCCGCATGGCTCAAACACCATCAGGTCCCAGACCGACCCTTTTGGCTTTGGGGAGCCGGGCGTATTACTCGTAAAAGATTCCGCCTGCTTGAGCAGTTACACCGTCCATTTGATGGCTTTATCGACATTGATCCTAAGAAAATCGGTACCATCGTTGCCGGTCGAAAAGTCTTCAGCCCGGCCTCTCTTCGCCATTATCCAGACGTATTTATTCTGGCTGCCGTTGGCACTCGTGGAGCACGCAATCAAATCGTACAACACCTCAAATCGTTTGGAAAAATTGAGGGTCTTGATTATCTCTGTACTGCGTAGCCTCCAACTTGATGCAATGACTATTGAGCAACTCATCGAACTTGAAATCAAGGTCCGCGAACTCGTCGCAGAGCTTGAACAAGCCATCACCCACGCCGACTTGCGCCCCCCTGGCCAGCTCGACGGCACTGAAGGTCGACTTTCCAGACAAGATTCTCTCATGCGACACCAGATGGAGATGGAAGCCCAACGTCGGCGACAACTGCGTCTTCAACTCCTCAAAGAGGCCCTTCATCGCATGGATGCGGGTACCTATGGCATCTGCAAAGCCTGTGGCAAAGAAATCGAATACAGCCGACTAGAACTCCAGCCCGAAGCATTAGTATGCAGCGATTGCAAAAATAAAAATTACTAAGCCATGGCTGGCCTGGAATTTATCCTTTTCTTAGGAAAGTGTTTCCTAGACCAAACACATTGATTTTAGCAAAGGCTCAACACTGGGTGAGGATCACTCTCCTGGTAGGTATTCGATGATTGGTACGATTGTACTGTCGCCCTCGGAGCCTTCTCGTGCAGGCTCCAGCGGTGTCTGCAGGGTCTCAGTTGGTGTAACACTTCGCTCCAAAATCTGGAATCTCCAACTCGTCTCCACATCACCACCCGTCGTCAAATCACGCGCAGTTACGACCACACGAAAGGTACCAGCGGGTTCTTCAAACGGCATCATTGCCACGATATCTCCCGTAACAGGATTCAATCGCAAGGGCAGATTCTGTTGACGCCCGACACGTATACGCAAATCGACCAGCTTTTCCGGTTCCAGCAGACGCAGGCGTATCAGTGTAAGCGGTGTAGTTAGCTTCTGGCCAGGCACTGGCTCAATGGCATGCACACCTAACGTTCGTTCTGCCAGGAACTCATCCAGTTGGGATTCATTGTCTGTCGAGATAATCACTCTACCGATAGAGTAGGGAGACGTCTGACGGGTGACAGGTTGCGGATCAACAGTCAATAACGCGCGAAATCCATAACCAATTGCTGCGTCGCGAACAACCCGATTCCAAGCCCCGTAGGGATAAGCATGCGCCCAGACCGGGCGACCAATTTGCCTTTCGATGATTCTTTTTGATTCCAACAGCTCAGTCTCCAAAAAAGCTGCGTACTCTCCATCGTTACGCTCTCCACGCCGATTAAGAAATGCATGCGATTTGCTATGGCTCTGAATTTCTGCACCACTCTTGGCTATCTCGCTCAGTTGAGCCCAAGTGCATGCTCCACCGCCCACACTAATGAAGTCCGTATAGATAAAAAATGTCCACGGCAACTCACGCCTGCGCAAAATGGGCCATGCAGATTGATAGACCGAACGATAACCATCATCCACAGTCAGCACAACTGACTTCATCGGGATGTCCGGCCCTCCCTCAAGAAAATTAACTAAGCGCTCGAGACTAATGACTTCCCAGCCGCGTTTTGCTATCAGGTCAAGGTGTTGCGAAAAAACGCTCGAACTCGTTGAATATTTGTTTCCACGCCGGTCAAACTGATGGTAGCCCAACACTATAGCCACAGGCTCGGCTGGCATCTCACCGACCGCCCGAGGGGCCCTTGCAGCATCAAATTCTACTTGCGACCCTGCTGATGCTCTTTCTGAATTCTCATTTAATCCAACATCAGCTTGCTCCGATCCGTTAAGCACGCGCTCCGAAGATTGAGCCGCATGGCACCTTGCGAAATGAATCCATCCCGTAAAAAACAAAAAAACTCCGAGCCAACCGAAATACGAAATCACTCCGCTAGGAAGGATCAAGTACCAGCGACGGGGTGGCTCGCGGAAAATCATACTATCAGAGTTAGCATTTATGAAATTTCTTCGCAATTCACCTCAGGCCTGAAGACTAAATCAAACAGTTCGGTTCTGCTCAAAAAGCTGCGGAAAACACGAATCTGTATTCTACAAAAGTTTCAGCAACAAGAATTGGATTTTACACCGATCGAAAGCTCCTCACGGTGCTCCATATCAGGGGTACTTTCCAGAAGCTCGCGGATGACTTCTGCTAGGGATCGACGTTGATAAATCGCCGCATAAATACTTTCGATGATTGGAGCGGGCACACCAAGCGTACGGCACCTCTCGCGTAGAGCACGCACAGTCGTCACCCCTTCGGCCACTCCACCAAGCTTGGCAATCACTTCCCGAAAACTACGCCCCTGCGCAAGCCATTTTCCGAACCTTCTGTTGCGGCTCATATCACTGTAGCAGGTGAGTATCAAATCACCCACACCGCTTAATCCGGCGAAGGTATCTTGGCGTCCCCCCAAGGCAGTACCCACTCGCGTCATCTCGGCCAAACATCTCGTAAGCAACCCAGCGCGCGCATTCTCTCCATAGCCCAAAGCATCACACGCACCGACCGCCAGTGCATAAACATTCTTAAGCGCACCACCCAACTGCACACCGACTGGATCCGTGCTCAAGTACACACGGAAATTTGGCTGGTTAAAAAGCCTTTGCACCATCCGTGCAAGCCTTTCGTCGCAACTTGCAGTCACCGCCGCGGCAGGCTTCCCCTGGATAATCTCCTCTGCAAAGTTCGGCCCAGCCAGCACCGCGAAACGCTCCTCGCACCACAACTCCAATACAATCTCATGCACCATCCTACTGTGCTCAGGTTCCATGCCTTTTACAGAACTAATGATCGGCACCCCAGGTGCGGGAAACTTCCTCAACGTCTCATCCACATAACGCGATGGCACAGCAATCAAAACGGCGTCCAAATTGGCAGGATGCTCCGTAGGCAAGCTGCGCTTCCAGCGGTGCACGATGTTCCCGTTGTGTTCCAACAAAATTGCGAGCGCCTTGCCCCAGGCTCCTTGTCCAATCACCTCGATATTCATCCAGCACAGTCCTTGTTTTTGGATGCCCACGGTGGTGGTGTCTTGCTTTCGGTGCCTTGCATCAAACGCTTAATGTTTGAGCGGTGCTTCCAAATCGCAAGAATTGCCAATACAGTGATTGCCCAAGCGGCCCATCCTCCGGGTGCAAGTACCCACACCGAAGTAGCCATCGCAACCGATGCAAGTATTGAGCCCAAAGACACGTAATGACTCATCAAAAACACGAGCAAAAAAACAGCAAAGGCTATCACAAACACCAATGGGTTAATCCCTACGAGGATTCCCGCCGTTGAAGCCACCCCTTTGCCGCCCTTGAAACCTAGCCAAGGGCAAAAATTATGTCCCAGCACAGCACTCACGCCAAAAATCACACGCAACATCTCCTCATCGCCGTCCCATTCCCAAGCCAGCGCCAAGCGGGTGAGCAGAAACACTGCACACCATGCCTTCATAAAATCCAAAAACAGCACCAGATATCCCCACCTTTTGCCACAAACGCGGCCTACGTTCGTTGCTCCGATATTTCCACTTCCGTGCTTACGCACATCCACCCCGTTCATCTTTCCGACGAGATAGCCAAAAGGCACAGACCCCATCGCAAATGCCACGATAGCAAGCGCTGCAGCAAGCCAATACTCCATGCGGGATTGCTAGCTGTACTCAACAAGTCGCGCAACACTCTTCTCCCCCCCTACACGAAATAGACTTTAGCGTTCAAAGGGTTTGTCGAAAACAAGTCTGAATCTCAGTATTTATTTTAAAGCGTTGTTAAAAAACGTTTTTTTTCTACACAAACACCATAACAAACAACATGCCTGCAACTCCACCCGACGAGCAATCACGCTGGGTCCCTGCGCTTGCCGAATTCCTCAAAAAAAGCCAGCAAGCACAAGCCGTACTCTGGGAAAAACCGCATCAGGAAATTTCGGTCGCCACCATCGGCGCGGTGGATGTGAACCACTTGCGTAACCTCTTGCAAGAAACAATCAACAACGCACTCAAAACACTTGCTCCCCAAAGCCATTCAGCCCCGCCAGGATTCCGACTGCAAAAACTCCCCAGCCAGACGCTCCTAGAAAAAGAAGGCCTTTGCACTACGAGCACCACACTCTGGACGTGGAGACGCATCCCCTGGCCTGACCCCGCTAAAGCCGCAGGTGTGCGCAGTCAGGATGAAGGCGACTGGCGTGAGATGGCCTGGCTCGCCACGGGTTGTGGTGTTTTTGGACTTATCGGATTACTGCTACAAATCTCACACTTAGGACCAGAGTGGTTACCCACGCTGTTGTATTTAATTTCAATGATTTTTGGCGGCTGGGACGCAGCAAAGGACAGCTTTTCTCGACTTCCCCGCTTGGAGCTCGACATCCATTTCCTTATGATTGCAGTTGCAGTCGGCGCTTCCCTCATTGGTGCCCACGGCGAAGCCGCGCTTCTTCTTTTTCTGTTTTCCACATCTGGAGCCTTGGAACACTACGCCCTTTACAAAACACGCCGCGAAATTAACGCGCTCTTTGCGCTTGCTCCGCGTCACGCACACATTCGCGATCCCAAAACAGGTGAACCAAAAGACGTGCCCGTTGATGATGTACGCCAAGGTGATATCCTCATTATTCGTCCGGGCGACTCTGTCCCAACAGATGCAGAAGTCCTTAGTGGTGAATCTGCCACCGACGAATCCTCTCTGACGGGAGAATCCACTCCCGTACCTAAACAACCCGGTGATCAACTCTCAAGCGGCACACTCAATCTCTGGGGTAGTATGGAAGCCCGATGCCTTCGCCCCGCGAGCCAAAGCGCCCTTCAAAAAATCATCACTCTGATCCGCGAAGCCCAAAACAGCAAAGCCCAAAGCCAACGGCTGACTGATCGCTTCGGCCCAGCCTACAGCATCGCTATCCTCAGTGCTACAGCCATCATGTTTTTCGTCTGGTGGCTCGCCTTCGGTATTGAGCCTTTTCGCAACACCACCGATGCAGAAGGCGTCACTACTTTCTCTGCATTCTACCGGGCCATGACGCTACTTGTCGTAGCAAGCCCGTGTGCACTTGTCCTCTCCATCCCCTCTGCCATCTTGGCCGCAATCGCCTTTGGAGCGCGTAAAGGCATCCTTTTTCGAGGTGGTGCAGCCATTGAAAAACTCTCCCAGATCGACACCGTTGCCATGGACAAAACTGGCACCCTGACCACTGGTGAACTACACATTACTGCAATTGAAAGCTTCCCACCAGGCCATGAAGATACACTAATCCGAGTCGCATATACCCTGGAAACCCGCTCCACACACCCCATCGCTCGCGCAATCGTTCAGCACGGCAAACGCAACCGATTCACGGAGCTTGAACTGACTGACTTCATCTCCCTAACAGGCCACGGTGTTAGTGCGATTGTTGCAGGCCAAAAATCCCTCATTGGCCGTCGCGAACTGCTCCTTACTGGCCCGCTTGCACAATGGACGCAAACCATCCCACCTCCACCGCCAGACACCTCTGAAGTATGGCTACTACACGGCGAAATCCTCGGTCGTATTCTACTCCAAGACACCATCCGTGAGACCTCAGCCGCTGTCCTTAAAAAAATGCACGAAATGAAGCTTCACACAATTATGCTCACCGGCGACCGTCGCGAAACGGCCGTCAACGTCGCACGCCAACTCGGCATCGGAGAAGTGCTTTCCGGCCTCTCCCCAGAAAATAAACTCCAGATCATCCGCGACATGAGCGCTCAAGGCAATAAAGTCGCAATGATCGGTGATGGAGTTAACGACGCGCCCTGCCTAGCGGCTGCGTACGTCTCAGTCGCCATGGGTGCTCGAGGAAGCGACGCAGCACTGGAACAAAGCGAAGTCGTCTTGATGCACGATCACATAGAAAACTTCCTGACGGCCCTTCACATAAGCCGCGCAGCACGAAACATCATCTTCCAAAACCTCACAATATCTCTTGGCACCATCATCGTGATGGTAGTCTCTTCGCTCGGCGGCTTCGTGCCCATCACCTTAGGCGTGATGGCCCATGAAGGCTCTACACTGCTTGTCTGTCTCAACAGCCTTCGACTGCTCTCCGTGAAGACAGCACACAAAACTCCGACCGAGCAGGCTCGATGATTAACCTACACCACCTGCGACCGGATTGCTCTGACCATTCGCAACAGAGAATCGCGAAACCGTCATGACTCGAGCACGCAGTCTGGCCAGGAGGTTATACAAACCAAAATAGGCTCTGTTCACGTAAAGACTCTCTGCCGAGCCGCGGGCACCGCGCAGCATCTTGGGGCCATAACCTTCGCGTTCGCTTTGCTCCCCCAGGTAACGAATTTCCCTGAGGTATTCCGGATCACCAAAATTAAACTCACCTTCGTGAAAAGGACGGGCCAACAATGCGATGGATCGCCTGCAAAGATCCAACATGTTCCGCGTCTGTGCGCTACCATCTTCAGGCAACAGAATACGCAGCTCGCGTAGTGCTCTTTCTAGCGATGCATCATCCTCCAACAAACGCTCATCCAAAAACGCAAAATGCCTTTTATGGAAGTGGGGATCTAACTGCTTTGTGCAGCCAAAATCCAGTGGTACCAACTTCCCGTCGCTCACCAAAAAATTTCCCGGATGCGGATCCGCATGAAAACGCTTTAACTCGTGAATTTGGAAATCATAGAAATCCCACAACGCCTGTCCGATCCTGTCTCGCTCTTTTTGAGAAGCATTCCCGTCGCAGTAAGCATCAAAAGGAACACCATCAATCCACTCGCTCGTTAATATTCTCCGGGAGGAATATTCCCTGAAGAACTTCGGGAACCGAACTCCCGCCAGGCAGGCACATTGTCCGGTTAGCTCCAGTGAGCGTTCCAGCTCATGCTCGTAATCCGTTTCCTCCATGAGACGCTCTTCAACTTCGCGGAAGTAATCCGACACATCCTCTTCGCGTAGGCCAAAGAGCCGCAGAGCCAGCGGTTTCACCACTGCCAGGTCACTGCGCAGACTATCCGCAATTCCCGGGTATTGTACTTTTACAGCGAAGCACAGATTACCGCGCCGGGCCTTGTGCACCTGCCCGATACTGGCGCCCGCCACAGCCTCGCGGCTAAACTCATCAAAAAACTCCAAAGGCTCGCGGCCAAATTCCCGGCGAAATGTGCGGGCCACCAGCGGATAGGACAATGGCGGTGCCGAGTACTGCGCCTGGGAAAATACATCCGCGTAGGCCGCTGGTAGAAGGTGCTGATCAGTACTAAGCATCTGGGCGATTTTCAGCGGCCCGCCCTTGAGTTCACTCAACGTCTTGTAGATGTCGCGGGCATTAGCGGCATCAAGAGCATCCTGATTCAGCCTACCTGAAACAGCGGCTTGAGCGTAATGTCGCACGAAATTCACCCCGACCTTTGTGCCCGCCCCGGCAATGGCGGCCATACGGCTCAATGCGTTTGTCGGAATACTACTCTGCTCAGGCATGATTCACATCGCTCCGCAAGGCGCCTTTGCTACAGCACCCTGGTTGCGAAAAGCCATCACCCAGCGCGCTAGATCGATTGCTGAGTCCAGTGCTGACGTCTTCATCAGATCAAACGCTAAGCGTGTGGTTTTTTCGATTAACACGTCAGTCCTCTCAAAGCCAGGCGATGTATCACGCAAGTGAAAATCCAACACTGTGCGAAACTGCAGCAGCAACCCTCGGGGGTAAATGTCGTTCAACCTCCCGCGGTCTGCGATTTCTCGTTCCTGAATAGCTTTTTTTACTATATCACGGGCAAATTCCAAAAATCGCTGCGAAGCTTCACGAAAACTCACAGGCTCTTGCAAAACATTTAGCCCTCCAAACCGCAGAAGCAACAGCGACCGATGGCACAGCGAGTCTTCAAAATAGGCATATAAAAACGCAAGCAAGCGCTGCTGTGAATTAAAGCCCTGCCATTCGCTGCTATTTTCTACTTTGCGAATGTTGTGATCCATCACATTTCGCCAATGTGCACTCTCCACAGCATCAAGACTCGGAAACTCTTGATAGAATTCCTTCTCACTGATTTGCAGGTCGCGACACACGGCATACACAGTGGGCGGCATTTTTCCGTGTTCCCGCAGATGATCGAGCACTTTACCAATAATTTTGTCTCGTAAATGCTGTGAAGTTTCCATGCAGTCAGTCTGGCCCAACAATACCCCGGGTTCAACCTTCAGCAGGCGGAATTAAGTTCGACAAAAAATCGACATATAAGTATGAAAATTCCGTGCCGCACCGGGATGTGGCACCCCGTTTGCAGTGTTTAAAGCTGTGAACCACATGTTCTCAGTAAAGCGAGGCGACAGTGCCCAGTCCCTCTTGGAATTCGTGCTTTGTTTTGCTGTGTTGATGTGCCTGCTCATGGCCATCATGGATTTTTCGCGGATGTTCTACATTCAACAAACGATCCAGCATGCCGTGCGCGAGGCTGGGCGCGTAGGGATTGTCGGCGCCACCACATACCGCGGCGAGCACTTCGCCAACCCCACCCAGACTGTACTTAAAGTCTTGGAACTACAATCAGCCGGGTTGATCCCCAGCGAACGCGCTCGGGTCAGTCTGAGCAGCCGCGAAACCGGACCGGGCACCATCGGCCTGGCAAATTCAACCTTTACCATCAGGGTTGAGTACGACTACGACCACATCGCTCCTTTTGAACCCTTTGTACGGGCGTTAATCTCCTCCGGCAAAAAAGTGATTAACGCCCGCCGCACATTAGTCGCAAGTTCTACATTTGTCGCGGAGAAATACAATGACGAGTTCTAGGTTCAGACCGTCTTTCCATGGATTGCTTCGCCACCTCCGCAAGAGGCAGCAGGAGTATGCCTCCAACATGGTGGAATTTGCGTTCATCCTACCCATCCTACTCTTTTTGCTCTCTGTGTTAGTGGATTTTGGAAGGTTCATCAGCTACAAACAGACGGCGGTCCAACTGACGCGCGAAGTCGGTATGATGGCCTATCGACGGATAGACTCTGCGTCTGCGCCCAACTTCCCTCTCACTATGGACACCGCTATACAAAATGCGCTGCCTGTAGACCTCATCGCAAACGGCAGAATCTACCTGGCTCAACTTCAGGTAGAGTCAGACGGAACTGCACGCATTGCGCAATATGACCAGCGGGGCTTGCTCGACGTGGCCCCACGTACTTTGCAGCCCAAGCCCGGGGTTGGCAGCCCTCTGGGGCAACGCGTGGATTTACCCAATCACGTCAGCACCCAGCCTTACCAAACGCTCTACGTTGTGGAAATTTTCCTGAGATTTCAACCCATCATGCCCTTAAGTCATTACCTCGGTATCGGAGGCACGCCGATGTCTACAAACGTGGGAACCATCATCTATGACGCTGCATATTTTTGAAAGAAAACCGACTGAGAGAGCACAAAGCCTGGTACTTTTTGCACTGGCTCTCATCATGCTGCTAGGTTTCGCCGGATTGGGCACAGACGCGGGAATCCTTTACACAGCCAAAGCCCAGCTGAATAAGGCAGTTGATGCCGGAGCGATTACCGCTACGCGTTACGTGGGTCGGCCGGAAAGTGAAATGCGCCAGTATGCCTATCGCGCGGTAAAGTCTAACTTCCGCCGCGCCACTGTGGATGTGGATAATGATATCACCGTCACCTTCGAGCGCAACGCCCGCGGATTGCCAACTCGAGTTTTTGTGGATGTGGAGGCTCGTCACGTGCAGCGCACCTACTTTATTCGTGCGTTGGGCATTCCCGCATTTAACGAAGTGCCTCTTCGTGCTGCTGCGCAGGCCGTGCGGTTCCCTGTTATTATGGGCATCATTATCGACCGTTCGGGCTCAATGATTGATAACGGAGGGCACGCTGTCATCCGCTCTACGTTGCCGCAATTTACATCCAACTTTATCGAGGGTTTCGACACCCTTGGATTATTCAGCTACTCGAGTGTGGCAGCAATGGAGATGGATTACCGCACGGATTTTCAAAATGAAATCGAGCAAATTTGCTACAACACGTCCCATCCACGCTACCTTCAGTTTGGAGGCACCACTGCGCCTGCAGATGCTTTGCGTATGTCGCTGGATCGCATGATCCCCCTAGAAGGATACACCGAGCGCGGCGTGAAGAAGATTATTGTTTTTATGACGGATGGTGTTTTCAACACCGTGCGCGTGCGTGCGCCAAACACGTTAGGAGCGTTTGACTCACCACCTCCCGGCGTTACGCAGGCTACGTGGAACGCTCGCTGGTTTGCCAACGCACCTATAAATGCTCATGGCACTGACATCGGCGCGGATGTGCGCGGCGGGGGTGGCGGGATCTCCTTCACTGACCGTCGCTATCCTGAGGCTCATCGCCAATTCCATATGATCCATACCGACTTGGTGCTGGCTTTTGATACCGAAGTGAGGTTTCCAGTGATCGGCGAAGATATCACGCATGTCTTTCGTCTTTCTGATGGCAGCACTATTACTAATCGTTACAACGTGCCACGCGACAGTTCCAGCTACCCGCTGGGTTATAGACTCAACAACTCCAACAACACCACCACGACAAATCCCGTTTCCAACCGTTATCGCATCCGACAGATCAATCCCGGATTCGAGTTTGCAATAAACACAGAATTTAACATCTTTCGCGATAACATGACTTTCCTCTCCGCACGAACAGGTAACTGGATTAATTTTACCGCCACCAACACCCGCAGGGAAAGTGAGAATCATTGTATCCGCTACTGCAACGCTGCAAGACGCAATAACAACGATCCGCGAAAAGTTACTATCTTCTGCATAGGCTTTGGCAGGGATCACGAAATCAACATCCCAATTCTCAAACAAATGGCCAACGTCGAGGGCACAGCCCCTCCCTACAGACCAATTAATCCCAATGCTCCGTTTGATGACACTTTCGGTTTCACGCACGCGGTGGATGCTGAGGCGCTTCAACGCACCTATGTCGCACTGGGTCTCTACCTGGCAACCCGCCTCACTAGATGATCTCGCAAGGCGAGTTGGTTTCTACATTTAAAGCCTGCTGGCTGAGCCAAGCTGGCGCGCCTTTTCAAACGGCATCACTGAAGCCGTCATCGTGATAGGATCGATCGGATTATCATTCTCATCCGCAGGCTGGGAGGCGATGCGCTCCACCACATCCATCCCAATCACCACACGACCAAACACTGTGTCAACCCCCGTGAGGTTAGGTGCATCACGCAGAAGAATATAAAACTGGGAACCATTGCTGGCACGCTCAGGATTCTCGCTATCCGGCAAACGCGCCATCACTACCGAACCGCGCCTAGCTTGCAGCCCCCCCTCAAAAGGCACAGTGTAGCCCGGGCCTCCAAAACCATCATTCGACCTATCCGCATCGCGTGAGTTCGGATCTCCGCCCTGGATGATGAAGTCGGGTATGACGCGATGAAATGTCGTCCCGTTAAGCTTCCCCTCAACGGCCAGAGTCCGAAAATTCTGCGAGTGCTTGGGAGCGCGGGCATCATTGAGCTCGATGATGATTCTTCCAAGCCTCGTGTTGACGACCACCACTTCAACATCCAACGCAGTTTGAGGCATTCGCGGTGAAGATCCCGAAGTAACGGGACCAGATGCATCATCAGTCACACCACAAGAAATGACACCAAACACAATTAAACACACACCACCTAAAGCAAGACTGCATTGAGAAAAAGATTTAATCATCGGCGCATTTTAACACGCCAGAAGCAGACCGCAATTGCGCATGACTTTTTGACATAATCAATCCTCATCACACGCTGGCTGCATTCCTACTTCCGAAGTAGGGTGTCACCATTGTAAAAAAGTCAAGATGAACAGAATTGATGTGGCATTCCAGAAGCGTTGTGGCGGCAACAAGGGGCGTGTTTTTGTCGCATACATCACAGGCGGCGACCCCGATGCTTCTCGCTGCCTTTCGATCCTGAGGGCAGTGGCTGATGCCGGGGCCGACATCATAGAAGTGGGCATCCCATTCAGCGATCCCATTGCCGATGGTCCAGTTATCCAGGCGGCATTTGGTCGTGCATTGAATTCTGGCGCCACCACAGCTTCGGTTTTGGAGATTGTTGCTCAATTTCGTCGCACTCACGACACACCCGTTGTGCTTTTCACATACTATAATCCCGTGATGCAGTTTGGTGTGAATCATTTTGCCGCGCAATCGGCATCTGCAGGTGCCGATGGTATCCTTCTGCTAGACCTCCCTCCAGAGGAAGCCAAAGCCGAGCGCGAGGCTTTTGCGCATCACGGGCTAAAATCGATTGTGCTAGTCGCACCTACCACGCCGAGAGAACGCATGTCTAGACTGGCCACACTGGCTGAAGGCTTCATTTACTACGTCTCTAGAGAAGGTGTGACTGGCGAGCGCAGCGAGCTCGCGGCCAACCTTCGGGAGAAAGTCCTAGATCTCAGATCTCTGAGTAGCGTGCCTGTGGTGGTGGGTTTCGGGGTGTCCACACCCGCGCATGTGCGAGCGGTCTGCGATGTAGCCGATGGTGTGGTGGTAGGCAGCGCGATCGTACGACGTGTGGAAGAGTCCCTCAATTGCGGTGCGGAGACCGCGAGCGTTGTGAGAGATTTTTGCAAACCCCTAGTTGATGAAGCTCACTGGTTTGCTCATTAATTTTTTTTCAGTAAAATTCTTGTATGTTAGTTTTATAAGCCGTTTGCGAGAATTCTCTGAAATATGGGTATATAAAGATGCACTTTTTTGAATCATTATTTGGCCCATTTTTTGCATAAGTTTTATCGAGAAAGGAAACGGAGCCATGAACAAAACAAACAAAGATCAGCAACTCAATGATGAGCGAGAGTATTTAATCAAAGTGCGCACGGCATGCGGGTACCTGGACCTCGGAATGGATGAAGACGCTTGGAAGGAGCTCGATAGCCTGGGGCCTCAGCTTCAACTTCGGATGGCCGTCATTCAACTGCGGTGGCATCTGTTAATGCGTAAAAAATTCTTTAAGGCCGCTGCACGACTCGCGTATGCCGGCCTGCATATTTATCCACAACAGCCGATTTTTCTTTTGTTGGCTTCGCAAGCTTATGAGGGGCTACGCGACTTCAAGCACGCCCTGGAAACTTGGGAGTGTGCACCAGCACCTCTGCGCGATACCGGATTTGCTCACTACTATAGTGCTCGATATGCCGCATTGCTGGGCAGGATTGAGCTGGCACGAGAGCACCTTGAGCAGGCAATCTCACGCGATCCGAAGTTATCCTTCACCGCTTGTTCTGACCGGGTGCTTGCTCCTTTGATTCCTTCTTGTCAGAAAAAGCCAGGTTTGAATTCTGAAAAATAACTCGAGCCGCACGGCGTGAGGCGCCGGGTTCGCCAAGCATTTGAACCACGCGGTGGAGCTCGGCGCGCTGGTAGCTCTGCAAATCGTCATCTTGGAGTATATCTGTAGCGATTTTACTCAGTTTTTCGGGTGTCGCTTGTGATTGGATCAGCTCCGGAGCAACTTCCTTGTTGCGCAGCAAATTCACCATGCACAGGTACGGAACTCTAACAAGACGCTTCGCAATGTGGTAAGTCAGAGGATTTACTATATAGAAGACGACCATTGGTGTTCCGGCTAAAGCACACTCCAGCGTAGCTGTGCCTGAGGCGACCAATGCCAAGTGACAACGTGAAAGATGTGTGGCCGTATAGCCGCTGAGTACTTCGATTTTTGATCCTGGAGGAAAGTTTTTGGAGCATGCGTTAAACTTCTTCTCCAGAAAATCTGCAATCCCATCGTTTGGAGCAAGGGCGATAAACTGAAGGTCCGGGATGTTTTTCCATAGCAGCGGAAGGGTTTTCAGAAGCAAAGGAAGGTGCCTGGCCAACTCCTTGGGGCGGCTACCTGGCATGAGTGCCACAGTTTTATTTTTGGGTAGGCTGGTATTCAGGGTTACCGGTCGCACACGATCTAGGATCGGGTGGCCCACCCATGCCACCTTCAATCCGGGCGCGTGCTCTCGGTACCAATCGGGTTCAAAAGGGATGATGGATATCAACAAATCTACAGTACGCTGAAGTAAGCGAGCCCGACCGGGCTTCCAAGCCCAGAGTTGTGGTGAGACATAGTAAAATATTTTTGCGCTTTTGAGCACCGGTCTAATGGCTTTAGCAAAACGCATGTTAAAACCTGGAAAATCGATCAGTACAATCACATCAGGTTTCAGGCGAATACATTCAGAGAGAAGTTTGTGAAAAAGATAATGAAATTTGGGATAGTTTTTGAGGACATCCCAGAGGCCAACGACCGCGTGTTTGGTGAGGTCGAAGGACTGCTTTTGTCCTGCTTGTGCCATACGTACACCTCCGGTACCGAAGAAAGTGAGGCCGGGGTTTTCCGCACGAAGGGAGTTTATCAGGTCAGAGCCCAAAAGGTCGCCGCTCGTCTCGCCAGCAATCAGAAACACTTTCATACCGCAGCTTGGTGCGATTTCGGCGGATGGGCAGCGAGATTTTCTTCGATTAACTTGGTGATTCGCAAAGCCACTTCCAGTGCGGCGTAACCTTGTTCGCCAGATACTACAGGCTCATCCTTGCGTCTTACGCACTCCACAAACGACGCCAGCTCCAGCCTGAGAGGCTCTTCCTTGGTAACTGGGACCTTTTCTCGTGTAATTCGAGATTCGATTTTGCGATAAATCTCACCTGATTGATGTTGGTAATCCAATGAGATGTAAGTGTCCTCCTGAAATATGCGAATCTTCCGCAGCTTATCTGGGCTGATTCTGGAAGTAGAGATATTTGCAACACAACCATTCTCAAAACGGATGCGTGCATTTGCAATATCCTCACCCTTGCTCAACACAGGAACGCCAACGGCGTCTATCGTAACAATTGGTGAACGCGCTAGGCTAAGGATGATATCCAAATCATGAATCATCAAATCCAACACGACTCCAATATCCGTAGAGCGCCCCGGATACGGGGAAAGCCTGGAGGCTTCAATGAAACGTGGATGTGTGAGAAGGGGTTGCAAACTGCGAATCACAGGATTGAACCTTTCGATATGCCCCACTTGTATGATGCATCCATGAGCCCGGGCGGTATCCACAAGAGTGCGGGCTGTTTCGACTGAGTTTGTGATTGGCTTCTCGATGAGGACAGATTTGCCTTTGAGTAAAAAAGGCATCGCCACTTCAAAGTGTGTGGATGTGGGCGTGGCGATTGTTACACAATCCACCGCATCACATATTTCTGCAGGATTGGAAAATGCGCGAACTCTGTGTTGCTGGGCCACACGGCGGCAGACGTTTTCGTCAATGTCGTAAACACCAACAAAATCTACGTCGTCTAATTGCGAGTAAATTCGGGCGTGCTCGCGCCCTATGTGGCCAACTCCAACAACTGCTGCTTTGATCTTCATCCTTGATTTACTGCCGCCCAGGCTACTATTGACACTCCTAAACGGCTGGCCAATTCGTTAAGGCGCTCAACCTCAAGGAGCAAGGTTTTTCCCTCTTCTAAAGCGATGACGTTGACACCAGCGTACGCTGCTACTTCAACAGTGCGTGGTCCAACAACAGGAATATCGAAACGAAAATCCTGTCCCGGTTTACTCACCTTGACCAAGACCGCACGACCACGACCTAACATGCCACCCCGCCGTATAGTTTCATTCGTTCCTTCAAAAGCTTCGACAGCAAGCACAGTGCCGCGCTTGACGATGACGCTTTGTCCAATATCCATCGCACTGATTTTTTTTGCTACATCGAAACCAAATGCTATATCCTCGCGAAAAATTCTCCTCAACGGAGGACCGATCCGATGTGATGCGGAGATCATGTTTTTTTCTAAAAATGTGTTTGCAGGCAGTAGTCGGATTCCGTCCTTTGCCATCTCGTCAGCGACGGCCCGAAATAGCGTCTCAGCGTTTCTGCGTTTCA
This sequence comes from uncultured Verrucomicrobiae bacterium, assembly GCA_938005615.1. Taxonomy (GTDB): domain Bacteria; phylum Verrucomicrobiota; class Verrucomicrobiia; order JADLBR01; family CALLMV01; genus CALLMV01. The sequence goes on from CALLMV010000014.1 coordinate 62,461, forward strand.
AGCGAGCAAGCACCAGCAAAGTGCGAAAATCTGGTCGCATATCATAGAGTCTGCCGGGAGTGATCTGCCCGCACATGACTGCAGATTGGGCTCCGCTTTTTTTGAGGAATTTAATTAATCGGTCCAACTGTCCTACATGCATTACTTCGGCGAAGTCCACTTCCCGCAAGAGTTCAGCATCAGTCTCTCCTTCGAAAGCGGCCATAGCGATCTTTACTGATCCGGCAAGTCTTGCTGCCCTGAGCCACTCACGCGGATAGCTCCCCTTGCCTGCGATCAGTCCGATCGTTTCGTTCGTCTGAATTACGCTCATTTTTCCTTTCCAGGCGGTCCTATGAGCTCCCAAAAGTTTGCATTTTCTGCGAGCGATTTATCCTCATCACCTAAGGGCAAATTTGATCGGTAGAGAAAATCCTCAAGCGTATTTTTATGAACCACCCGGTGGATAAGCCATCCGTGATCCGTGGGGCTGAAGTAGATTCTGTAATCACCGGCTCGAAATCGGAAAACCGTTCTGCCATCACGTTGGAGCCGACCAATTTTACCTGAGTTATCTGTTTCCATATTTTCGGGCAGGTTGTTGAAATCCGACAGGATTTCGAGCTGGAGTAGTTTAGGCAATTGGCACAGTTCCGCAGAGGCGACTTTGCTTAGATTGATCTGTTTGGTCATAATCTCAGTTATACAGAAGGAACCGTGAGCGTTCACGCCTGAATCGTTCTTCGTATCTTCTCCATTCTGCAAAGAGATTCCGCTCGCTGCTAGGCTCCTAAGTGAGTGTTCGACGCACACTATCCCCGCCAGTCACTTTATCGAACATCTGGACTTTGGCAGCAGGTGCTGTAGCTACAAAGTCCCTTCCCGCCACGCTCCGGGCTGCCAAAAGAAAGTGAACTGACAATTCTGAAAGCCTTACCTGATCCAAATTTGCGTAATCAAGACGCACTCCAGAATAGGTTTCTCCTGCAAAGCGGCCTTGTGTGATCTGATACCTTACTGGAGTCAACTTGATACCCGAAATTCGCCGCTCTATCAATGCGTGGTAAAAAGCTTGGGAATCCAATTGACGCGCCCCAACAAGGCGGAAAGGCTCATCTGTGAAAATTCCATTATGCAAAGTGCCCAGCTCGCCTAGCCAACCCGTCGCCACGTAGTCGAAGACGCTTCTCACCCGCGGAATATTCGGAGAGGTCGGTACCCAATGAAGTCCAGTGTCAAGCCAAGTCATCGAGCGGCGCCATCCCCGCATTCTTACCACGTGCAAGTGGAGCGGATGTCTGGACATCCAGGAGGTCTCATTGAGGTAAAATGCCATTTCGCCAACGGTCAGGCCATGAACGAAGGGAATTTCAAACTGTCCGACAAAGGAACGAAAACGCGGATCCAAGGGTGGTCCCTCAATTCGGTTCCCTCCCATAGGATTTGGTCTGTCAAGCACCATAAACTCCACACCGTTTTCCGCTGCGGCCTGCATGGCCAAACCCATCGTGCTGATGTAGGTGTAGCTGCGGGCCCCGATGTCCTGCATATCAAAAACCAAAATATTAATCCCTTGGAGCATGGCCCTCGTGGGTTTGCGTGTTTGTCCATAAAGCGAATATATTGGCAGCCCGGAGGCAGGGTCGGTTCGGCTATGCACATACTCACCAGCAGGAATCTTGCCGTCGATCCCGTGTTCGGGCCCAAAAAAAGCGACTAACTCGAACCCTCGCCCCCTGCGAAAGTGCTCTGCGGTAGCGATACCCCTCGAATCAACGGCCGCTGCATGAGTAATCAATCCCACACGCTTGCCCTTCAGTAACGAAAAATCATTTGCCACCAGAAGATCGATCCCCAGCCAAATCTTTGTCTCTGCAGGTGCATTTGATACACAGCACAGAACCAGTCCAAGGTGTAATATTTTCAGGATTTTTTGCATTGCTTCACGATTATTGTCTGATGTGTGACCGGTCAACAAAACCACAAAGATGATGAATTATGGCTCAGTTCAGCAACTCAAAAACAAGAAACTCATAGCTTCATAGTTGCCGCAAGAACAACAATAATATAACTCAATCTTACTCATGCAGCAGCCCGACCCTAGCAAAATACTCTTTATATGCACGGGCAACTACTACCGCAGTCGGCTAGCAGAGATTCTTTTTAACTATTACTCAAAAATGTGGCGATACCCATTTTGGGCCGAGTCGCGCGGCATGGTCGAAAAATCCGGCCGTGTGGGCATCGCTAGAGAGGTCATCGATTTTCTCAAACAACGAGGTATTCCTTTGCTCCCCAACCAAGAACGTGACGCCATCACCGTTCAGATTGAAGATTTGGAATCAGCCGGCCTAATCATCGGTATGTGTCGAGATGAACACCACGCTTTGCTGGCCGAACGTTATCCCCGCGTCCTGAAAATTTTGGAACATGAGCATAGAATCCGTTTTTGGAATGTTGACGATGTCCCAGCTAGGGTTGGTTTCTTAGATAAACTTTTTTCCCATGATCTGCCATCTCAACGTGCAGTCAGTGCTTGTGAACATATCGACTTTGCTGTCCGCGCGCTCTTCGACGAACTCGTTATGCGTGAAGAAGCGCGACAACGTGCCGAACTAGAAAAACAATCTTCTCGTGACGCATCCAAAACTTCAGCAGATGAATAACCTGCCGACTGCTGCACACAGCCTCATCTCATGGAACGTCAACGGCTTGCGGTCCATCGCCAGCAAAGGGCTGAGCGTATTCTTGCAAAACCATCCAGCCGACATTTACTGTTTTCAAGAAACCAAAGCTCAAATACCAGACATCGAAGCAATGCGTTTTCGCTGGCCTAAGGAATATCAGTGCATTTGGTACTCCGCAGAAAAAAAAGGTTACTCCAGCACCGGTGTCCTGACCCGCATCGCCCCGGCAGACATCATGTTAGGAATTGGCTATCCGGCACACGACAAAGAAGGCCGAGTCATCACCCTCGACCTAGACTCTTACTATCTGGTTAACGTCTATACACCCAACTCCCAGCCTGAACTCACGCGCCTTGACTACAGAACCCGCGAATGGGATCCAGCGTTCCGGGAATTTTGCTGCAAGCTGGCCAACAAAAAACCAGTTATTATCTGCGGCGACCTCAACGTAGCGCACAAAGAAATTGACCTGGCTCGGCCTGAAGCAAATAGGCACAACGCGGGCTTCACCGACGAAGAGCGACAGACATTTCAACAACTGCTCGACGCTGGATTTACCGACACGTTTCGCCTTTTTGTTAAAGATGGCGGGCATTACACCTGGTGGAGTTACATGAACCAAGCCCGTGCACGCAACATCGGCTGGCGCATTGATTACTTCCTAGTCAGCAACACATTAGTTTCGTCAGTAAAAAACGCCACCATCCTGCCAGAAGTCACAGGATCAGATCACTGCCCCGTGACACTTCAAATCACACCACCTCCTGCAAACTGAAAACCCCCAACCGCTTCCTAGCAGATTTGCTCATGAAACAAAATCAGCAGCAGGATTTTTTCTCCTCAAACTGCGCTCTTAAATTTTCCTCGTGCGCTTTTTTGTAAACCTCCACAGCAGCAGTCGCATTCACTAAAAAAATCACCAACCCTGCCAATAAGTCCGGCCACATCGACGCTCTAAAAGCAGTAATGATCCCAGCAATGATGATGAGGATATTCATAATCGCATCGTTTCGTGCCCAGAGCCATGCACCGTGAAGCAGACTGGAATCTCTGTTCCTAAAACGCACGAGCACAAAAGCACACGCAAGATTGACTGCCAGCGCCCCCAAGCCAACCACTGACAGTGTTATCGCTTCTGGGACCTCCTGCGTTTGCAGTTTCCTAAATATCATGACCAGTGTGATCGTAGCGGGGATCAACATGATACCAGAAAAAACTTTGCCCGCTAAAGCCCGCGAACGCATGGTCCAACCCAGTGCCCACAACACCAAAGAATTGACTATGGCATCTTCCAAAAAATCAATCGAGTCCGCCAGCAAGGACACAGATCCGATGGCTAGGGCCACACCGAATTCCACAAAAAAATAGACTGAGTTCAGAACAATCACAGTTAACAAAGTAAGGCGGAGATTTTTATCAACCATCAAACGAAACTATTTGTCATCAACTCGGAAAAAAAGTTTTTTCTCGAGGTACACTAATTTAAATTAAATTATTTGAATATTATCATGTAATAATTTTTAGTGAAAATATAAAAAATATTCGAACAGAGATTCTTTTAGAGCAAAATATTGATCTCAGTTCGTAAACGAAACTTCACGCTTATTCTTCTTCGGTTATATCTTTGTATTCTAACATGCAGAGTGGCTCCTCAGACAAACTTCCCATCCTCGCCTCATTCGTCGGCACCTATCTCAAACCGGAAATGTGGCACGTATACAATCAAATTACAGGTCTTCAAAACTACCGATCCGTCGTGATCACACGGAAACGAGAAAACTTAACCCTTTTCCCCGAACCGCAGGTCAGGATACTAAACCACAACCTGCCAAGTTGGCCCTGGCGGTATTATATGAAATTTGTGCATCGTGCTCCACGGGAGATCTACAAGGGCTTGGTCGATGCCCTGCGTTCTGAGCTAGATGCTTGCCAAGCAAGCCTCCTTCACGTCTATTTCGGCCACGAGGCCACACGCCTTGTCCTTGCACTCCGCCACTTACACATACCATGGGTGGTCTCATTTCACGGTGCGGATCTGGGTCGCTACGTGCTACGCGGTGAGGATAAGCAACGCCTACCTTTAGTGTTTCAAAATGCCAGACTGGTACTTGCTCGGTGCCAGTATTTTATTCCTAAGCTGATCAACTTGGGTTGTCCGCCAGAAAAAATACGCCTCAATCGCACCCATATACTCACGGAATTTTTTCCTTATCATCAGCGCTCCTGGTCCGCAGCTGACGGAGTTTGGCACTGGTGCCAAGCTTCACGGTTCATCCCCAAGAAGGGCCTTGCTGATACAGTGCGTGCGTTTTCTATTTTTCTTCGGAAATATCCCCGTTCACACCTCCACATCGCAGGTGACGGTCCACAGCGCAAAGAGATCGAACAACTTGTGCGCCACCTCCAACTCACCGATTCTGTGACACTCCACGGGATGCTAAACCGCGCTGACCTCGCTGAGCTTTATGCACGTTGTCACTTCTTCCTTCATCCCAGCCTCACGGATCCTGATGGTGATATTGAAGGGGTCCCTAATTCACTATTGGAAGCGATGTCCACGGGTCTTATCTGCATCGGTACCCAGCATGCTGGCATCCCCGAAGTTATCCAAGACGGATACAACGGATTACTTGTGCCGGAATCTTCGCCCGAAATGATTGCGGAAAAACTCATTGAACTTACGTCGCGAACCCAGCAGCTCGAACAACTCTCTCAAGCAGCCTCCTTACACATCAGCAAACACTACACAGCAGCGATCCAAATCGCTTTTCTCGAGCAATACTATGAAGAAGCGATGACACAAAAATCCACTTCGCCATGAGTACACCTCAATGTGTGGCTGTCGCACTCAGCGACGGTCTGGGCAACCAGATGTTTCAGTACGCCGCCGCACGTGCAATTTCACTGCGTGCAGACCTGCGACTGAAACTCGACCTGGGCATTTTTCAATCTGGTGACGGATTCCGCAGATACATGCTGTCACCTTTTCTACCAAATGCAGAATTTCTCACCAACGAAGAACGTACAGCGTTAATCGGCCCACACTCAACGGCCACCACTCAATGGTGGCCTTACCGCGTACTTGACTCTCTTCGCCCGTTACACAGGCGCCGCTTAATCATTCAAACTGGTTGGCACTTTCACGATCACCTTTTGAAAGTACGAACACCATGCTTGCTGCGTGGTCACTGGCAGAGCGAAAAATATTTCTATGATTTTACGGAATTGATTCGCAGAGAATTTTCCTACCTGGAACAAAATCCCTTAACAAACACCAAGCTCCAACATGAAATTTCAAACAGTAACTCGGCTGCCATTCACGTTCGCCGAACTGACTACTTGGCAGCTCACACCGCGGGAATTCACGGCGTATGTCCATTGGACTACTACGAAAGAGCTGTAAGAGAAATTGAAAAACGTTTTGGAAAAGTTCGTTGGTGGATCTTTTCCGACGACTCAAGTTGGGTTCAAGAACAGCCTTTCTTCCGATCATTAGGTCACATATTATCTGGCGATCCGAATAATCCTCTGGAAGATTTCCAGCTCATGCGTAGCTGCCAGCATTTCGTCATAGCTAACAGCACGTTCAGCTGGTGGGCAGCTTGGCTCGGGGAAAAAACCAATTCTCTAGTCATCGCTCCCCAAAGGTGGTTTACTACCCCCAATCGCGACTCATCTCAAATTATCCCGACGCGCTGGCTTCTTCTGTAGTAATGCAGCGGTTGAGTGGAAATGAGTTGACGAGTGCTTGAACAATAACACTGGTCAGCGTAAATTTATATTTAGTGAAGGAAGAACAACTTCAACTGAGAACACACCAAAAAACCAGTAAAGTTCAGTTCCACAAAAAAGGACGCAAAGTATCGCTCAAATGTACACTACAAAGAGCTAATCGAAGCATTTAATCTTTTTAGCATTGTCATAGAACGACTCGCAGGGACAATCATTACATGAGTACAGCCACCAAAAATGACTTTGCGCGCATGTACATGGATTATCGTCTGACCCCCACCGTAGATTCCGTCGGCGTTGAAGAGCGTGCCGCACGCTTCCAAACCCGTAGTCTCAAAAAAGACACCAAGCGGGAAGGTCTGCTCCTGGCTCTCAGTATGATTGATCACACAACCCTCGAAGGCGCAGACACTCCCGCACGCGTTCGCCGCCTGTGCCAAAAAGCACTTCGACCCTCTCCCGATCATCCTGAATGGGGTCACACCGCAGCCGTCTGTGTTTATCCTACACTTGTACCATACGCGCGTGACGAATTAGGTGAGAACGCCCCCGTCAAAATTGCCGCTGTCTCCACCTATTTTCCCAGCGGCCAAGGACAACTTAAAGCACGATTAGAAGAAACGCGCCGTGCCGTCGCAGATGGTGCCGATGAAATCGACATGGTCATCTCTCGCGGACTTTATCTGCGCGGGGAGTATAGCGCCGTCTTCGATGAAATCGCCGCCACCAAGGAAGCCTGTGGGTCAGCTCGACTCAAAGTCATCCTGGAAACAGGTGAACTCCAAACTTACGACCACGTGCGACGCGCCTCCCACATTGCAATGGACGCTGGCGCTGACTTCATCAAAACCTCAACTGGCAAAGTCACCCCTGCAGCCACACTCCCCGTTACCCTCGTGATGCTTGAGGCTATTCGTGACCACTATGAACAGACTGGCAGAAAAGTCGGCATGAAACCGGCTGGAGGAATAAAAGACTCCAAGACAGCACTTCAATATCTTGTTGCTGTTCGAGAAATTCTGGGAAAAGAGTGGCTTACACCAGAGTGGTTTCGCTTCGGCGCTTCCTCACTTACCAACGATATCCTCCTCCAACTCCATAAACAAACATCCGGTCACTACCACTGCCCTGAATACATTACCGTGGATTAACACGAAGCGCCCATTAAAGGCCACTACTAGACCATTATAAAACAGCCAATTCACACACGCTTGCAAGACACTTCACCTCTTGAAACGCCACTGATGAGTACATAAATATATTCATGTCCGAACCGGCACTTCCCGCCGAACTGAAATCCAAAATCGCTCAGCTCCCTCACAAGCCAGGCGTCTATATTTACCGCGATCGGCTCAACCGCGTCATCTACGTCGGCAAGGCGCGCGACCTGCACAAGCGCGTCTCCCAATACTTCCACCCCTCCCGCCGCTGGTCTGCCGACATGAAGACCGCGGCACTTCTCGACGCTGTCCACGACCTCGAAATCCACGTCGTGCGCTCCGAGACTGAAGCACTCCTGCTCGAAGGTCGCCTCATCAAAGAATACCGCCCGCGCTACAACATCTCCTTTCGCGACGACAAACGCTTCCTCCTCGTGCGCGTTGACATGAACGAACCCTACCCCCGCCTCACCACCGTGCGCCAACGCAAAGACGACGGCGCCACCTACTACGGCCCCTTTGCCCACTCAGGCGCGTTGCGTTCCACCCTCGCCCACATCAAAGCCCAATACGGCATCCGCTCCTGCCGACCGCCCGTCCCCGGCGAAAAAGACTACAAACACTGCCTCGACCACATCATCAAAAACTGCTCCGCCCCCTGCATCGCCAAGGTCACCCGCGAGCAATATCTGGAACGTGTGAAAGAGGCCTGCGAATTCCTTGATGGCCGCTCCCGCGAGCTGCTCAAAAAACTTGAGGACGACATGCACCGCGCTGCCGAACGCATGGACTTCGAACGCGCTGCCGACATCCGCAATCTGCTTGCCGACCTCAAAAAAACCACCCGCCCCGCACGCCGCTTCAAACGCCATATCCCCAGCACCGTCATCCCGGAAGAAGACATCACCCGACTCCAGGACGTCCTCGCCCTGCCGCGCCGCCCCCGCCACATCGAATGCTTCGACATCTCCAACATCTCCACCACCCACAAAGTCGCCTCCTGTGTCGTCTTCCGCGACGGCAAACCCGACCGCTACCACTACCGGCGCTACCGCATCAAAACCGTCGAAGGCCAGGACGACTTCGCCTCCATGCGCGAGGCCCTCTTCCGCCGCTACCGCCGCATGCTCGGGCTACCCGCCCTGCTCCCTGGCGAAACGGCGCGAGATCCTGAAGACAAAGCCGCTGCCCGCGAATACACTGGCCGCCTCCCCGACCTCATCGTCGTGGACGGTGGCAAGGGCCAGCTCAGCTCCGCCTTTGATGCCTTCGCCGCCCTCGGCGTCACCCCGCCACCCATCATCGGCCTGGCCAAACAGCGAGAAGAAATTTTCGCCCCCGGCCTCAGTGCCCCCATCGTGCTGCCGCACACCGATGGCGCGCTGCGCCTGCTTCAACGCATCCGCGACGAAGCCCACCGCACCGCCAACGGTTACCACCAACTTCTCCTTGAACGCCGCGTGCAAGAAAGCGCGCTCGACTCCATCCCCGGCATCAGTGCCCGCCGCAAAGAAACGCTCCTTGCCCACTTCGGTTCTGTGACCCGCCTCAAAAACGCCCCTGTCGAAAAAATTGCCGCCCTGCCCAACATCGGCCCCAAACTGGCCGCCGCCATCCGCGCTCACTTCGACACCAAATCCGACCAAGCAGGCAAAACACCCGCAATCACCGACGACCTCAGCCCCGAGAACGAAAACGAGTCCACATGAGCTACAGCAAATTGTTGAATCATTTTTATTACAACATAACAACATTCCAATATCGTGATTTTTAATAATTCAAATTCTTTGGTTATGCCTGATTCCAGGGACTTAACCTTTTTGATCAAATGCAAATATTTTAATATTGCAATATGATAATAAAATTTAGCACCCCTCGGAGGGTTAACTGACTGTTGTACCACAACAGCCCGCTGCAAAAATTTACGCTTTCCCCTTGCCCGCAACGCTTCCAAAACGTAAACACCCGCATGGCCAAAAGATCCCTCAAAAATACCGACGTCAACGGCAAACGCGTGCTTGTGCGCGTAGATTTTAACGTGCCCCTCGACCACAAGGACGGCAGCGTCACAATCACCGACGACACGCGCATCCAAGAGACCCTGCCGACGATCCGCGCACTCATCGCGGGCGGCGCGCGCATCGTGCTGTGCTCGCACCTCGGCCGCCCCAAAGGCAAGCCGGACCCGGCACAATCCCTCCGCCCCGTGGCCGAACATCTCAGCAAAATTTTGGGCCAGCCGGTGCAATTTCTCGATGCCAACCCGACCTCGCCCGAGGGCCTCTCAACTCTCCAATCTGCAGTCGCCGCCTTGGGCAACGGCCAAGTGGCGCTGCTGGAAAACGTGCGTTTTTGGCCCGGCGAGGAGGACAACGATGCTGCCCTTGCGAAAGCCTTTGCCAGCCTCTGCGACATCTACGTGAACGATGCCTTCGGCAGTGCCCACCGCGCCCATGCCTCCACCGAGGGCGTCGCGCATCATGTGCCGCTCGCTGTGGCCGGGCTGCTCATGGAGCGCGAACTCGAATACCTGGGCGGCAAGCTCGAGCACCCCGCGAAGCCCTTTGTCGTGATTCTGGGCGGGGCGAAAGTTTCCGATAAAATCGCTGTGATTGACCGCCTGCTCGACAAGGCCGACGCCCTACTCATCGGCGGCGGCATGGCCTACACCTTCAAGAAAGCCCTCGGCCAATCCATCGGCAAATCCCTCTGCGAACCCGACCATGTGCCCACCGCGTTGGCCGCGATGGACAAAGCGAAAAAGCGCGGCGTAGAGCTGCTGCTGCCCGTTGATAACTTGATCACCGACGCGCTGGACTTCGGCGGGCGCACCGTCGGAGCCACACGCACCATCGCCCCTGGCGAGGCCATCCCCGATGGGTGGGAAGGCGTGGACATCGGCCCGGCGACAGTAAAGCTTTATTCGGAAAAAATCGCCACGGCCCGCACGATCTTGTGGAACGGCCCAATGGGCGTGTTTGAGATCAAGGCCTGCGCGGAGGGCACTTTTGCCATTGCGCGAGCCATAGCGGCCAACACATCTGCCGTTTCGATCATCGGCGGCGGCGATTCGGTGAAGGCCGTCAAACGCAGTGGCGTGGGCAACAAAGTCACCTTCATGTCCACGGGCGGCGGAGCATCGCTCGAGTTTCTGGAAGGAAAGGTGCTGCCGGGCGTGGCCGCGCTGAGCGAGGCTTAAACATTCATCAAAACTTATAGCTACTAACAAATGAGCATTAAAAAGAAAGGTGTGTTTTCTGGTTTTAATAGTTTTTTAAAAAAATTATTACTTACATTTTTGGGCCAAGGTTACAAAGAACATGTAGTATTATGTGGTATTTTGCGGGGACTCAGGCTTTATCTTCATACAGAGACACAGTTACAAGTGATATTTGGACTTTGGGAAAGAGAACTTACTCCTTACTTTAAAAAGTTATTCAAAAAAGCCGTGTGGTTTATAGATGTCGGAGCCGGTCGTGGTGAGCATGTTATTTTTCTCCTTCACTCAAAAAAACTTAAACATGTTATTGCTTTTGAACCACAAATAAGTGAAGTTGATTTATTCAAGAAAAACCTGCTGTTAAACGGATTTCAAAATGATAGCAGGTTAGAGATCTCTCAAAAGTTTGTGGGCACTTCCACGGGGGGGGGTAATTTCTCTTTCCGAATTGACTCTAGACACTAACTCTTGTGGGGGAATTAAGATAGATGTTGATGGAGCTGAGATTCAAGTCCTGGAAGGTTGTCATGAACTTTTTCAAAAAATAACATCTCCAATATACTTAATTATTGAAACCCACACTGCCGAGATAGAAAAACAATGTATCTCCCTACTCAAGGAAAACCATTTCTCCTGTAAAGTTATTAAAAATGCTTGGTGGAGATATTTTATTCCAGAATATCGTCCCATTCCGCACAATAGATGGATATGGGCAGTCAAAAATCCTGCCTCATGATATAAGATAAGACAATTAACTGTCTAACTTTGTAGTTTCATAATTTTTCATTCTATTTGTCAACACGCATTGCAAGGATATTATGCTGGATGCGCCGGGTAGTACAGCCAGAGATTTTGGATGGCCTGCCGCATGATCATCCAGACAGCGTGGCCGGAAGGCGGGATTTGCGGAGGTTGAATTTTTTGATGGGCACGCACCGCTGGTTGCGGGGCAAAGTGAAAAAATTGTGTGTTCGGCGCGAAAGTCTGAGGGTGCTGGAGCTGGGTGCGGGCGATGGGGCACTGGCTCTGGGGCTCCGAGGGGATCTGCACGGGCGCGTGGTGTGGTGCGGTGTGGATTTGGCACCGCGACCCGCGGGATGGCCGCAGCACTGGGATTGGGTGCAGGGCAGCGTGCTGGATGATTCGATCACTTGGCCGCGAGCGGATGTGGGTGTGGTGAATTTAATGTTACATCACTTTGATGGCACAGAGCTGCGCCGGGTGCTGATGCGCCTATGCGGGGTGTGCGAGTATTTGCTGGTGTGTGAGCCAGTGCGACGGGGCTTTCATATATTGCAGCTGGCACTGTTGCGAGGTTGGCTGTTGCATCCGGTGACGTGGCATGATGGCCGGGTGAGTATCCGAGCGGGATTTTTGCCCGGGGAGCTGCAGGCTCTGCTACCTAGAGAATGGCGTTGCCGCGAGAGCGCAGGTTTTCGTGGGACTTTGAGATTAGTGGGTTGGCGGGGCGAAGGGAGTGGCCCACGATGAGTGCGAGAAGGATCGAGATTGTGGGTGGCGGGTTGGCGGGGTTGGCACTGGGAATTTTTTTGCAGCGCCGGGGGGTGGATGTGGTGGTGCATGAAGCAGGGCGTTATCCGCGGCATAGGGTGTGTGGGGAATTTTTGTCGCCGCGTGATGCAGGGTTTTTGAGCAAGTGTGGATTGGAAGATATCGTGCAGGAATGCGCTGCAGGGAGGGCGATCTCTGTGCTGTGGGAGTGGGCTGGTGCGGGCGCTGGTGTGGGGCGTTTCACGCTGAATGAACCGGCGTGGCGGGTGTCGCGCTATGTGCTGGATGCGCAGCTGGCGCGCGAGCTTGTCGCAGTGGGCGGGAGGTTGATTTGTGGTGCGCGTGTGGAGCAGGATGCGGCGGGACGTGAGGGGCTGGTTTGGGCAGCGGGGAGGCGTCGTGCAACTCAGTGCGGATGGGTGGGTGTAAAGTTGCATTTGCGCGGGGTGCAGTTGCGGGCAGATTTGGAGATGATCACGGGTCGTGGGGCGTATGTGGGGTTGTGCCAAGTGGGAGAGAATGAGGTGAATGTGAGCGGGCTGTTTCGTGCATCGAATGTGCCCGGGGGCAAGGAGCGTGGCTGGCCCGCGCTTTTGAGGAGTCATGGGTTGGGTGGGTTGTGTGAGCGCTTGGCGGGAAACGATGTGGTGGAGGGGAGTTTTTGTGCGGTGAGTCATTTGGATTTTTCGACTATTAATCGTGGTGGGGCGGATCGTTGTGCGGTAGGTGATGCGTTTGGGATGATTGCCCCGCTCACGGGCAACGGAATGAGTGTGGCGCTGGAGTCGGCTTGGTTGGCCAGCGAGCCGTTGGTGGATTATGCGGAGGGTCGGCGCGACTGGGCAGGGACGTGCGCGGAGGTTCGCCGGAGGTTGAGCAGAGCGTTTGCATTGCGGATGCGGGTAGCGCGTTTGTGTCAATGGCTGTTATGTGCCGGTTGGACACACGCTCCGTTGAGTGCGGCAGCGCAAAGCGGGCTTGTGCCATGGGGGCGGCTGTATGCCGTATTAGGGTCGTGAAGCTTTTGTCGCTAGAGTGTGCCGTGCCTGCGCAGGGCATGACGCAGAAAGAGCTGCTGTCGGCTCTACGGGGTTGCTCGGCTTGGAGCACTTTGCGTGAGGGTTCACGGGAATTGCTGACGCGGGTGCTTTCGGGGGATTCGGGGATAGGTCGGCGGTATTTTGCGCGGTGTGATTTGGAGGAGCTGGGAAAAGCCGATGGAGGAAAGCTGGCGGAAATTTTCGAGCTTGAGGCACCGGCTCTGGCGAGCGAGGCTGTAGGACGCGCTTTGAGTAGTGCTGGGGTTTTTGCGGAGGAGCTGGATGCATTGCTGGTCTGCACATGCACGGGGTATCTGTGTCCGGGGGTGTCGGGGCATGTGGCGCAGCGGCTGGGCCTTCGCGCAGATGTGATGCTGGTTGATTTGGTGGGTCAGGGTTGTGGGGCGGCATTGCCGCTTTTGGCGACGGCAGAGGGGTTGCTGGCTGCTGGTGCCCAAAGTGTGGCATGTGTAGCTGTGGAGGTGAGCTCGGCGGCGTTTTATTTGGATGATGATGCGGGGGTGCTCGTGAGTTTGTGTTTGTTTGGTGACGGAGCGGCGGCGTGTGTGTGCACGAAGAATCGTAAGCAGGCAGATGCGCTGGTTGAGCTGAGCGATTTTCGGCAGTTGCACTGGCCAGAGCAACGGGAGGAGCTGCGTTTTGTGAACAGCGGAGGAAAGTTGAGGAACGTGTTGCGCCCAAGTGTGCCGGACTTGGTAGCGGATGCTGTTGCGAAGTTGCTGCCAGAACTTGCGCAGGAATCTTCGCACAGTGCGTTGTTGGCGCACTCGGGTGGGCGCAAAGTGATCGAGGCTTTGGAAACGCGTTTTCCTGGAGTGGGATTATCGGCGAGCAAATCGGTGCTGCGCAATTTTGGAAATATGAGCAGCCCCTCGGTGTTGTTTGTGCTGCGCAGGTGGTTAGATGACGGGGGCAACAGATCAGCCTGGCTGGCAAGTTACGGGGCGGGATTTACCGCGTTTGCATGCCGGGCGCGCAAGGTTTGAGTGGAAAATGTTTAGGCGAGAGCCACGGCAGAATCGTGGGCTTTGCTGTGATCCACTTTCGGGGAGCCGTTGACTGCGCTGGCCATTTTGGCTGCCTGCTCAAATTCTTCAGGGAATTTGGCGAGGAAGCTTTGGGTGGGCCAGGCACAAGCTTCACCGAATGCGCAGATGGTGCGGCCAGCGATGTTGTCGGCTACGCTTTTGAGCACTGCCGGATCGTTTGCTACACCCTGGCCGTGGGTGAGGCGATGGGTGATTTTCTTCATCCAGAGAGAGCCTTCGCGACACGGGGTGCATTGGCCGCAGGATTCGTGGGCGTAGAATTCGTTGATATTTGCGAGAACTTCGACCATGTCGCGGGTGTGGTCCATCACGATGACGCCGCCGGAGCCGGCCATGGAACCGACGGCTGCGAGGGTATCAAAGTCCATGGGGATATCTTCGAGGGTGATTTCTTTGTCAGCGAGTGTGCCGTCAGATTGTTTTTCTTTGATTTTGTATTTTTCGCCGGCGCGGAGGACTTTGGCAGAGGAGCCGCCGGGGATGACGGCTTTGAGGCGGTTGCCGTTGCGGATGCCGCCACAGACGTCGTGAATGAGTTGGCCGAGGGTGAGTGAGCCGACTTCGAATTCGTAGTATCCGGGTTTGTTGACGTCGCCGGAGACACACAAGATGCGGGTGCCTGTGTTGTTGGGCTTGCCGAGTTTGGCGTATTCGGCACCGCCCATGCGAATGATGTGTTTGACGTTGCAGAGGGTCTCGACGTTGTTGACGATGGTGGGAGACATGTAGAGGCCGAAGACGGCGGGGAAGTAGGGTGGCTTGATGCGGGGGTATGGGCGCTTGCCTTCGAGGGATTCGATAAGGCCGGTTTCCTCTCCGCAGATGTAGGCACCCGCGCCGCGGTGGACGTAGATTTCGCAGTCGAAGCCGGAACCAAGGATGTTTTTGCCGAGGAAGTTGTGGGCGCGGGCTTCGTCGAGGGCGCGGTTGAGGATTTTTGCGCCGAGGGGGAATTCGCCGCGGATGTAGATGTAGGCGAGGTGGGCGTTGTTGGCGTAGCAGGCGATGATCATGCCCTCGATGAGCTGGTGGGGATCTTTGTGGATGATTTGCCTGTCTTTAAAGGTGCCGGGTTCGGATTCGTCGGCGTTGCAGATGAGGTAAACAGGTTTGGTGTTGGTGGGGGGGATGAATGACCATTTGAGGCCGCAGCCGAAGCCGGCGCCGCCGCGGCCGCGGAGGCCGGAAGTTTTCACTTCGTTGATGATGTCGGCGCGCTGCATGGTGAGGGCTTTGCGAAGTTGTTCGTAGCCTCCGTGGCGCAAGTAGCAATCGATGTCGGTGGTGTAGCCGGGTTGGTCAACGTGTTCGAGGATGAGTCGGGTTTCTTTGGG
This sequence comes from uncultured Verrucomicrobiae bacterium, assembly GCA_938005615.1. Classification (GTDB taxonomy): domain Bacteria; phylum Verrucomicrobiota; class Verrucomicrobiia; order JADLBR01; family CALLMV01; genus CALLMV01. Next base: position 78,195 of record CALLMV010000014.1, read on the forward strand.
TGCGGTCATGGGTCAGGCTCCGTGTTTCAGGCAGTTGCAAATTTGTTCGTCGGTTTTGACGGATTCAAAGAGTTGATCGCCGACCATGCAGACGGGAGCAGAGCCACAAGCCGCAAGGCACTCGACAAATTCGATGGTGTATTCGCCATCGGGGCTGTGCATTGGGCCGTGGGGGTCGCCTTGTGCGTTGGTTTTTTCGCAAAATTTTTTGTGGAGCTCGTAGGAGCCGGCGAGGGCGCAAGAGAGGGTGCGGCAAACGCGGATGTGTGTACGGCCAAACTTTTCGAGTCGGAACATCGGGTAAAAGGTGACAAGCTCGTAGATGTTGACGGGCTGGAGTTCGAGTTTGGCGGCGACCCATTCAACAGCTTGTTGTGTGATGTAGCCGAAACGGTCCTGCCAAGCGTGCAGGAGCATGAGGCTGGCGGAACGCTTGGATACCGGATAGCGGGCGATGATGGCGTCAACTTCTGCAATAAAGTCGGCCGGAATTTCGATTTCTTTTTTCGAGAGAGTGATGGGGGCTGCTGCGCTCATTTTGTTCTGGAGTTTAGTGGCAGCACAAATGTTGTAACAAGGGAGAACTGCGGGTTTGGTTTGTGCTGCATAATATGAAGTTATTTGTAGAGAGAGACCCGGCAAGGGGAATTTGTGAAATTTTTCACAAAGTCAGACAGGCAAGCTCGTCTGACTGTCTATTCATGATGAAGTGCAAAACCTGTCAGAAGGGTTTTGCGCCTTCGTAAGGAAGGAAGGTAAAGCGGTCATCGAGGCGGTTCTCGGCGATGTAGTTTCCTTCTTCGTCTTGTGCGGCAAACACACGGCGGGTGACGGCGGCCACTCGTCCATCGCAAAAGAGGAAGTTGGCCTGGCCGCGGGGGTCGGTGCGCGGGCGCCTCACGTCAGCATCGCCAAAAAGACTGACCACGTTGTCCGGGCGCAGTGAGGCGGACTCGCCGATCGTCTCACCCATGAACACAGTGGCCGAGGGATTTTCCACACGAGTGATGCGCAGCAATTCGTTTCCGCTGCCGAGGTAGGCGTTCATGGCGTAGAAGAAAAGTGGTTCAGAAATGCGGGGAGTGTCGCGCTTGGATACGGCGGGGTTGACCCATATGGATCGTTGCCCTGGACGGGGCCGCTGCTCTTCAAGCATTTCATCCCAGGCCGAAGCAGATATGTAGGGAGGCAACAAAACGTACCAGGCGTAATTAAAACGCGGATCTTTTGGGGCTTTCTCTATCGGGTCGCCTTTCCAAGGAAGTTGATTATTAACATCTGGCAGAGACAGATTCAGAGCCATGCCCCACTGGCGGAGATTATCAACAGAAGCGACCTGGAGTTGGCGATCGCGTTTACCTGAAAACACGGGAATTGCAAGCAGAGCCAGCGCAACGATTACTGCTAAAATGAGCAACACTTCGGGAAGCCCGAAAGCGGTAAGACGGTAAAGTAGACTAGGTTTATAGGATTTGGGGGTGATATTGTTCATAATTCAGAGGTTTTGATTGCAATTTCGTGGTTTGGGTTGAGCAGTTCTTGTACTCGAGCGGAATTTTGTTCGATCCACTGGGAAAACAGATCTGTCTCTGGGGTCGTGTCGAGGACAGTTATCTGCTCTGGAGAGAGTTTTAAATCCCGTTTGAACATGGAACCAAAAAATGCGGATGTAACGATTACTGGAGCGGTAGGGTCGGATGGCTCGCCGAGAAACCTTAGGTTGGAGTTTTCGCGTATGGTTTGCAGTTGCTCCGGGGTCAGTCTGAGTCGTACTGTCGGGGTGATCCAGGGGATTGCTTCATAAACGCGTGCTGAGGAAATTTCTCCAGAAGGCCAAGGAGCACGAATGGATTGGGTTGAGTAAACCGCGATCGAGCCTGGGTCACGCTCAGCAAGTGCTTGGAGATAAAGGTTCAGTATTTGGTTTTCATCAGCAGGTTCTTGGAGGTGGACAAGCACCTTGTTAGCGCTTTGGATCAGGGGGGCAAATTTTTCCATCAAGCCGACGATTGCTTGTGAGGGGGAACCGCCAGCCTCTGCGAGCGTGTTTACATCCATCGTGATACGGCGACTAGGACGGGTGGCGATGACGCGCCCGTCTTTAGTGATGCCCAAATCGACACGAGCAATGACGTAGCCGTTATTTGCACGCTGCGTGTTTTCACTGACAATAATCGGCCAGTCGTAGTTGGCTGCTCCCCAGGCATCCACGCGAGATTGGCTGCGGGAGTAGATCCGGTGAGCGAGAATGAGGTTGACTCCCTGGTCTTTGAGTTTGTTGACGAGCGGTGGCGGTTCTTTGGGCGACTCAAACTTGAACCAGTTAAAGGCCATGTAATCTATTTTTTTTGAACGAATTTCCTGGAATACGGTATCGTAATCGCGCAAGGGAAAGACAAAGTGGTCAATATTCCCTTCATAGTATGATGGGAAGCGGTCAGGTTTTTCTTCGTAGGAGAGATCGCCATGGAAATTGGCGACGATGGCCAGACTAATGCCGTTTTTTTCCAGCACGGCATGAGTGGCAGCACCGGAAAAACCTGGTTTGCCATCAGAATCAACAAAAGGCACAAGGAGTTTGGCTTGCAAACCAGAAAGCATGTCCGGTGAAATGGGAGCATCCAAGTTGCCTAAAATGACGGCGTCATAACCCAGTGCGTTGTAAAATTCGACCATGTTGGCACAGTTTGTGACTTTGCTAGCAAAGCTTCCTTGGAGTCCGTCTCCGGTATCGATCAGAAAAAGGCTCGCACCCCGGCTGGCTGCCTCGCGACGTACAGCTTCAACATAACCCCCAATCAGATGATAATATTGCAGCGGGGCGATGTCGCGGCCTTGAAGAGAGAGAGGGAACACATTGCCCAGAAGCCTCCCTGTGTGGATGATAATGATTTCCTTTTCGACCGGCTCAGCAGTTGGGGCAGAAGAAGAGTCTTTACAAGAAGCAAGAGAGAATGTTATCGCTGCAACTAGTGCAACTGCCGGCGGCTTATTAATCATACCAACACACAATTGCCTAAAATTGTTACGAATTTGTGACAATTCGGGGCGTTTTTTATAAAAACCAGTGCTTCTGAATGAATCTGAGAGCCTAATAGCCAGGACATTTGATGATTTGCCACGCTTGCCTGAAAACGAGTTTACCCTCTGCTCGAAAATCTTTTTCAAAATCAGAATAGGGAAAATCACTTTGCGGTACCCAAGGCACGTGATTAAAAATAGGGCAACTCCTCGCCGCTTGCAAGGCGTAGGATAAATAGCCTGTGTGGTCTGTTGTGAGATAAACCCTGCCGGATGGTTTGAGGACACGGGCAGCACACGCGAAAAAAACGCTCGAGCAGAGCCGGTGTTTTCGGTGACGTTTTTTGGGCCAGGGATCAGGGTGCATGATGTGAATTTCGTCAATGCTTTGCTCACTAAGTAAGTACTTCACCAAATAGAAGCTCTCTAACCGCAAGACTCGTAAGTTACGCAAATTTCTGTAATAAGCTTTGCGGGCTATTTTCCTGGCTCTTCCCAAAAGTCGCTCAACTGCAAGCACTCCGGTGCGCGGATTTTTTTGGGCCCAGGCAGCTGCAAAAGTCCCATCTCCCGCGCCTAGATCCAGCGCGATGCGCTCAGCATGGGGGAAAAGTGCATGAACGTCCAAAGGTTCTGTTAATGAGGAAAGTTCTACCCAGGGATTATCTGTTAGGAACGGGCCGTTTGAGCCAACCGGGGTCTGCGAGGTGCAAAGATTCACGTGATTCACGTAATTGTTACAAATTAAACTTTGCATGAGCTAGAGCCGCTGTGAAGAAGTTTGATAGAACAGAAAGTCAGTTTACATCTCATATTTTTTGAGGACAGCAGGACGGGGTGAAGGGCGTTCGATAGTCTTCACTGGCGATTTAAGAATTTTTCAGGTCTGGTGCTAGGGTACATGAATTTCTTTGCCTGAACGCCTGATTGTGTTATTGAGAAATAAATCTGAGGATAAGCTTGACAACTGCTCAAAAGAGACGGCTTGCCCGGTTAGCCGGGGTGCTACGGTATATTACTTTAACCCTCATAGTGCTGCCGCCGTTCGGGCAGCTTCATTCGCAAACTCAGGATGTGGCTAAAGAGCTTGAGATACTCTTTGAATCCGCTGCTCTGCGGATGCTCCCCTCGACGGCGCGAATTTCCCCAGATCCTTCCAGTCCTCTCAGCCGCACGCTCATGCGCAGTGAAGACGGACGCGAATCTGAATCGCGTGGTTTGGAACAGCCTGACGAAGAACTACAAGTCGGATCAGCCGTAGTGATGAGTAGCGACGGTCTACTTTTAACAAACGCGCATGTGATCTCTTCGCTCTCGAACCTTCTTGTGATCCTACATGACGGACGCACATTCCCTGGAGAGGTGGTTGGGGTAGATGATGTTTCAGACGTAGCTGTAGTGCGCTTGGTGGGGCTTGAGGAGAAATTGCCAGTACCGGAGTTTGCGACACAGGAATTGCGTCTGGGCCAGTGGGCGCTTGCGCTTGGGGCACCTTACGGTTTGGAAAATTCACTAAGCGTGGGCATTGTGTCGGCCAAGGAGCGACGAGGGTTGATCTTGGGCCAGATTGTGGATTTCATTCAGGTTACAACTCCTTTGCATCCTGGCAATTCTGGCGGTCCACTTTTTGATATCGAGGGACGTTTAATAGGGATCAACACCATGGTACGTGGGATGAACACAGGCTTGGGCTTTGCTATCCCTGCCGCGCAAGCTTGGGAAATCGGGAAACGGCTTGCAAGGGATGGGCAAATTCGCCGCCCGTGGTTGGGTGTGCGCGTATTAGACCCGGCAGAAAATCGCGATTTGTTAGCTCCTTATTTTCCACCTGAAATTCGCGGTGCGCTTGTTGAATTGATCGAGAGGAGCGGGCCTGCCAAAGACAGTGGTCTGATGCCATTTGATCTGATTGTTGAGTTGGATGGACGGAAAATACAGAATCCTGCAGAATTGATCTCCGAGGTCGGACGTCGTGAAGTTGGGAAGCTCGTTATGATCACTGTGCTGCGGGCCTTCCCTGACAAAGCGGCCCAAAGAATGCAATTTGAGGTGCGGCTCGAGGCTCCATATAGTTCGGCAGATTCCGCAGTAGATGCATCCAAGGCCAGAGAGAGTCTAGACATGCCTTGGGATGAATTGGGGCTGGTGGTGGAAAATCTGCGACCATCAATGCAGGGGGCGAAAAGTGATGGTGTGATCGTCAAGGATGTGGAAGATGGTTCACAAGCCGCCGCTCAGGGTTTAGTTAAAGGATCGGTAATTCTTTCTCTGAATCTTTCTGCTGTACATGACGTGAAGAGTTACAGAGCGGCGTTGCAAGCCGCGAGAAAGACCGGTGGTCGAATACATGTCATCTTTTCATCTAAAGGCACAACACAGTTTGCGGTCATCGACCTTGAGGCAGACGGGCCGGGAGATTAGTCAACCATCACGCCCGAAGCGTCTGGCCAAGTCTCGATCGGACAGCAATACCATTGTGGGGCGTCCGTCCGGATTTGTATATGGGAGGTCGCAAGCCAGAAGGTCTGTAAGCAGTGCCTCTGCCTCAGTCAGGGTGAGGTTTTGGGTGGAGACAATTAGGTGCCTACTGAGAACTTTAGCGACTAATTGCTCACTGATCAGCTTGCGGACTTGTGCTCCAGTGCGTTCTGTTTCGAGGTCACCAAGCAAAGCAGTGATGCGCTGGACGATATCGCCCTGCTCCCAAAATTGGGGAACAGCTTCAATGATAAAGTCATGGCCGCCAAATTCTGAGATAACAAGGCCAGCCTTGCGCAGAACATTGAGGTATTCACGAAGTTTCTCAGACTGCGTTGGCGGAAGGGTAAAGCGCTCGGGTGTAAGCAGACTCTGGCCGGGAATTCCACCTTCGAGTTGTTGTTTGAGGAGGCGTTCATAGATGATACGTTGGTGAGCTGCCAGTTGGTCTATCAGTACTAAGCCGTTGTCTGTCTCCCCAATCCAATAGCGGAAACGCACGCGAGCCGTGAGACGTATTTTGAGGATCTTGCGGTTAGCCTCAGTGACAGGATTTGGGGCTTGATTTTCGTTTTGAGGCAAAGGCGGTAAAGTCAGTTGTGGAGACTTGGCGAGAATTGGGCCAGATGGCACACCCGCATGCCTGGGTGGCGGTGTGACGAGCACCGGATGAGTAGGAGGGCTATGTGTGCGACTAGGTGTAAAGACTGGCTCCGCCTTGATGCTTTTCTTGAAGGGGCCTGGAGATCCTTTTTCGGAGAGATGGTGCCAAGTTTGCTGGTTTGATGGTGTTTGAAGTAAAGTGTTATTGGAAAAGACTTCTTTTGCTTCTTGGTTTTCTGCACCTTCGGTTCCCCTTGCCTCGTTAGGCGGATGAATTTGCAAACGACTTGAGTTGGAAAGGTTTCTTGGAATTGCTGTGACAAGTGCGTTACTTAGCGCATCTGCCAGCCAGTGGCGAAGGCGAGTCTCGTGCCTGAATCGCACTTCGAGTTTTGCTGGATGCACATTTACGTCCACTTCTTCCGGAGACATGCTCAAGTGCAGTACGATAACGGGATAACGCCCTGCGGTTATCCCTCCGCGGTAAGCCTCACGCAAGGCGTGCTCCAGCGCACGATTTGTAACCGGCCGAAGATTAACCAACCAGTGGATGTGTTCGCGGCTGATGTGCCAGTAATCATGTCGCGATGCCCAACCGTGAAGCCGCCAGCCTTCAGGGCTTGTCACGTCGATAGGGACCAACTCCTCAAAGATGTCTGATCCTAAGACCTCAGCTAATCGCATAGAAGCTGTTGTCGCTGGCCAATTGCAGAATGGTTTATTATCAACCCTGACGTTGATGGAAACCTTCGGGTGAGCCAATGCAATGATTCTCAAAAAGCGCTCCATGTGCGCCATTTCTGTAGCAGGTGTTTTAAGGAATTTTTTTCTTGCAGGCGTATTGTGGAAAAGGCGTCGTACCTCGACAGCAGTACCTGGCGGACAACCGCATTCTTTGGCTTCAAGCAAGCGGCCACCACGAACGATTACTTCCGTACCGGAATTTGCTCCGAGCTGGCATGTGCGGATTTTAAAGTCACTGACAGCAGCGATGCTAGGTATGGCCTCACCACGAAAACCGTATGTTTTCACCGCTGCCACATCTTCAAGAGTGTCCACTTTGCTGGTACCATGTCTTTCGAGACAAAGAAGCGCATCGTCGTGGTTCATGCCCTCGCCGTTGTCAGCCACACGGATGAGTTCGGATCCAGCGTCTTGGATATCAATTTCTAAAACCGTGGCACCGGCATCAAGACTGTTTTCGATAAGCTCTTTAAGAACTGAAGCCGGACGCTCAACCACTTCACCTGCGGCGATCTGATTAGCTACCAAATCAGAGAGAATTTTTATCTTATTGGCCATGATTTGTGGGGAGTGCGTTTCTCGGCATAAAATTCAAATTGCCTGAACGAGCCATTTTTTTTCTGGCAGTGCGGAGTCACGATCATAGTATGACGCTAATGAGGCTAACCTCAATCAGTTTGTTGATTTTATTACTTATCACCTCATGCAAAAAACCAGAGAGTGAGGTAACTACCTTAGGTGCATGGGAGAAAGCCACAACTTTTATGTCCAACGAAGCACACCAAGATTTTCAACGTCTTTTACGTGAAGAAAATACAGATCCCAGGGAAGTTCGCTTAGGAATTGCACTTACCTTGATCTCCAAGCAGCCGCGAGTGGCCAGCAATTTGAACAATGCGGAACGAATTCTCCTGCAGCTTGTGCAGGAAAATGCCCATGACGAAGTGGGTAAGACTGCCCGCCTGGCACTTGGCAGGTATCACCAAACTCAGGCACAAACCCAGAATCTTGATTTGGCAATGGACTATTATAGACAGCTCTTTGAAGAGCACCCACAATCACTGCAAGGCCAGCATGGATTTGCCAATCTTGCAATGCTCACACTCACGCCCCAGCTTACGAGCGACGAATTATTCCCCGGAAGATTGGCAGAGCTGGAAGCCCAGGCCCAAAGGCTCACTTTCCCCTCGGCTGAATTAATGTTTCAGCTCGCAGTAGGCACTGCATGCGCGTTCAGAAAACTTGAGCCGGAGGCTCTGATCAGAAATTTCTCGCTGGCGGCAGATTCTGAGTTCTTAGACTCACGCAGGAAAAGCGACTGTCTGGTCATAGCCGGCAACACTGCGCTGCGTATTGGCAACTTTGCTGAAGCCAACAGACTCTTCTCTCGATTTGTCAAGGAATTCCCCAGAGATGCCAGAAACTTCACCATACAAAAGATGCTTAACGAGATAAACATTCCCCTGGAAAACATTCCGCCAGATTTACCATGACCTTCGACAAAGACAAAATTCTCAACACAATCGGCTTTTCCCTCATCGGAGTGGCGTTTCTTTTTGCAACCTTTCGCATGGTCAGCAGCGCGCTGAGGCGTACCGCACCGGACTCTGAAAGAATCATCTTGGCACATTGGCAGCTTGAAGCAGGACTACGTGAGGCCTTTGAAGAACTAATCAAGGACTACACGAAACTCCATCCCAACGTCACAGTAGAGCAGCTTCCAGTACCCGAGAGACTTTACACGAACTGGCTTGTTACTAAACTCGTCGGAGAGGAGGCACCAGACATCATAGCACTTGGCTTCGGTATAAACAACGACAGGCTGGCAAGATTCTTCACCCCACTCACGGAATATGTGGATCAGCCCAATCCTTACAACGTGGGAACTGAAATTGAAGGGCAGGCTTGGAAAAACACATACCTGGATGGACTCAGCAGTTCCTTTAACAATGAACTCATGGAGTACTACGGAGTAGGCTTGAGCATGTTCACAATACGACTGTTTTACAACCTAGACCTCTTCGAGGAAATCAGAGGCAGGGACGCAGAATTCCCCAGCAACTACAGAGAATTTCTGAAACTTTGTGAAGAGGTGATTGAATACGCAAAAGCACAAAATCGAGTACTCGTACCTCTGGCTGGCTCAAAATATTCCTCATTTCAGACTCTGAATCGTCTCTCCAACGTGATCAACCAAAATAATATTGAAGAACTCGATCTGACTGGCGCAATGAGCCCGAGCATTCGCTTCATGATGGAAGGCTATATGAATGGGGTTTACGGCCCACACAATCCTTCTGTTCAAGCTTTTTTCAATGCCTGCCGCGAAATCGGTCAGTTTATGACGCCAGGATTCATGGCTTTGGCCCGTGAAGATAGCAACTTCGCCTTTACTCAGCAGCGGGCCTTTGCTATTCTTAGCGGCTCGTGGGACATCCCAAGCCTGAAAAAACTCTCTGAGCGATTTTTCCGCGTAGGCGTCGCTCATCTTCCGATTCCTGCGCCAGATGACCCAGTCTACGGACAGTTCATCAAAGGCCCTGTGTCTGAAGCAAACACTCCCACAGGAATGAACTTTGGTATTTCGCGTCAGTCTAAAAACTTCGACCGCGCGCTGGATTTTTTACACTTCATCACCAGCCAGCGAAGCGCAGAAAAATTCGCACAAAAAAGTTCCTGGCTTCCAGCCATCGCAGGTGCTAGATTACCTGAGGAAATTAAAATATTTGAGCCACGAATGGATGGATTCGTCCAAGGCCTAGCAATCTTTGAAATCGGACAAGACACAAGAACGGCTTTTGATCAATTATTTTTTCAGCTCATGGAGCCAGTCAACGGATTGGAAACCTTTTCCGACCGTCTTGCCGAACGCATGAAGATAACAGTGCCGCAAGATATCCGCAGAAGTAATCTTGCAAATACAAGAATTAATCAAAGCTTAGATATTTCTTTGATAACGTACATTTGGCTCAGCACTCAGCTAAGCACTCAAAACAAAATTGATCGCAAACTCGCCGGCCTTGGAAGTCGACTCATCACCTCAGAGTTTGAACTATTCTTCTTCCAACACACCGAGAGCTTGCGTAGTAAACAGTAATTCATGGCACAACCCATATCATACAGAAAAGCCCTGAATGAGTGGCCGCTTTATCTTCTGGTGATTCCCTCGCTTGTGGCGGTGCTCACTTTTTCTTACTTTCCAGTGCTTAGTGCGGTCTACCACAGCTTCTTTGACTGGAGAGGAGGAGATGCCAAAGAATTTATCGGTTTCGATAACTTCACCCGTGCCTTTTCCGATGAGCAGCTTCGATATTCCTTCTTCGTCATATTCATACTGGTTATTGCCAACGTTTTTAAAATGATTCCATCAATCGCCGTGGCAGTGTTAGTCCATCGTTTAGTGAGCGAAAACGCGCAATACTATTACCGCCTATTGCTTGTACTACCTATGATTGTACCAGGCCTAGTAACACTTTTTATCTGGAAGTTTTTTCTCGATCCGAACTTTGGTGCACTCAACGCTTTCCTCGATATCACTGGTCTCAAGACGTTACTCATCTGGCTGGACCAGACGTTTCTGCACTGGGGAGTCTTCCGCGCCGATGCACCGATAGCTTGGCTCAGCCAACCTAAGCTTATCATACCTTCATTGATCATTTGGGGATTCCCCTGGATCGGAGCTACAGGAGTGCTTATCTTTCTTGCTGGTTTACAGTCCATCGGTACTGATGTATACGAGGCAGCCGAACTGGATGGGGTAGGACCTTTAAGTAAGTTTTTTTATATCGAATTGCCGCTGATCCTCACCCAAGTGCGACTGAACTTGATCCTCATGGTCATAGGCACACTCCAGGGCTTTGGATTACAGCTGTTACTTCTGGGTGACTCAGGCGGTCCGGAAGGAGCGGGGATGGTGCCCGGATTATGGATGTACAATAGGGCTTTTGGCGCGGGTGAGTTCGGATATGCCTGTGCGATCGGTCTGATGCTCTTTGTATTCATTCTAGCGCTAACCTGGGTTAACAACAAATTTATCAGGGTTCAAAAGTGACTTCACCCAAAGACAACAAAAGTCAGATTTGGAAAAAAGATCTCCCTAAACACACCTTCATCCTACTGGTACTACTGCTCGAGTTATTTCCTCTTTACATGATGTTGCAAATCTCGGTGAAGAACAACGTCACATTCAACGCCAACCAGTGGCTACCGATCACGCCAGATAAGTGGGAGTGGGGCAATTTTGTTTTCGGTTACAACCTCATCATGCCCTACGTTGCTAACACGGTATTTGTTGCCGTCACAGGCACCGTTTTTACCCTGGTATTTGCAGTATTTGCGGCTTACTTCTTCGCACGTTACAAAATGCCGTTGAGCGGTTTTCTCTGGGCAGTCTTCCTTCTGATCATGCTCATTCCAGGAGTCGCCAACATCGTACCGCTTTTTGTTTTGCTTAAGAACATGAACTTACTCAACACGCTCTGGGCGCTAATCATCGTAGGTATAGCCGGCGGACAGGTCTTTGCGATTTTTATTCTGCGTAACTTTATTGAGGACATCCCTAAAGACTTGTTTGAGGCTGCTGAGATCGACGGCGCCAGTCATCTTCAACAAGTCATCAACGTCGTATTGCCCATGTGTGCTCCTATCATCGGGACGTTGTTCATTCTGGAATTTCTAGGCAAATGGAATGACTTCCTCTTACCGCTCATTGTATTACGTGACCAAGATCTCTTCACCATCGGTGTCGGTCTTATTTACCTGGATGGTGAATATAACAAAGATTACGGCAAGATCATGGCTGCTTTTTTCATCGCATCTCTTCCTTTGATTATCATCTTTATGTTTACCATGAAGTTGTTTGTGAAAGGTCTCTCCGCAGGAGCACTCAAGGGATGACCACCGGTTGAAAAGAAACCCTCACTCATCGCTGCCCGGCTTGAATTACCAGTAGGACTTTTTTCCATAATGGCACGTACCTTCGCATTGAAACATCCCAATCCGCTTGCCGTATCTGATCCAAAATTCCAGCGTAAATTCTGCTCATACACCTCACGCAATAACGCGATCCATCATCAGGCAAAAGTAAGATACCGGGTTCGGCTTGTGCATATTGCTGCAGGGCACGCGTAGCAAAAAATTGCGCATAAATACGCCACTGTTGTTTCCGAAATGTCCCAGGTTGCGTAAAGTCTGAACCAGCCAGACCTGCTTGCTCCAGTTCATCGGCAGGCAGATAGCAACGGCCTATGAGAGCATCCTCTCGCACATCTCGCAGAATGTTTGTCATCTGCATCGCCTGCCCGAGACTGATTGCCGGGTCGTGAGCAGCAGAAGGATCCACGGGCTCAAAAACACAATTCATCAACAAACCCACGACAGACGCAACGTAATAACAATATTTTGTTAGCTCCGAAAAATTCTTAAGCCTCACATGGCCTCCCGCATCTAGACACACCCCGTGAATCAGGTCTTCACATAATTTCAAAGGCACAGAACACGTACGCACGGTGTCAGAGAAGGCGGCTGCCCATGCGGGATCATCTGTAGTGATTTTTCCAGCGTAAAGTCTTCCTGTAAGAGCTCGAAGCTCCTGGGTCGCATCCAAGCGGCTGCCGGGGGGTGCCCTATCAATCCAGTCATCGCAGTAACGGCAAAACGCATAAATCGCATATGCCCTCAGCCGTTTAAGTTTTGGCAAAGGAAAGGATGAAAAGTAAAAACTCTTGGCGTAGTGACGAGTGACTCTTAATGCATCTCGATAAGATTCAAGGAGTGCCCCGCCGGGCTCTTTGCGCTCGGGCATCAGAGATAATTCATACAAAATTTTGCAAATATCAACGATTTAAGTTTTCCTGATGCTTGAGGAACGTTAAATCAGATTGTGAATAATGACCAGGTAAACTATCTTTCTAAAGAACTTATGGGCGGCCAAAGCGCCCTAGTAATCATTGATGCTGATTGTATTATATGTTCAGCAAGTGCGAATTGGCTTGAGCAACACGACAAAAAGAAACGTCTTTGGTTCTCAACGATTCAATCTTTGCGCAAAGTCGACCGCGAAAGCCTACAGATGCTGCCTCCAAAAATTAAAGACACCATGTATCTTTTTTATCGCGGGCATTTTTATGAACGTTCTGAGGCTGTCATACGCGCAGTTGCACTGACGGATTCTTTGGCAAAATTCGTGATACTGTTGTTGATTATTCCGCGTTTCATCCGGAATACATTTTATGATTTTTTTGCAGCCAACAGACATTTCTTCTCGAATAAAAAGAAAACTTGCACGATTAATCCGCCGGTAAGATTTTCCGAACGACTCCTCAGCACAGACGAGCTAATGGACGTGTTAAGTAAAACTGAAATTTTACTTGCGCACGATTGGTAGCGTAGCTTATTTTATAGCAAGAACAAATTTTGCAATGAGCAATAACATCGTCCTGAAAAAATGCAGAAAAAAAATACTGAAAATACTTACATTATCTATCAGCATCTCCTTTTTAACTCATTTGCCTGCTTCTGTATTAAATCCTCAAGTTATTGATGGAAATCCTGTTGGAAAAAGGAACGTTGATTGGATTCCAGCGTTTCAACTTGTCGAAATTAAACCACAAAGCCGCTTTCGCCGAGGTGACCACATCATTCGCTACTATATCGGGGCGTTAAGCAAGGATGGAAAGTTCTACCGCCCGCGTTCAGATATCCAAGTAGCAGAGATTTACTTGTCTGATGATATTTCAACAGCGCAACAGCTCACCCCCGGTACTGTATTTGTTTACCCTGAACGTATCCTGAGATATTCTTCATCAACAGACGGTAATCCAGCTCCAAATTTTAACTTCGGCAAAATAGTAGCCAAACTAGCCGCTAATGATGCTGATCTTACCCTCGTACACATCGGCTCGCCTGATCAATTGAGGATCCCCGGCGAGATCCGCAGGTTCTCCCAATTACCACGCGATTCTAGAGGCAACCCTATTGATTGGGCCACCGAGAAGATTGGTTTTTCTAGTTCCACAATCGGACGCTACGGTTGTGTACTGGCCACTTTGGCTATGATGCTCGATTACCTTGGCATCAGGTATGATGGTGAAATGGACCCCGGTGTGCTCAATGAACGACTTAAACAAGCCTATGCGTCGATGGACGTGAAAGCTTTTAGCCAAGGCGATCGGCTAGTTCTTGACCGCGCTGTAGAAGTAGGATCTTCTGGACGAGCCAAGTTTATCTCCCTGCGAGAAGAGGCTAACGCAACTAATAATCCCAAGGATATATTAGACCGTGAACTCGCTTTGGGAAGGCCTGTAATGGTAACCGTACCCAGTACAGTAAGCCGCGGCTCGAATCACTACGTTCTTGTATATGCTAAGGACGGTGAAGATTACCTTATCAAGGATCCTGGTTATGAATCTCGTAATAAGCTTAGTTCTTATAATAAATTTACCCCTCGAGGTGTAATCATAGTGAATGACAACAAAACTGATGAATTAAAAATATCATCTAAAAGTAGTACCGTTAATGATATCTAGATGTAATTTTTTTCCGGCTTGTTATCAATAAGATAATATGTTTCGTAGAACTGCAGGCTCTTTCAAGAAAAAAACTTTCGATGTACTTCTTTTAATTTTTCTAGCACTTTATACTCGCCACTTGTCAGCTTCAGATCAAGTGCCACAGAATGCTTTAACGCGTAACCCTGTTTTTTTAAAGGAAACACCAGCAAATTTAATTTACACCTCAAAAATTCATAATCACTTTTTGAAAGAAGAACTTAAGCAGACCAGAATTCGCCAAACGATAAATCCTTTTCGTGTTGATAAAAGGGGATTCATTTATTACGGCGAAAGAATTTCTCAGTACGAAATTTCAAGTGCCGAAAGTCAAAAATTCGTTACGCACTATTATTTTCCAATACTGCATGTTGGCTCATTCGTTGAATTTTCAGAAGATAGCATATTTTCTATTGCAGCCGCTCTTTATTCAGACGATGTTCCAGAACAACTCACTGAAATTCCGTTAACCACTGCCACCACGATCCCGTACAAAGAAATTAGTCTGGGATTTCTTTTTTTGCTCTCCACAATGATGTTTTCAGGGTTAATCTATTGGGGTTGGATGTCTAATAAAAGTCCAAGCCGAATGCTGCGCTGATTAAAAAATACTCTCCTTAACATCGCAGTCCGCAACCTGGCTACGGCGCCTACATGATTTTTGACGAAGAATACTGCAAGTTAGTCTCCGATCACTTGGAAGGTCGATTCAAGACCAAACACCAGCAGCTCGTTTTAAAATAATCCTAGCTTGACCTAGCAAAACTATTCTCTTCTTTGTAGCCAATGCTTAAAGTCTGTCTATTAGTCAAAATTCTCGCAACGGTCGTTTTTACATTTCAGCTTGTTGGGACACATGCTTCTGAAGTCTTCTCGTTCAGCCCCGAAAGTCCGAACATTTCTCGCCAGTCCGAAAAAATACAGCAGAAGAACATTATCGCAACAGCGGAAGCTTTTTTCTTTCCTTACAAGAACGAATACGATCCCAACGCTGGCGTCGTATTCAAAGATCGTGTTGTTGCAAGGTATATGCTCGATCTGTTCGGGGAATATCGTTTTCGTGAATTTGACAACATCCTCAGCAGACTTGCTGTGAGCTTCGACGCCAGAGTATTGTTTGGAGGCAGCCGCCCTCAGCTCGACTATAACTTGCAGGCGGATCCTATCGTGGCATACCTTACCCCTGCAATAAGCTACTATTTCGAGCCTTGGATATGCGCTCGTTTGAGCCATCGCGAGACGATCGATTTGGGAGGATACGTCGATGACGTCGAACGCAAAAACTGGTCCTCACTTGGGGTAAGGCTTGGTTACACAGATCAAGAAATTCAGAGCAGTAGCTGGCTACGTTGGGCCGCCTACATTGAACCTTCCTTGTTTCTCGACGCCAACGGCTATGATGCTGAGCCGGGTGCTGGCGTCTTCGATCGAGATGAGAAAACTCGAGTCTGGGCGCGCTACAAAGTCGAACTTTTTGCGCGTGTGTCCATCGGCAAGGGCTGGCTGGGAAGGTTCTTCGTTTACGCCAACCCTACGATTTATTTTGGCCGGAGCGGCTTGCCGAAGAATTATGACTTCAACACAGATGTCCTTAACATGCTCACCGTTTATGGGCTTGGTTATCGATTCAATGATCACGTGGAAATTCGCTCCATGAGTTCCCAAATTTGGGATCTCGGCGGAATGTTGGAGGAGCGTGAGCGACTCGTCTGGAATGGAGTAGCCTTACGCATCATGTGGTGAACGCTGCGTCTGCTGGTAGTCTCATTATTCTTGGCATTGACCCCTCACTACGCTCCACTGGCTACGCCGTACTGGAGGCACAAAGCGCTCACTCTATTCGATTGGTTTCTCAGGGGGCCATCAAGATACCCCAAAACCAGTCTCACGGCCAGGCATTGCTCAGTATTTACCAGGGCCTGGAAGAGGTCGTCCTCACACACCGACCCCATGTCGCAGCGATCGAAAAAACGATTTACGTGCAAAGCGCTTCTGTCGCCATCACCTTAGGCGTCACCCGCGGTGCCATACTGGTGCTACTTGAGCGTTACAAAATACCGGTGTTTGACTACCCTCCCAAGAGCATCAAGTCTGCAGCTACTGGCCGGGGCAGTGCCGGCAAGCAAGCAGTCGCACTCCTCGTACGTGCTCAATTTGGCATGCAAACCACACCGGAACCAGATGCCGCCGACGCAATCGCCGCTGCACTCGCACACGTGAAAAAACATTTCTTTCGACAGCGAATTGGCAGCTAATCTTACCCCTAACCATGACAATCTACCCTGCAATCGACATACTAGAGGGCCAGGTCGTACGCTTGCGCCAAGGGCGCGCCACGGAGCGGACGGTGTACTCCGATGATCCCGTGGCCTTTGCTATGCACTGGAAGCAGGGCGGAGCCACATGGCTGCATATTGTGGATCTTGGTGGGGCGTTCGGCGGCAAACCTCAAGCTCTCAACACAGCAGCAGCCATCGCAAAAGCCACTGGCTTACCCTCCCAGCTTGGAGGAGGGATCCGTACCATGCAACACATTGCATCTGCTCTCGATGCAGGCATTAGCCGAGTCATTATCGGCTCGAAGGCCGTAGATAGCCCAGAGTTCCTCTCGCTGGCAGTAAAAGAATTTGGCAGTGACCGCATTGCCCTTGGTATTGACGCTAAAGATGGTCTTGTTGCCGTCCAAGGCTGGATTGAAGTATCTTCAATCTCCGCATACGAGTTCGCCTGCCAGGCCAGAAATAGTGGCATCAACACAATTATCTTTACCGACATCAGCACGGACGGGATGCTACGCGGCCCGAATATTACGGCCATGCGCCTGATGCGAGACACCGTCCCGGATGTTCAACTGATCGCCTCAGGTGGAGTCTCTTCGCTAGAAGACATCCGGCAGTTGGCGTCCATTCCCGGGATCAGCGGTGCCATCATAGGCCGTGCTTTGTTTGACAACCTCTTTACCCTGCCCGAAGCCATTGCGGTTGCCGCAGTCGCCGGGCAGGCCCAAACTCCCCTTCGCCCTGCGACTTAATGAATGGCCCAGTAATCGAGCACCTCTACGTCCATATCCCGTTCTGCCCGCGTGTTTGCCCATACTGCAATTTTTTCGTACAACCTGCGGACAGGCGACTCTCCGCACCGTTGGTGGATGCCCTCATTACACAACATCGCTGGTGGCGCGATCACAGCGATCTTCGACCCCGTACGTTGTATCTGGGTGGCGGCACACCCAGTGCTTTGGACACACGCTCCCTCGAGAGGCTTATGCGTGCATTGCTCGAACAAGTCGAACCAGAAGAGGTGACGCTGGAAGTCAACCCCACCACCGTCTCGCTCGAAAAGGCCTTGCTGTTGCGCGATCTTGGTGTCAACCGCATCAGTCTTGGTGCACAATCTTTTCAGGCAGAGGAATTACGCACCTTGGGCCGCCAACACACGCCGGAGCGCATCACCGCCACCTATGAACTTCTGCGTCATGCTGGTTTTCGCAACATCAACATCGACCTGATCTTTGGCACACCTGGCGGCAGCGAGCAGCACTGGGCACAAACACTACAACACACCCTCGCCCTCCGGCCCGAGCACATTAGCGCTTACTGCCTCACTTACGAGGAAGACACGCCGTTTTTTGAGCGTGTAGCCAGTGGACAGTGGGCACATCCCGATCCCGAGCGCGAGGCCCGTCTTTTCCGCCAGGCCCAGCAGGTGCTCACGGCTGCTGGTTACGGGCAATACGAAGTCTCCAACTACGCCCGGCCGGGCTATCACTGCCGGCATAATTCTGCCTACTGGCGCGGGCAAGACTACCTAGGATTAGGCCCGGGTGCAGTCTCGACGCTATCGGGATGGCGCTGGAAGAACATTCCTCACGTAGAAATTTACACAGCAACTTGGAGCCACGCATCACCTCTCACAACCTTGCAGTCTGTGACATTAGCACCCGGGCTGGCTCTGGCTGGTTCAGTCGTAGATCTTGAAGCACTCGACGCACAGACGCTGCGCCGCGAGCGCCTCATGCTCGGCATCCGTACGGCCGAGGGAATAGCCTGCGAACGCGATCTTACGCCCCTGCTGGCAAGGCTTGCTGATGTTGGGTTGATCCAAATCGATCGACAACGCGCCTACCCTACTCTCGAAGGTTTCTTGCAAGCTGATGCGATTGCCCAGGAACTCTTCCAAGCTGTAGATGCATGCATTCAAAAAGATATTTGATCATGAGAAGTTTACGACTCAAAAAAAACTGCATTTGTTAACGAATTTCCAAAGTGCGGCCACAAAAGATTTATGGACTTCTAGATTTCCTGTCTCAATTTTTTTGGTGCTTCTTTCAGAAAAATTAAAAATTGTCACACGATTGTCACAGAATCTTATTATCCATCGTTGCATATGAAAAGCAAAAATACACTTAAAAAACTCTTTATTACACTAAGCGTTAACGCATTCACACTTCAACTCAGCACCGCACAGATCAATTTCAGTGGCGGTACTTACACCCAGGACTTCGATACCTTGGATGTTACTGAATCAACATTTAACCCTTGGACTAACAATACCACTCTCCTCGGATGGCATCTATATAGACAGCCCGCTACAGCACCTGTGGCAGTCGCCACGTACAGGGCAAGTTCTGGAACAGACAACACTGGAGCTTTCTATAGTTTTGGCACTGCTGCAACAGACCGTGCACTAGGTGGAATCGGCTCGGGAGGCACTTACTGGGGCAGCCCGGCGGCTAGCAACCCTGCAGGATGGATGGCTGTCGCATTCACCAACACCTCTGGTTTTACTATTAATGATTTTACTATAGGTTACACCGGGGAACAATGGAGAGTAGCAAACACTGCTGCACAAAGCCTGACTTTTTCCTGGGGCATTGGCGCGAGTTTCAATGCCGTCACCACGTGGAACGCCCCAGGTGGAACATTTGACTTCACATCCCCTATCACCTCAGCAACAGCAAGTGCGTTAGACGGCAACCTGGCAGCTAACAGAGTGACCGGCCTGGGCGGCACTGTCACATCTCTAGGATGGAACAACGGCGACACATTATGGCTACGTTGGGAAATTCTTAATGCTCCTGGCAACGACCACGGGCTAGGGATTGACGATTTTAGCTTTACAGCCACCGTAATCCCCGAACCTGGCACTGTGGCGTTGCTTGCCGCAGGCTTTTTACTTGCTGTGGGCGTTACAATCCGCAGAAGGATGCTCAAAGTCGCTTCTCACAGCTAACCTGCTCTTTTTCATCACAAGGTTTAGAAACGCCTGCCCCATCGGCAGGCGTTTTCGTTTACCCGACTTACTTGCCAGATCAGACAAGTTCGGATTATATTTTGCAATCTTTACCGAGCACTTGTTTTTACTTTACCGTTTTTTAAATATTTGAGCCTGGATTGACGTTTGGCTCCCAAAAAAGTAAAAACAGTGCAAGCTATTAAGCAAGAACCCAAAATCATCCTCCTAGGTGGCTGTGGACTGGCCTTCGGAGCAGCCTTCGCAAACACCGGCCTCTTGCTGTATACGGGAACTTCCGTAAGCCATCTGACGGGCGACATCTCACGTATTACGATTGACGTAGCGCACTACACTGCTGCGATAAATTCCGAACTTACACGCGTAATTGTTGCCGCACTCTGCTTTTTGCTCGGGGCAATCCTCTCTGGCATCCTCATTCACCATCCGACTTTGGATATTTCCCGTCCCTACGGGCGTTCGATCACGGGAATTGGATTTTTATTATTACTGGCACACCTTTTCATGCCGGTTTACCCCAGTGCCAGCATTGCGCTTGCCGCATTTGCTTGCGGCCTGCAAAACGCACTAGCCACACATTATCGCGGGCTGATTCTGCGTACCACACATCTCACAGGAATCATTACGGATCTCGGTGTGAACCTCGGCATGCGCTTGCGTGGCTACGACATTCCGCTCTGGAAGATCGCTGTTCCGGCGATGTTGTGCGCATCATTCACGATGGGTGGTATATTAGGAGCGTATCTGCACTTCGGTGATCAACAGACAATTCTCCTCTGTAGTATGGGCTACATCTTAGCAGGCACGTCGTGGACGTTGTGGAAGCATCGTCACATTTTCCAAGCTCTAAAAAAGCGCTGAATGGCACTTGCTTCACTTGTGGTAAAATAGCTTCTGCAAAGAAGTACAAAGAAAATTTTTTTGAAACTTTCTTCTCAACGGTGAGTTTAATTAAGTGTTGTTGTTCTTTGTTCATTTGAGGCAGGGCACTGCAGGTTTGAGTTATTGTTCATGTTCTCTCTATCTCGGTAATCCCATCTTAAGTCTGCGCCCCTGCCTCATTTTTTGATTTCTCGTCGATGAAAAAAAGCCCGGTTCCGTAAGCCGGGCTTTTTTATTTTCACTCGCTAGGTTAAATTTCTGTTGTATGGAATGCTAAAATCTAGTGCAACCCCGGGCGTGGTTCCACTTGCTCTTCTAGAGTAGATGTGTGGCCAACTTGGTGCAGGAGGGCGCCTGTAGCGGCAATCATCACGGCATTATCCGTGCAATGCTCCGGTGCAGCCGGCAGGAACTGTACGCCAAGGCTTTGACACATGTCTGCGAGTGCTGCACGCAGGCAGGTGTTAGCAGCCACACCCCCGGCTAGCGTTAAAATAGCAGCGCCTGTGATCTGCAGGGCATGTCTGGTTTTCCCCACAAGAGTATCTACAATAGCCTGCTGGTAAGAGGCCGCTAAATCGGCTACAGAGAGCTGTGCGGCAGATGAACTTAAGCCACTAGATGTGGAGCGAAGTCTTTCAAGCGTGACGCGTAATGCGGTCTTGAGGCCGGAAAAAGAAAAATCAAGTCCGGGTTCATTGAGCATAGGACGAGGAAAGGAAAAGGCGTCCGGTCGTCCCTGCATGGCGGCTGCAGCCAGATGAGGACCTCCGGGGTGGGGCAAGCCGAGAAGGCGAGCAGCTTTATCGAAGGCTTCGCCTGCCGCGTCGTCACGTGTAGCCCCGATCTGTGTGATGCGCAGCTGCGCATCCAAGCGCGCCAGCAGCGTATGACCACCAGAGACAAGCAGGCACACAGCAGGTTGGCCCAAGCATGCGGCACCCTGCGGCGTAAGGTAAGGTGAAATGATGTGACCTCGCAGATGGTTAACACCCAAAAACGGTTTGCCGAGAGCCGCAGCCAACACTTTGCCAAACGTATGACCTATGAGCAGAGCGACACTTAATCCCGGTCCTCGGGTAGCGGCTACCAGGTCGAGCTGCTCCGGTCGCAGCGCCGCGTGTTGGAGGCAGTCGCGCACGGCGTGCGGGAGGCGATTAACGTGGTCGCGAGTGGCGAGCTCTGGAACTATGCCTCCGTAAGGCCGATGGGTGTCATCTTGCGTGGCTCTTGCGGCAGCTAAAACTCGCAGGCCTGTAGAGTCATGCTGCACGATGGCAGCGGCTGTATCGTCGCAAGAGGTTTCTATTCCTAGCACGATCATCGGGCTGGCGTCATGCGGTGAGACGATGGAGAGCTTCGAGATACCGCTCTCGGGTGCCTTGGATAATGTGCAGCGGGAGGGGAGGTGGCGGCGGAGATTTGTCCCAGTCCAGAGTCTCCAGGTAGTCGCGGAGGAATTGTTTATCGAAGCTAGGCTGAGGCTTTCCGGGTTGGTACCCTTCTCTCGGCCAGTAGCGCGAGGAATCGGGGGTGAAAGCTTCGTCAATCAAAAAGATTTTTCCATCACGTAGTCCAAACTCGAATTTAGTGTCGGCAAGGATGATTCCGCGTTCCCACGCATGCTCGTGGGCAAACTGGTAAAGGGCTAGGGAGAATTGCTCAACTTGCTGCAGGAGGTCCGGGCTAAGGATTTCTTCAGCCTGCTGGCGGGTAATGTTCACGTCGTGGCCGCTCCTGGCCTTAGTCGAAGGT
Source organism: uncultured Verrucomicrobiae bacterium (assembly GCA_938005615.1). Lineage (GTDB taxonomy): Bacteria > Verrucomicrobiota > Verrucomicrobiia > JADLBR01 > CALLMV01 > CALLMV01. The sequence goes on from CALLMV010000014.1 coordinate 100,478, forward strand.
GTGAAACGGGGCGCAGGCAAGCGCTCGCTTTCCTGGAGCCCTGTCGGCAGCACCTCACCAGCCAGCGTGCCGTACTGACGGTATTCTTTCCATCCTGAACCCGCCAAGTAGCCGCGCACGATGCATTCTATGGGCAGAGGTTTCGCACGTAGCACGCGAAGTGTCCGGTTGCGCAACTCGGCGGGGAGTGCCTCAGCAAAGGCATTGTCATCATCCTGCAGATGATTCGGTACGATATGCTGTGTTTTGTGGAACCAGAAACGCGAAAGCGCTGTAAGCGTAGCTCCTTTGTCGGGTATACCTTCCCGCATAATGACGTCGAACGCCGAGATGCGATCCGTGGCAACCATGAGCAGGTGATCGGAGCCGTCGGCATACATTTCCCGCACTTTACCAGAGGAAATCTTCTCTCTACCGGGAAGTACTACTTGTGTGATTGGTTGTGCATTAGCTGAAGGTATCATGGATTGTTAGCAGTAATTCGGGGTGTTATTGCATGGTGTGATGACCGGTCAGCATGAGAACTTGTGTCGCGATAAAAAAATAAATAAGCAGGCCTACGGCGTCTGCGATTGTAGCAATGAGCGGGCTGCTGGCCACTGCGGGATCCACTTTGGCCTTGGTGAGTATGAACGGTATGCTGGTGCCAATTAAGTTGGCAACGAGGATAATGCAGAACATCGCTAGACCAACAATCAAGCCCACGGTCAAATCAGCCTTAAAAAAACCCAGAAACGAACTGGCCACTCCCATAGAAGCCCCAAGCAACGCACCGACAATAATCTCCTTGGCAAAGGCGCTGGGGAACTGAGTCATTTTCAGATCGGAAGTAGAAAGGGCGCGGACGATGAGGGTGACGGCCTGCGAGCCGGCGTTGCCTCCACTGCCAATGAGCAGTGGGATAAAAAATGTCAGTGCTATGAAGCTTTGCAGGACTTCCTCGTAAGAAGCAATGATGGAGGAAGAGACGATATTAACGACGATAAGCGCCAGGAGCCATCCGACACGGCTGCGATATAACTTTGCAGGATGCGTATCGCGATAAGCAGCATAAAGTGGCACGACTGCGGCGCTTTTTTGAATTTCCTCAGTTGTCTTTTGCTCTGCGACATCAAGCACGTCGTCCACCGTGACCATGCCGACCAGTGCTCCGTGAGAATCCACAACAGGCATGGCATAAAGGTCGTACTTTTTAAACAGCTCAATGGCTTCGTTTTCGTGTTGATCTGTACGAAGGAAGTAAACTTCGTTGTCCATGAGCGATTCGATCGTGGAGTTGGGATCCGCCAAGAGGATTTTCCTCAAGCGAATTTCATCCAACAATTTTTTCTTATCATCGATGACGTAGATCATTGAAAGCGTCTCGGAGTCGCGACCGTACTTGCGGATGTGTTCCAGTGCCTGGGCAACCGTCCAATTTTTGCGCACAGCAACGTAATTTGGCGTCATGAGTCGTCCAATGCTGTCTTCGGGATAGCCAAGCAACGTGAGTGCGGATTGACGTTGCTCCTCCGGCAGCAGGTTGATGAGCCGACGGGAGAATTTCGAGGGAAGTTCTTCAAAGAGAGCGGTCCGATCGTCTGGTGTCAGGTTGGCCAATACACGGCGGTTTTCCTCCTCCGCAAAGTCTTGAACAAGCTCGGCTTGGTGGGCTGCGTCCAGGCAGGTAAAGACCTCACTAGATACATCGTGTGGCAGCAATCGGAAGACTATAATACGCTCATCAGGAGGAAGCTCGGGCAGCAGCTCTGCAATCTCCTGCTCAGGCCAAGCAGCCAGGGCTTGTTTTAGCTCGTCCCATTTTTTTTCGGCGATGATTTCATCCACCTCTTCTTTGAAAAATTTGAGCATGTGGGGTGGTTATCACTTGGAAGCTAAGGAGGCAACGGCGGATGATTGGCAAGCCGGAATTTTTTGACGGCAAGATAAACTGGGTGATACTGCTGAAATGTGGTTTCTGCGCATACGGCAAACGAGGAGCAAAGACGCATTCACCGTGATCGAAGCATTAGTGGTACTGGCTGTGGTAGGCGTTTTGGCAGTGCTCATCATATCTCTAATTTCTCAGGTGAGCCTGCAAGCCATGAAGGCCCAAGCTACTGCGAACATGCGCCAGTTGGGTCAATTAATTTTTGCTGCGACTCTGGATCGTGGCGGAGTACTGCCAGGTCCGCTATGGCCCGGACAAATTCCCTATCATGAGCCAGGCCGTTCCGGCCGGCTTGCTGTCGAACTAGCCGAATACTTAGATATTCCTAGTGGGGAATATATGCCCGTCGACCTCATGATTCCTCCAGCTTATCTGAGGATGATTCCGCAAGGATCAGGACCGCAGACTTATCGTACCTACGTGATGAACATGGCTGTAAGAACAGACAGCGGTGTAATAAATCCTTGGGGCTCGTTGGCTGCTCTCGGTGGTAAGCCTCAGCCTCTCGCAAGCATATCCAGCCCCTCCGAGCACTGGATGATGAGTGACGCCGATCAGCTACATCCAGATGTCCGTGCAGCCCCATGGCGCAACGCCACACCAGTGGCACCAGTGCATGGGCAGGGGCGGCTTCATCTGTTCTTTGATGGTTCAGTGCGTTTTCTCAAATAATTGCCGGCCTGTCGCTCATGCTTTACATTAGCACTTTTTTGCGTTGGAGTATTAGCTGTGGATTTTGCACGGGCGATCAGGACGTTTTTTCTCATTAGCTGGGTAGCAATCGCCACGTGGTTTAGCTTCCTGCAGGCCCCGCTGCTTTTCAGGGCATTTCCTAACCTTGCCAGCGAGGTACAAATTGCGCTTTTTCCGCTGTATTGGGGTACTGGGTATTTTTTACTCGGTACGACCGCGTTTTTTTACCTTGTGAAGGGCTTGGCAAAGCTGAGGAGTTCAGAGTTATTGCGATCCGCGATTTTGCTTGTTGTGATCAGCTTTATAATCATAAACCAGCTCTGGTTAATGCCTAAAATCGAAGAGTTGCGTGATGTGATGCGCAGCGCTTCTGAATTTCCAAGGTCAGAAGTCGAATCAACAGGCGAGCAGTTCGACGCTGCAGCGCAAGAAAATTCCCGGAAGGTTGCCATAGCACGTAATGATTTTGGATTTTGGCATGGGGCTTCACTGTTGCTAAATTTCATTTCGTTGGTTGTTGTTTTTTTCTACGCTGTTATCGAACTCTTACATCGCCCGAGGCAGTCCCGCTTTGGGTGATTTCCTGGCAGTGCTTATTCCGCGGAGTATTATTTTTATTGTGTTTGTGGAGGTGCTGCTTCTCATAGCTTGGGGTGCGCTTCTTTGTGCATCCGCCAGCGAGGGTATTTTAGAAGGACTCGTCCACCCGTTTTTCAAGCCTCTTTGCCTGGTTGCAGGGATCATATTAATTCTGTTGGGTTTTTTAAAAATAATTACAGATAGCTCACTCAGGCGCGGCGGATTGAGCCGAAGTTACTCTGGTGCTGATTGGCTCAGCATCGCTAGTGCATGTTTGCCACTGCTGGCCGTGCCATTTCTTTCCGGTGACGGCTACAGCCTAGCCGTTTTGGAAAACAGGGGGCTGTCAAGTCATCTGCAGACGTCTCAGATGTTGCAGCGAAAAGCCCCCCCCTCGCAGCTAGTGCTTGAGAACGGTGTCTTGCGCATGAGTGTTTTAGACCCTTGGTTGATTGCACGCTCATCACTCGAAAGGGAAGAGTTCCGCACGGCTACTGTGTCTTTAACTGGACAGTTTGCCAACAAAGACTCTAATGGATTGGGACCGGTCATTTTTCAATTATTCATTACTTGTTGTCTTGCCGACGCCAGCCCAGTAGGGGTTCGTTTAAAATTTGGAAAATCTGGAGTTCCTAGTTATCCGGATTTAAGCTGGCTTCAGGTACAGGGTGTATTGAACTTTGTGGAGGAGGAGGGCTTTGCTCCTGAAATTGAAGTTATCAGTGCAGAAATCGTCCCACGGCCCGCTAGAGCATTTATCTTCAGATGATGGCCTTGCCTTCACAAAATCGGCGTGCCATTTCCCGCGCCTGATTATCTGCAGCAATCAAGTCCTCTAACGTGGGGTGTTGTTGCGGTGTGTGTTGTTGCATGGTTTCTTCGACCAGTGCCCAGATTTCGGGAAAACGGATGCGGCCAGCCAAAAAAGCCTCGACAGCTACCTCGTTGGACGCATTCAAAACGGCAGGCATCGTACCGCAAATCTCTCCAGCCTCGCGAGCAAGTCGCAGAGCGGGAAATTTTTTTTCATCCGGCAGCTCAAAAGTTAGCGACGAGATCTTAGCCCAGTCAATTGGCGGCAGTGTATTTGGTACACGGCGAGGATAGCACAAGGCATATTGTATCGGAAACGCCATATCTGTCACTGACAATTGGGCCAGTACTGATCCATCGACCATCTCGACCATCGAGTGAACGATCGACTGGGGATGAACCACGACGTCTACGCTGGCGATGGGTATGTCAAACAACCACCGAGCTTCGATCATTTCCAATGCCTTGTTGAACATCGTGGCGGAATCTATAGTGATCTTCTTGCCCATGCTCCATGTGGGATGCTTGAGTGCCTGCTCAGGTCTTACACGCTGAAGTTCCGAAATCGGAGTCGTCCGAAATGGCCCCCCTGACGCAGTAAGAATCAGCCGCTTTACAAATTCAGGGGCAACACCCTCCAAACACTGAAAGATCGCGTTGTGTTCGGAATCCACAGGCAAGATCTTCACACCATGGCGCCGGGCTTCGCTAGTGACTATCTCGCCTGCGAGCACGAGAATTTCCTTTGAGGCGACAGCTAAGTCTTTGCCAGAACGAATTGCAGCAAGAGCCGGAGCTAGCCCAGCGACTCCAACTATAGCCACTAGCACGATATCCACCTCCGGGTGGGTCGCCGCGCGTATAAGCGCTTCATCCCCTGCGTCCGTGACCACGTCCGACGGACATTTATCACGCAGTGCTAAAAGATCTTCCACACAAGAGCAAACGGCTAAAGCCGGACGGAACTCAGCAGCCTGACGAGCGAGCAACTCGACATTGCGCCCTGCTGCAAGTGTTTTGATTTGTACCAAGTGTGGCAAATCACGGGCGACTTTCATCGTGCTGGTTCCAATGCTGCCAGTGGAACCAAGGACTGCTACGCGTTTAGGCCACATCAGAAACTCATTTACGAGCAAAGAGAATGTTAGTCGAGGCCAAAGCCCTTAGCTGAGAATTTTGCTTGCCTAAGATTTGACTTATCTGTAAAAGCAGAGTTCTTTTACCAACACTTGTTCTATCCAGACTAGAAAGTAGCCGAATATGCCAGAAATCGTGAACTCCGCCAGACTTGCAAGACAAACCGCAGAAAAGCTCATCGGCTCGCGTGCCGCTCTGCAACGCACACCGGCTCTCGTCGGCTTCGATGGATTTATAGACAACATCTACCACGCCGTCGAAAAAAGAAAATCTGCCACTGAGTTTGAGCGCATGAAGTCACTCAAAAATCTGGGTAAACTCGCCACAGAAGCCGCCGGCAAGTCTGCAGCTCTTGAAATCGTATCCCAGGGAACAAGACATGGAGGAAACGGCCCCATCATGGCTTTTGCACTTTCCTCACTTGGTGTTCCAGTAACTTACGTTGGAATGACCGGACACCCCAAGCCACACCCCATCTTCAACGAACTAGCCAAACGCTGCACTGTACACGGAATTGCTAACCCGGCGGAAACAGACGCCATCGAATTTCTCGATGGTAAACTCATGATTGGTAAACATGCAACAGTGGCAGAAGTCTCCTACGAAACTATCAAGAAAAAAATCGGCGACACTGCTTGGAAAAAGATGTGGGAAGGCGCTCGCTTCGTCGGAATGGTCAACTGGACCATGCTGCCCCATATGACCGCACTCTGGAAAAAGATTCAAAGCGAACTCCTCCCCAAACCCACAAAAAAAACCGACAAAGCCGAGAAGAAAAGCAATACACAAGCTCGCAAACTTCTTTTCTTTGATTTGTGCGACCCAGCAAAACGCTCCGCTACTGACGTCAAGCTCGCCTTGGAAACAATCACCAAATTCCAAGATAGCTGCGACGTAATATTAGGCATGAACGAAAGCGAAGGCCTACAAGTCGCGCAGACACTTGGAATCAGCACTACAGGCAAAGGTCAAAAGATGATCACCTCGCTGGCTAACAAGATCCGTGAAAAGCTTGCCATCCATTGTGCCGTCATCCATCCCATCGAATATGCAGTTGCAGCGGATGAAAACGATGCCGTCTGCGTGGCAGGACCCTACACAAAACAACCTAAAATCTCCACCGGAGCTGGTGACCACTTCAACGCTGGCTTCAGCATCGCCCGGCTGCTTGGCTGCGACTTGGCCCAATCCCTCCAACTTGGCGTGGCCACAAGTGGCTTTTACGTGCGCCAGGCCATAAGCCCAAGCCGCGAACAGTTGGTACGATTCTTACAGACGCTTTGACATTTCACTCCAAACGAGACAACACCAACACTATGACAGTTGTCTTTGTTGGGGATGTCGTAGGCGAAGCTGGACGCCATGCCCTCAAGCGTGCATTGCCCATCCTTCGTGAACGTTTTCACCCCGACTTCGTCGTGGTCAACGGGGAAAACTGCGCGGGAGGCAACGGCATCACCCCCAGGCTGGCAATTGAGCTTATGAGATATGGTGTGGACGTAATCACACTTGGTGACCACGTCTGGGATCAAAAAGAAATTATCCCTTTCTTCGAAACGGAGCCGCGACTACTCCGGCCATTTAACTATCCTGGTCCGACACCCGGCCGTGGGTATGCAGTCGTAGTAGGCAACGGTAAAAAACTCGCAGTTGTTTGTGCCCAAGGCCGCACGTTCATGCGTATGGAGCTTGAAAACCCCTTCACCCACATCACCCCCATCATCCAAGAAATCACAAAAGAAACCCGATGCATTCTCGTAGATTTTCACGCCGAAGCTACTTCGGAAAAAGTTGCCTTTGGCCATGCCGTTGACGGGCTTGTCTCCGCAGTCATAGGCACTCACACGCACATCCCTACAGCCGATGCAGAAATCCTTCCTCAGGGTACCGCCTATCAAACAGACGCGGGGATGTGCGGTCCTTACCACTCTGTAATTGGTCGTGATATTCAAAGCGTGGTCGAGCGCTATAAAACGCTCCTACCAGGCAAATGGCACATCAGCCGTAAAGACCTTCGCTGTTGTGGCGCGGCAATTGGTATCGACGAATCTACAGGACGAGCCACGAGAATTGAGTCCTTCATGATTCGTTGCGGCGATCTGGTCGATGAGGAGAATTCTTCACATCCTTAACCACAGCTTTGCAGTACGTTAAAACCACGTTTCGCGCCTATCTCACGTCATCTCCTGATAACGTTTCTCATCGATGCGAAACTTTAAGTCCTGTCCACTGCTAAAGCGGGCCAGATTGTCTAATGCGTTATGATGATACGGCCGCAGAGCATTAAGATCAAGAGGCCATGATACTACTTCCGCCTGATGCGCAGTAATTATCACATTCGAAAGCCTAGGCAAGGGATGATCCTTGGGGAATTTATCCCCCTCATGCACCAGCACATCCAAACCAGCTCGCAATCTACCGGATTGAAGCTCTCGTGTCAGTGCGTCTTCATCAATCACCGCTCCACGCGCTGTGTTTACAATCACAGCATGGTCAGGTAGCATAACGAGAAGTCTTGCCGTAACAGACATTCTCGTGACCTCATTCAACGGCGTGTGGATACTGATTGCCTCGCAAGAGCTGAACAACTCTTCCAAAGAGCCGACACGCCTTCATGTTCCGGTAAATCCGTTGCGATGGGATCGTAAATTATAATTTCCGGACCCAGCGGTGCGACAATTTGAGCGAATCTTTTAGCTATTAAACCAAACCCATAAATACCAAGCCTTAGACCATCGAGCGTGCTTAGACTTTGCTTCCAGCTCCACTCCGTCCATCCTCCTTGGCTAATACTTTGAATTTGTGGGCGAATGTTTTTCAAGCAAGCAAGCAGAAGAGCCAGTGTGGACTCTGCAACCAGCCCTGCAGGTGCATCACCCCAGTTCGTAACCGGAATAGCTGAACGAATAATCCCCAGTGGGATCATACCTCGCATACTTCCCGTGATGTGAAGGATGTATCTTAGCCTGGCAAAGCCATGCACCAGTGCCGCAGGGATAGGCCGCATACCCCAATCAGTGAACAGTACGTCACAATCGCAACATAAGGCGATCACCTAGTCATCGGAAAGATTTCCTGTGTCTTTTAGAACTTTCAGTGACCCAAATTTTGCCAGTTCTTTCTTGAAATATTCTGTAAAAATATTTGGTGAAGGCTCTTCAAGTGCCAGGTGCAAAAGATGCATAATGTTTTGTAGTCTCATGCTTATTACCACATGACGAAGCAAAAACTTTAGGTCAGAAACCGCTGCTTCCATCAGTCGTTCTTGAGATTCATCAGGCCGATTAGTACCAACAGTAAATTCCAGCGTGAAGTCGCCGCGGAAGCCCATCCTTGAGAGGTTTTCAATCACAGCGCAAGACCGCTCCGGATGCTGTGCCACACTGGCCCACTGATTGGCCTGATCCCGAAACTGCACATGAACCTCCTTAATTCTATGTCCGAAATATTCAAACCACTGTTGCAGATCTGCTTCAGATATTGCAAAGGCATGCACAATTATCTCCACAGGAGCATCCACGGTCTCAAAAAATTCTGCCGCTGACCTTGGCCTCTCAAGCCACGTGCCCGGGTGACACTCGCAGCGAAGAGCAACACCTGGTAGTAGTTATGCCAGCAAAGATATGCCTAGGCGCGCCTGTTCTTCCCGACCGGTTTGTTCGCTTACATTGAATTTCATTGCACGAAATCCTAGCGATTCGTAAGCCTCTTGCAATTCCTCGAGTTTGTCTTCGGGAATTTGCTTATCTGGTAGCAAATACGAATTAAAAACAATTACCGGGAAACTGGACTTCGCGATGGCCAGACGCTCGTTAAGAGGCGCTTTGCACCAGTGATTTTCCCACAGCTCCCAACCATCGAATCCAGCGCCCTGTGCTTTGTCGCACCACTCGCTAGCCTGTAGTGCGGGAGTATCACGCAGTTTATTGTCCCAACGATTTTTCTCTAACAACACACTACTCAGCAAAAACATCACTACTGCCTTTCCATACATTTTAAAAAAAGCAAAAAAATGCCTCAGCCAACATGCAGCGCTCCACTATTGGCGTAGTTCATAACACAGTAACCAACTTGAATCAGCCTCATACTACAGGGATAAAACTCAGCAAAACACCACTCACAGCGGTTGACTAAGTGAAGCTTTTTCAGGAATATTACACTGTGTCATCCAACAGCCGCAAAAACCCTTTCCTCGCTATGTTCCGTTTAGAAAATAACATCAGCGCGGAAAATATCGTCGAAGCACAGCGAGAATCGCTTCTTCAAATCGCCCGTCGCTTGGAAGCACTGGCAATTGCAATCTTTAATAAACCCTCCAAATCTGCCCTCAAAACCCTCAGTGAAGAAGCCTTCTCAATTCGCAAAGACACACTCAAAGCAATCCAGGACTTGCTCGACAGATGCCGACCCGCACTTACACCTGAACAATACTCTCTGGCTTCTACACAAGTCGCAGACTATTTGTCCAAGGCCCTAGAACATCAAAGCAATATCAATCTCAATGCAGAAAACTTAGAACTCCTCAACCTTGAATCAAATAAAACCGGAGAATCGCCCAAACAAGAGTCCGCAGATCATCCGAAAACAGAAAATCCAAATAACACCCCCTCACAACCAGAAAGCTCATCCACCAACACTCCTGCAGACGCCCGCACGTCCGATCAACCTCCTCCGCGTAAAGACTCAGTCGTATCAGAAACGCGAAAAAACGATATCAAAACAACTCCCGAGAGCACAATAAGCCCTCCAGGATTAAAATCAGAACTGAGCCGTCCACCAGTGCCCAAGCTCACTTCCGCACGTACTAAATAAGCGACCGCTTGTTTAAACCCTGCCCTTATCGTTTATCGGAAGGGGGGGGATTCGAACCCCCGGTGCCTTTCAGCACACACGCTTTCCAGGCGTGCACAATCGACCACTCTGTCACCCTTCCTGGTGAATTTCAACAAATAGCCAACACGTGGTAGATTATCAACAATTTTGCTGTTCCCTCCTCCAGCAGCCCTGTGCATTTTTACCTCGTGAATATTAATATGAGGCTGATGATTACTCAACTTCTAGTTGACCACTCTGCGCTAGATAATCGTCCTCTGCAAATTGAAACTTCGCTTATGAGGAAATTATCAAGTCCAAACGCCCCGCACCTCTGTGCAACCTGAAGCAGTCGCTTGTTACAACCTGCACGATCTCGCTACTAAGCAGCTCACAGCTTCTACGCCAGTCGCGTGTGCCCAGCAAATGCTTCACACACGGCCGCAATCCACAAAAGTGCAGCGATCTTACACCATCACTTATACGCTCGCCGACTTCGTTGCGTAGCTTCTTAAAAAAATGCAACTCTGTTGGGCAATTGCCCAAAGACATCGCTAGTTCCTCCAAACATAGTACAGCCCGCGGAGGCAGTAGATGAAAATGTGGCATCACATCCTTCGCATTGACTTTCTCAAGGATGATTCTGATTGAATCTTCAAGATAAGACACATCCACTTCCTGCTCGCGCACATCGTGCTGAAAGAAGAGCAGCAGCCCGCTCGTCACCTGCTCCGCCCACCAGCGCGAACGCCCCGTCTGAGCGGCCGCCTCAAAAAGCGATTCCGTGATCCAGCGTTCATCCATCTCTACGGCCTGCTTGCCGCAGCGCACCAGCGGAAGGCAATCGTCCAACAGTATCATTCTCGCCTCCTTGCATTCCTTACGTTTTTTACTTCCATCTCAAAGGCTCCAATATCTTCAAAGCGGCGATAAACTGACGCGAAGCGCACGTACGCCACTTCATCTAGCTTGCGCAGCGCTTCCATCACACGCTCTCCAATCACACGTGTTGGAATCTCTGCGCCAAATTCCTTCTCCAAATCCGCAAGGATCGCCGCATGGGCTGTCTGGATTTTTTCACGGGAGACAGGTCTCTTGTGACACGCCCTGAGCATCCCGTTGAGAATTTTTTCCGGGTTAAACGGCTCGTACCTCCCATCGGACTTTACCACACGCACCTCTTCCGTTTCGATGTTTTCGTACGTCGTAAATCGATGGCCGCATGAGAGACACTCACGCCTGCGCCGGATTGCGGTGCCTTCCTTCAAAATGCGCGAGTCAATGACTTTGTCATCGAGGGAGCCGCATTTTGGACATTTCATACAATAAGTTGTACCTTCTCAGTAACATCTTTACGTTAAGTACTACATCTTGTGGTTCAAGAATGATTTTCAAAAATCCTCCTAAAAAGATTTTCACCTCCACACGCCTCGATCTCCATCTCAAGTAGGTGAGTGCGACTCCAGCCTATAGTGCGTCATGACAAGGGAACCTGCAGTAAAAAAACATCTTTTTTAAAGGTAAAATTCCCTTGATGTACGAATGACCTTGGCTTGATTGTCCAAATCATGTCAGAACCGCAAAAACCCAAATTTGATCCCGGTCTGATCGCCAGTAAAATCACGGGTGCATTGAAACGCATCGACTGGGAAAAAATCGGAAAAAGCTCGGGCGATGTGGCAGCCTGGACACGCAACAAATTAGTCACTGGCCTGGTCGTTGCACTTCCACTCGTCGCCACCATCTGGGTTGTCATCACCATCTTCAACTTTATTGACGGACGGTTTGCCCCCGTAGTCAGAACCTTCGCGACTGCCAACCAGGAATGGATCCCGGGGTTCTTGCTTATCGAAATTACACCGGCCACCACCATCTTTAATCCTACGACACGTGAGTTTGAAGTCGTGCAAGCCCAATACACCATTTTTGGCGCAGGCTTCATCCTTACCATCATCGTGCTTGTATTGCTGGGGGTGATCTTCAGCAATGTGGTCGGCAAAAGCGTACTCAACTGGCTCGACGGGCTCATGGGGCGCATCCCGGTCATTTCTACCCTTTACAACGCAATCAAACAGGTCATCGAAGCCGTGCAGCTCATCGGGCGCAAAGATCGTATGTCCTTTTCCAAAGTCGCTCTCGTCAACTACCCTGCTATGCGGGGCAAACTCATCGGCTTCGTTACTAACACAGTGACTTTAGCAAACGGGAACCGAGCTGCGTTGATCTTCCTGCCCACCGCACCTAATCCTCTGACAGGATTCGTCGTGGCACTTCCCTATGAAGAACTGGAAATTAGCGACATGTCAGTAGAAGAAGGCACAAAACTAATTGTCTCAATGGGGCTGGTGGCACCACCCGTCTTTGCCTCCAGCGCTCCGCTCAACTCCAGCGAGCCACCGTCATATTCCTGGGCTGCTAACAAACCCTCTCCAGATCAGAGCACAGATTCAACGCTAAGCAACCGCACCCGCTCTTCTGAAACACCGGATCGAAATACACCTCTGGTCGGAAATACGTGATGTTTTCAAAGTTCACTCACTACCGGCCCGAGAACCAGCGCGGTGGTCTTGCTCCAGCGGATCGCACGTAATGTCGGTAAAGCCAAGTTTTCAGCATTGCTGCTCAATGCATAAAACCAACCTCGACGATCACTTATTTTGTTAAACTTCTCAGTCATCACCCGCGGGCGATTTTGTAAAAAACTCGTAAGATCCTCTTCGCTCTGAAGCGGGGCTTCTACTTCCTCGAAGGTATTTTTAGCGCGTGCTTCAGTACTTTCAGTAACTCTGGAAAATCCAGCAGGAGGCGACACCTCCACGCGAGGTGATCTTACATTGCGACTTGGCTGCACTGCCTGCTGGCTAGTGCTCTTTGAAGTATTCAGCTCTCGTGCACCGTCGGAGAGATCCGCGGGTTGTAGCACCACACGCGAGCCTGTGTTCACATTGCGCGCGCTCCAACGTCGCCCATCTTCATCGACATAAAGCAAATAATCCAAATTCACCGACAGCGAAGAGAGAATCACCGGCGATCCACCTGGCCCACGTTCGCTCATCAGATCCACTCTCTCACGCTGGGGCCGCACATAAGTTAACAGATGCCCCTGCCGGGAACGGCTCTCAAACCAGTCACCAGAATAATTTTCCCCCTCAATCCTGAGGATGCCCCCAGTTCGCTTGGATACTCCCTTCGTCTCTAAGGCATGCATCCAAACATCCCCTGGCAGCGTAAAGTCTCGAGAAAGTAACAGCCCCGTACGGCACAACTGCTCTTGGTGCACCAGCGCAGAATTCTGCCCAGGCAGCAGCAGCACATTGAGGTGTCGCACTCCAGTGCCGCCTACGCCCTCGGATAAAATCACAAAAACTATCAGCAACAAACTCGCCAAAGCACTGATCAAAGGCGTCGTCCAAAAGATTCTCGCACGACGACCCTCTGGCGCAAACCAAAACAAGTTCACCGGCCCCACAATTGCCCCAAATAAAATCACAAACACTAAAAAAATAAGCAGATTCAAGCGAGGCTCAGACACCTTGTTGGGCAAGTCCCATCTACTCACGGCGTCGCTGTTTGCGACGATTTCCCAACTTCGCACAGGCTGATCGAGCCACAGTGCCTCGGCTTTTTCCGTTTCCACAGATTTCCCGTCCCACTCATGTAAGGTGATCCTACCGTACCCGTACCTCCACGAATTCTTCTCATCTGAGACTACATTTGGCGGCAGTGGCGGCAACAAACCTTCATCCTCAGTGAATAAACGCAGCGTCATACCCTGCGCTACTCCGAGCAGGAGCGCCTGGCGTACTCCATCACGCAGCACGCTATACTCCTGCGTCGTCATCCACAGCCCGCTTACCCCGCTGTACGCCAACCAATCCGTCGGGAGCTGGGCAGCATCAATCTGTCCACCAGAAAGTTTTCCAGGAACAACACCACTTGCAGCACGTCGGCCTCCGCTGCTTACGTAATTCGACAGTGGCGTCCATGTCAATGTATGCAAAGGAACACTTAAAAGTGTATAACGCCCGCTCGATCCAAAACCTGAAGAAACACTGCTGGTCGAATTTCTCAAAATCTGCGGACCATTGACATTGCAGACCAAGTTCCAATAATAACCCTCGGTCACCATTTGCGGCACAGACAGAGAGGTCACCGTTCGGCCCTTGGCCTCCGTATTTATCATCCGAGAAAAACTCAAAGAAGCCCGATCTTGATTCACCGAGCCACTGTAAGAAACAAACTCAACTTTGTGAGACACCTGAGCGGGTAATTTATTGGTGACTGCGACCCGGATGGGCATGTGGCCAATTTCAGGAAGCGCTGGATAAGGCGAAAAAATATCAAATTCCAACTTATCCCCGGTGACTGGCTGCAGTGTGTGCACACTCGCACACACCGAACCGCAAATCGCTCCAAAAAGTATCTGAGTTAATATACATCGCAAAATCCGATTCATGTGCTCACATGCTGTGCTTCATGCTTGCCTAGGTCAATCCGCGTCAGTCCTCTGCGGTGGTAATTCCCAATTCAGAAATCCGCTTGCGTAGTGTAGCTCGAGCCATGCCCAGACGTCGAGAAGCCTGCACCTGGTTACCTTTCTCCTCCTGAAGCACACGCAGCAGGCACTCCCGCTCTAGGTAATCCAGCAGCGGCACGTTGGGATTCGCACGGTGGTGATTCAGAATCGTCTCAAAGGCCCGCTCCACTTCCGCAGGCATTTTCTCCCCTTCCTCTCGGGGATGGCGGCTCAGGCCCAGTACTGCCTGTGGCAGGTGATGGGGCAAGATGGTATCACCTGTGGCTAGAACTGCCGCTCGGTGCAGGCAGTTCTCCAACTCGCGCACATTTCCCGGCCAGGAATAATTCTTCAAGATTGTCATCGCCTCTTCTGAAATTGAATAGACCCCAATATCCTCCTTGGATGCGATCTTGCGCAGGATCGCAACAGCCATTTCCGGTATGTCTGCACGCCGCTCTCGCAGGCTTGGCACCTCGATTCGTACCACATTCAGCCGGTAGTAAAGGTCTTCTCGAAAACGGCCGCCGCGAATATCACTTTCCAGGTTACGATTCGTTGCGGCGATCACTCGTACGTTTACCCGAATCGGTACGTTTGATCCTACGCGACAAAACTCCCCATCCTGCAGTACCCGCAACAGCTTGGCCTGAACGGCAAGCGGAATATCCCCAACCTCATCCAAAAAAAGTGTGCCTTCGTCACAATACTCAAACTTTCCTACACGGCTGTGAGTTGCTCCCGTAAAAGCCCCGCGCTCGTGCCCGAACAACTCACTCTCCAACAACGCTTCCGGGATTGCCGCACAGTTCACAGCCATGTAAGGCCCCGCTTTGCGCAGACTATGTCGGTAAATCGCGCGGGCGATTAACTCCTTACCAGTGCCACTCTCTCCAGTAATCAGGACATTGGCATTGCTTGGAGCCACCTGCCCGATGACTTTAAAAATAGCCATCATCTCCGGGGTGGAACCAATGATCGCTTCCGGCTCAAAATCTCCCACAGGATTAAGACCCATCTTTAGAGACTTGATGCTGCGCACTGTTTGCAACGCATCCTGGATTACAAACCGCGCATGCTTCTCCTCAAACGGCACGTGCACAATATCGTAAGCCCCAAGTTTCATCACCTCGATGGCCACCTCTGGGCTTTTGACCGATGTAAACACCACCACCGCCGTCTGCGGCAGCAAATTCTTCAAAGCCTGCAACATCGCCAGCCCGGTAGGTGTATCTCGCCCGATTTCGATCAATCCCAAATCACATTTAGTATCCTCCAGCTTGTTTAGTACACCTTCCAGCTTGCGGTGAACTAACAACTGGCACTTTGGACCTTGAAAGTTTGCCTCCACGAAGCGCAAAGTTTCTGAAGACGGATTAACAAGGAGAATTTTTTCCATAATACAGGCAGAGTGATATTTTTTTTACTTTAAAGCAAAAATTTATTACCTGCCAGTAAAATATGACTGTTTAAATATTCGCAAATATTCTCAATTTGAACAGTTTCTTCACCAATTCGACCATCAGGAACCTCCAACCACTTAAACACCGCAAGAGCCTCGGACTGCAAAATGAGCGCAGCCGCAGCGCCTTGTTCTGCAGCATGTTGAAGTTGTTTTGATAAGCTGAGCTCTCGCAAAGAGTAGAGCACAAAACATCCCGTCTGCACACGAATATCCATTGCCAATTTAAGGGCTAATTTTCGCATTTCCGGGCTATTCCAACACAGAAAAAGTGATTTTTTAACAAAATTCGTTGGAAAAAGCCCTTTTTCTTGCAGAATATCACCTAAAACCACATCTCCCATCCCAAAACCTGCAGCTGGCAAGTCTAAGCCCATCAAGTTTTGCACCAAATCGTCATACCGCCCACCTCCAGCAATAGCACGTCCGGTCGTGAGACCTTGTTTATCAAGCGCAAATGCCTCAAATACTGCACCTGTATAGTAAGCAAGACCACGCACAATCCGAAGATCCAGCCGGTAGAAACCTTCGCAGCCAAGAGCATCGAGGTCAAAGGTTATTTCTGTCAAATAATTGCTAAATTCTGAGGCAGGCAACGACGAAAATTCAGTGATTTTGAGCAGATCTAGCAAATTTTTAATCTGTTTTTCGGTTAAACCGGCTTCCAGTAATAGATTTTGTGTCTTTTCAGGCGAATTTCTTTCAATTTTATCAATAATTCCCAGTATTTTAAGGAAATTTTCGGGTAAAATATCGATTTTTTTAAGAAAATCGAGCCAAATTCCTCGGTGCGAAAGACGAATAGTAAAATCCTCTTTACCCAGCCCAAAACTGCGAAGTGTCCTAATTACGAGCGCAATGAGCTCAGCATCTGCTGCTGGATTACTCAGACCCACAATGTCAGCATTAAACTGAAAATGCTCGCGCAAGCGCCCTTTTTGTTGCCTTTCATAACGAAAAAGTTGGGGAATTGAAAACCATTTTAAGGGCTTTTTGTAATGTCTTTGATGCTCAGCGACTAAGCGGGCAAAAGTGGGGGTCAACTCTGGCCGAAGAGCCACGTCACGCTCGCCCTTATCACGAAAATGATACAACTGATTAACTATTTCCTCGCCAGATTTCTTTGTGTAAAGCTCCAGCGGCTCTAAGATTGGACCGGCATACTCTACAAATCCAAATTTTTGGGCATTTTCGCGAAATTTTTGGAAAATATATTTTTGTTTTGTCCAGTAATCGGGCAAAAAGTCACGAAATCCTGGCAGTGCAGGCATGATAGAAAGTGTCGGCGTGCGGCTTAGAAAAGCTCTGCGTTGAAGGCCTTGGCAGTAGCAGCAGTATTGTGAGATTTTTGGCTGCTTTCATCTAAAATGTGTGAGTTTTGAGCCGATTTTTCAGATGAAACGCCATTATTTCTTTGGTTGTAAGCTTCTGTGACACGCTTTTTGAGTTCTTTACCAACTTTGAATTTAACGACTGGCTGTGCAGGGATGGGGACGTCAACCTCTGGACGGTTGGGATTGCGGCCAACACGTGGTTTGCGTACGCGCAATTCAAAAACACCAAAGTTGCGCAACTCCACGTTGCGCCCTTCGACAACTGCGTCGGCAATGTAATCAAGTGTCTTTTGGACGACTTTCATCACGTCCTGTTGAATGAGACCAGTTTCTTTGGAGATAGAGACAACAATGTCACGTTTGGTGAGATTTTCCATATTTAGCAGTTAATCCTTAATGAGTTGCACGAAAAAGGCAAGAGTAAAAACTTCCTCCGTCTCAAGCAGTGCCAAGGAACTTGCAACTCGGCATCAGATGCAGATTACTTTTTCAGGCAGTCGAGCACTGCGCGGAATTTGGGCATCTGATCGGGAGATTGCCCGTAGAACTCGACGTGGCCCTATGAGCCCCAGCGCATGCCTTGCTGGCTAGCGCTGCTAAAGATACAAAAGAGTTCGCAATTGAGTGCTTCGTGCTGGCGGAAGAGTTCGATGTAGGCACCGTACATTTGCTGGCTGAATTGGGCTTCACGGAGAGCTGGCGTGTAAGGGGTCTCTTGCTGATTGCGAGGCTGGATGTGTTGGCCGCCCTCGTAAACGATAAACCGGAGATTAAATTCATCGGCAATTTGGCGGATCTGGCTGGAAAAATTGGCTGCTTTGTCCTTTAGGTTCCCCATGACGTCGAACATCACTTGCTCGGCTGTAAGATCCGCTCCGGCGGCCTCCCAGCGTTCGTAAACCTCTTTGTCAGGGCCGAAGTATCCGGTAGGGGAGATTGCTTCGGCGCCTCCGCTATGTTGCACTACATATCGGGCGGTACGGCGTGCCGTATCCGGCCAAGATTGCTGGACAGCAATCACACGGATGATCCGGCTCTTCTGGTCGCCGAATTCTTCATGCCAGATTTTAAAGGTACGGGCAAAGAGATATGCTCACTGGGTAAAAGAGATATGCTCATTGGGTACGCCTCCAGAGCTCCAAGTGTAGAATTCTGCAGGTTTGCGATCAGCCCATTTTTGAAGACGGGAGTCGTTCGTACTCATCCAATCCATAAATCGGAGGGTGTCGAAGTGCTCGACGTAAGCAAGGAACTCTGGGGTGTGAGGGTTTTCTTTGGACTGCTTGGGGTCAATACCTGGAGGTAAGATAGTGATGTTGCGTATCGGGTTGCGCTCTTCGGCACGGCGCATGATAAGGACGGCATAGCCAAGAGTTTTCGCGTATTTCGATCTCGCCATCATTGGAACCCGTTGGGGTGAAGCGGGCACCTAGGTCAGCTGCTAACTCCCCTTCGCCATCCCAACGGATAGTGTAGGTGCCAGGGCGGTGGTTGGGAATAATTGCTCGGAGAATGACGGAGCGCTCAGTCTCGTCGTTGACAGGCACGCGCTCAGGGTAACCGTGGCTACGAAATTTGAAGAGGTCTCTTTTTTTAATGTCCCAATCGCTAGGGCCTTCGCCGTAGAAACTGGTCCACATCCGAGCGCCGCGCATAAGGTTTTGGGTAGGTAGCTTATCTTCCCAGTCATTAATGCTGGAGAGATTACTGCGGAGGCGTAATTTGGGGAGGCTGTCCGCAAACGTTGGTGCTGAAGCAAGAGCCAACAGCAAAAGAGCCGTAATTGCGGTAAGTAGCGGGCGTGATTTTAGCTGGCGTGATTTTGATCTTTTTTGAGTGAGGGGTTAATGATGTGATTGCCAGAAGGTCTGGTATGGTGTAATGATTATGAATTACTTTTAGGATTTAGCTTAGATTAACGTTTTTTTTCAATAAAAATTAAAGCTGACGACGACTTGTTGTGTAACGTACAGACTTTAGTGAATAGCGTGTGGGTCTATTTTTAAATTGCTGTTTTTTTAAAATTCGATCTGCGGCGTACATATATCGGGCAACTACCGGCAGAGTGTAAGTAGAGTTTTAGCTAAGCTTTCTGAAGAACTAGCCTTTTTGAGCTAATAAAGTATTTTTATCATTTGATTTAGAAAGTCTTATCGCAAGTTTTAATTGAGGTCATCTGAAAAGAGTTCTGGTGTTAAGATGGTCGATCCGATAGCTAGCAGTAGTCTGCAAGGCAGTGTTTACCATCTTTAAAACATGCCGAACCTGCAATGACTTGACAGTCATATCTCTATTTAGGATTTTAAAGGCTATGTACAAATTCATTTATCCAGTAGTGGCTTGCATTATTATCCCCGCTGCCATAATCGCTGAGCTTGATACTCAAATTGAAACATCAGCCCCAAAAAACGAAAGCTCCCCTCCAATGATCGAAATGACTACACCGCACGGAAAAATCACTCTGGAACTTTTTCCAGAAGCTGCTCCCAAACACGTCGAACGCATCCTCACTCTAACCCGTGAAGGCTTTTATGATGGGATTCTGTTTCACCGTGTCGTTCCTAACTTCGTAGCCCAAGTGGGTGACCCCAAAACAAAAAAGGGGCTTGATCAACCCGGTGTAGGCTCGGGCGGTTCTGACTATCCAAATGTCCCTTTGGAAGTCAAGGAGGGCATTCGGAATACACGCGGAGCGCTAGCAGCCGCACGTACAAGCGATCCCAACTCTTTTAACAGCCAGTTTTACATCGTACTTAAAGACGCGCCTCACTTGGATATGCAATACACTGTCTTTGGTAAGGTGGTAGGTAACGGTATGGATATCGTAGACAAAATTCGTGTCGGCGATCCAATTATAAAAATGACCATCATTGAATGAGGCGCTACTAAAGTTAGCCTTGGACGAGTAGGTTGGTTTTTCTGACTTATTTTCTAAAAATCCTAAACTTCGGTTCACAGTATCAATTGATGCTCACAATCCAGTCAACCAAATGACTGTGAACGGGATCTCCACAAAAATATAACAAGTCTTATTAATTAAATATCAGATGTTCGCGCTCTATCCTTTGTCTGCGCTGCCTCCAGAATTCACTCTCTGGTAGTATTGTTTGCTCTGCCAACCTGTAGAGCGAGACTGCTTCAGACCATGCCTGGCGCCTCTCCATGAGACCTCCCGCCTCCAGTACAGCTCGGCCAAACCAATAAAGCTCCCCGCCTACGCCTAACTGATCGGCGCCAGGGAAGCGTCTGTAGATAACATCCAAAAAACTTTTTTCGGCATCTGCGGATCTCCCCATCTTGTTCTGAAGAAGGCCCGCTTGAATCAAAGCTCTCTGAGATAAGTCTGCGGGTACTTTTGATATGGCCAAAGCGTCTTTTAACATCTGCAGAAGTTCTTCATCAGTACCAAAGCCGTGTTCTACAATAAGTAGCACAGCAGTCAGGCGCGAAGCGGCTGAACACAACTGCTGGTCCATCCACAAAGAACGCAAAATTTCTGACGCCTGCTGCCTTTCCTTTGGATCATCCTTGCCGGAGAGAATACGCGCAAGTTCCACACGTGCGATGCACAGAAATTCAGGTGACACTTCGTTTGCATAAATAGACAAAATCTCGCTGAGATATCGCTGAGACTCTGCTAGAAGGCTCAACCGTTGAAGCGCGAGTGCCGAATAAAATTTAGACAGTGCGGCGATTCTTTTGGAGGGCTTCTCGTTGATAAGAAGTCGCCAGTTCTCCAGAGCTGCTGTATAGCGACCCTCATTCCAGTGCAACTCAGCTAGTCTCCAACGGGATTGCATGCGAACGCTGACTTCATCGGAATCAGACGCCAACCGCTCAAAAGTCCTCAAAATCTGATTGGTCGCCGAAGGACCCGAGGCGAGCTCCACTTCCGCATGAAGATAACTCCAAAGATCACCCCGTTGTGAATCTTCCTCAGCCGACAAAATTTCTGAAGCCAGTGCGATGTGTCCAAATAGAAGTGCCTCTTTAACTAAAGTGTATAAGACCCTGATGTTACTGGAAAAATGCTCTTGATAAAACTGCCGAACTTTATCCTTGTCACCCACACGGGCAGCCTGAACTGCAACCAGCAAACGCAATAGCAACAACCCAGGCCCCTCTGGCAAATTTTCAAGCATCGCCTCTTCCGCAACTGCACCCCCTCCTGAAATCTTAATCGCAGCTCGTAACAGAGGAAAACTAGCGTCAGCAAGATACTGCCCTAACTTTGAAGCCAGTTCCGTATCAATCTCCTGTCCATTGAGAAAGTGCAAGCTGACATCCCAGAAATACCAAAGCGGCTCTGCTTGCGCACGCTCACGGCACAAACGCGATATCTCCTCGGCGGCTTCCAAGTCTCCCAAGATGCTTAATAGCGCATTAAGTAAAAACGTCTCCTTTAACTCTTGCGATTTAACCACCGTTGCCGCCGCGACTATTCGACGCGCCGCACCCCTCACATCCCTCCTTGTTAACTGATCTTCCCAGATAACTTGCTCCAGCGCCAACCGCAGATCTGGCCTTTGTTCGGGAAATATCTTCTCCGCTCGAAACGCTTCTTGCGAGACAGAACTCTCAGGAGCCTGAATACATGACCAAGCCAACTTGCCAAATTCCCTAACCTCCGCAGGAGACAGAGATAGCCGCAGTCCAGACAGTGCCATCTCGAATGCCTCAGCTAATCTTCCTTGGTTAAATTCATGCCGCGATAAGAGGCTTGCCGCCCGCAGCCTTACTGATCTTGGTTGCGTTATATCTTTCAATAGACTCGATACCCAAGTCTGCTCATCGTCTGACAAAACAAAAGGAGCCGAAGCTCCCAGCAGCAGCAGACGCGCCAGTGTGCGATTTTCCGGAGAGCCCGCAGCAGATATTTGCCGTATCCTTGGTATGATTTCTGACTGTTCTGTACTTTCGGCAGTCTCAAACATTATCAACTCGAGCCATTCTATAGCATTTTCACTACGAAGACTTTGCCGAAGACTGGAAAGACCATCCCTCAAAATACTCTGGTTTGAAGCACCCTTTGCCAATACAGCGCACAACAAAAGCTCGTCTGGGCAATCAGTATCACACAAAGCCAATAAACCATCGAAAATTCTCGCGGCTGTATCAGCCATTCCATTCTCAAGAAGCAACCTCGCAACATCAAACAACACATTTCGATCCGCGGAATTCACGTCGTTGAAGCGTACCGCGCTAATGACTTCCTCTGCTTCCAAAGGCCGGCCCTGCCCCAACAAAGCGCGCGCACGCAAGATATCGCGTAACGACTCAACTTCCGGCTCCCCTTGAATATCTGCTAGGCGTTTAAGTGCATCTTCGTAAAAGCCCAGCAATACCGCTCGACGTGCAAATTCCAATTCTCCTGATTCCAATCCAAAACACATCAAGTTCGCACTGAGTAGTACTGATGCGCTAAGACACGTGCGTATTACCTTATTAAACATCTTCAATCATATTATCTTGGTCTTGCCAACCTTGCCAGGCAATCTCCCAAATGCCCGTGGCTTGCAAAGCAAGTCTGGGAAAGCAGCCACACGAGCGCATTTCCGGCAAAAAAATCGAGGCGGGTTCACCAACTCCAGCAGTTCATCTCGTTTCTCATCAATTTCGTTTTTATTCCAATCACACAAAGTTTTCTGCATAATTAGAACACTGCCTCGCAGAGCTAATTCCTCAAGCTGCTTTGCTTTGGTATAGGTAACTACTCTGAGAGAAAGCCTGCTTAACTATAGAATGGCTGCCCGACATGGACTCGAACCATGCCTAAAAGCTCCAAAGGCTTCTGTGCTACCACTACACCATCGGGCAAACAAAGGCTAATCATTCTTTCTGTCACCTGTTTTGTCAAGTTCCACCGGGTTGTGAGAGAATGTTGAGACACACTCCTTGCGGTGAAATTTTATCAAATGTCAATCGTAACGATCTTCTTAATCGAAACAGCACCGAGTATCTGCAACACAATCGCACCCAAGAGTAGGAAGCGACCTGTCTCCGTCGTCCAAAGCATCGATATGTATCCAGGATTCATCCCGTAGAGCACGATTCCCAACACAAATGGGAGTGCTCCCACCAGCGTACCAGAAAGTATGCCCTGGGCAGTAAGCACACGGATCTGCCCTTGCAACTTCACACGTTCGCGAATGGTCTCAGCCACTTTTTCCATCACCTCCGCGAGGTTGCCACCTACGCTTTTTTGGATAATGAATGCGGTCGTTGTTATCTCCAAATCCTTGCTAGGCACACGGTGCGCAAGATTTTCGAATGCCGTCTCAATCGGCAGCCCGAGATTCGTCTCCTGCAGCAGCAGAGCAAATTCACTCTTGATGGGTTCGGGTGACTCCCGAGATGCATGGTCGATCCCTTGCAGGAAGGATTGTCCTGACCTTAAGGCATTCACAAGCAAAGTCAGAAATTCTGCCAATTGGATATTAAACAAATTGATTCGGGACTTTCGTCGCATATTCAAAAACATCCCAGGAAGCAATAATCCCGCAGTCGCAAAAACCACCCCCATGAGCAGTTGATCAAAGATAAAAACAGTTACTGCAAAAGGAGCCACTACCAAAATCAACCTCAACAAAATCCACTCGGAAGCCCTCATGGGTACATCGCTTTGTGCGAGTGAGCGCTCGATTCTCTCCAAAAAGGAGATGCCCGTCACCTTGCCTATAAGTTGTTTGAAATCCACACGGTGTTTGAGTTCTTCTTTGTGGATTGCCTTGGCCCATTCGGGCAAAGGCGCGTTTTTATCCGACTCTCGCTTAAGTTGGGCTAGGCGGCGTTTGACCGCATCATCTCCTCCTGTAGTAACAGTATGAAGTGCTATGAGAAAAAAAATAATGGCACCAAAGAACGTCAAAAAAATGAGCCATTCAGTCATATCTGCTAGCTGCACAGCCCATGCCAAGTCCCTCTCACTCCGCTGTTCGCAATTCAATTACTACGTGCTTGGGAGAGTGCAGTTGGGTCGATAATATATCACGAGCTGTTCCCACATTCGTGGCGGAGTAATAATCCAAACCAAACAATCGGCTCGCGTCGGAAAAATCCTCCATTTTCAATCCGATAAACAAGTTCTTGTTTTTGGTGCGCGAAGTGTGCCCCAGTTTTTCAAAGATCTTCCCGCCTCCGTTGTTTATTATCACTAACTTCAAGGGATGCTTTTCCGCACTCACTTGCTTGAGAAGACCCAAGGAGTTTAAGTCATGCAGAGTTGCTTGGTCGCCAATCACGGCGACTGTGACTCCGCTGCTGTCAAGGGCTATGCCAATGGCTGTCGCGATATTCCCATCTATGCCACTGACTCCTCGATTGGCAAAAATCTCATCTGCACAGCCAAAACCGGTCCAATGTTGATCGAAATCACGTATCACCAAACTATTTCCGATAAATAAGTTCCCACCCGCAGGAAAATTCGCCTCCAACAGATTTACTACCAAAGGCCCGCTGAGCCGAGTATCATCCTCCGGCAGTTGCCATCTAGGGGCCTCAAGCTTAGAGGAAATTGTTAAGTCATAAAACGAGCGCAAAAGCCCCGTTTCCAGACATGTGATTTTCTGATGAAAGACATTTTCCCGACGTCTGCCACCGCTGATCCGCAAGACTTCGCAGTCCTCAAAAATCCTCTCTAGCTTCTCATTCACCAGTCGCCCGCCGAATCTCAAGACCAAACCGCTTTTCGCAGCCTTCTTGAGCGCGGTTTCATCAGCGGTATGTGCAAAGCGCCCACGCAGGCCGGAGCATATATCCAAGTACACAGGCTTTTGCAGTGAGTAAATGAGTGATGACATCGCGGCCATCTCGCCTTGGCTTGCTACCGCCCCACACACAACCAGCGACACGCGATCACGCCAGTGATTATCTTCTAGGTAATTTATCAAGCTGTTTAACTCAGAGCTCTCCAAAAGCTCGTAGCGCACGTAAGATTTTGGCAATATATCCAGAGGCTTAAAGTCATCCATGTTGTCGCACAGCAACGGATCAACTAACCGCACATTTAGGTGCACAGCACCGCCGCCTGTGCGCACACAGCACATCACGGCTTCAGCAACTGTCGTAAAGAGCGCCTGCTCCGAAAAACTGCAACTCCAAGGAGGAATGTCAAAAAACCATTCGCAATAATCACGAATTAGCCGTGTTTGATCGCAGGTTTGATTTGCTCCACAGTCAATCATTTCCATTGGCCGATCGGCGGTGATCAACAACAAGGGAATTTGTGCCTGCTTTGCCTCGACCACCGCTGGCAACAAGTTCGCTACTGCCGTGCCTGAAGTTGTTATCACAGCCGCAGGATATCTGGAGGATTTCCCAAAACCCAGCGCTGCGAAACCAGCCCCGCGCTCGTCGTAGTGCATCGTGTAATTATCCGGACACAAGGCCGCGCATGCAGTTGCCAGTGGTGCACTCCTCGATCCAGGGCAAATGAAAAAATGCCCCACACCCGATGCCCACGCCTCACGGATTAAATTCCCGCACCAGCGGAGCTGCTCTTGCGCAGGACTTTTCAAATTTAATGACTCTGACATCCTCTTGTTACAGTGAACATCACTTTAGGACTGACAAGCCGAAGAGTCTTCACGCTACACCCACATAACGCTGCACGGAGATCAATCTGCTCTCATCCGGCTTCATCACCATCTTCACAAGCCAGAAACTTGCAGGCATAAATGAGCCCAGTCTTTCAGGCCATTCCACGATGCATAAGTGCTTGCCAAACCACTCCGGCAGCCCACTGGAAATCAGATCTGCTTCGCCTCTGATTCGATACAAATCGGCATGTATCACCAAACCCCAACCCGATTCGTACTGGTTGATAATCGCAAAAGTGGGACTACTCACCTCACATTTTACTCCTAACTCTCTGGCCATACCTCGAACAAACTCCGTCTTACCAGCCCCAATTTCTCCTTGGATTAAGACCGTATCTGAAGCAACTACTTTGCGAGCAAATTGAGCCGCAGCATCGTGCGTTTGCTCAACTGCGAACGAAATGATCGTATCCATGACCGGAAATCTTCGGTGCGGGCTTTTTCGTCATGACTCCGATCTGCGTCAGCGCAAGCCGGAACGGCCAAGCTGCACACAGTGCCTTGGCTTTGCGCTGTGGCAGAGTAAACAACAATTCGTAGTCCTCACCATCACAGAGACCCTCCTGCAAAGTGCACCCCTCTGTGAGGGGGACTGCTTCAAAATTGATATGCGCATGCAAATTGTTTGCTAACTCCAATCGCGCAAGGTCTTTGGCTAGCCCGTCAGAGATGTCCATCATCGCGTTTGGCTTAAAATTATCCACCAGCCATTGTGCCTCAACAAGCCTTGGGGTGAAGCAGAGATGTTTGCCACGCAGGGATCCACCTAACTCTCCAGTGACGAAAATCGCGTCTCCATCCCGAACAGAACATCTGGGGCAGACTTTGTTGCGCTCCGCCAGCCCAGTCATGGTCACAGATAGAAACAGAACCGAGGAAGCAGTCGTTTCCCCTCCGACCAGAGCTACTTTAAACTCCCTGGCACACTGGGCTATCCCGCGGTAAATTCTGTTGATGCGCTCGTATTTTTCATCACCGTGTGTTCCAAGAGTGATAAGTGCAGAGACTGGATAACCTCCCATAGCTGCTATGTCACTAATCGCCCGTGCCAGCGCCTTCCAACCAATCCGCTCCGGGGGCGCATCCGGCAAAAAGTGCACATTCTCCACCACAGCATCGACTTTCACCAATTGCACGACAGAAGCAGAATGAGTGCGCAACACAGCGCAATCGTCTCCTGCCCCCAGAATCACCCAAGGATTCCCATCTATGGTGGCGGAGTTTTTGATGAGCTCTGGCCAGTCTTGAGTGAGCCTTTTTACGAGCTCATCCTCACCAATTTCGCTCAGGGTTTTACCTTCACGCTGCATGTCGAGTATGAGTTAAAAGCAACAATACAATATTCGCTAGATTGAAAACCGAATGCGTCAAGATTGGTGCAAAAATATTTCTCGTTGCACCATATTGCCAAGCCATCACAAGGCCCACAAAGAATAGAGGTGCAAAAGACTGAAGATGAAAGTGAATCAGCCCAAATACCAGCGCCTGACCGGAATTGGCCAATGCAGGTGAAAGTCTTGACCTCAAAGCAGGAAGCAATAAACCACGAAAAAAAGCCTCTTCCACCACCGGCGCTACAAAGACCGCAAGCATGATCATGCGTGCTAACTCCCAACCTTGAGCGGAAGTAACTTTCTCAATAGACGACTGCGGGCGCGGCGGAAAACCAAAAAAATCAAACACCACACTACTAATCACCATCATGGCCGCCGCCGCAGGGATGAGCAAAACTCCCGTGACAAACGCACTTGGTAAAACTCTTTGTAAAAGTGAACCCTCAAATAAAAAAATTCTCTTCCAGTCAATCCCGTCTGACCGAAGCATGACCCAAGTCGCAAATAAAAATAACGCCGGATAAAAAATGACACCAACCGGGTGGTTCACCGCAGAAACGCCTACAAAAATTGCTAATGCCGCTCCTATCAAAGTCGTGATCGGAATTGCCACAACAGGCAAATTCTTCGGGCTTCTTCCCAGTAAAAAGCACAGGAGTAATATCGAAATAATACCCGAGGGAAATACCAGCCAAAGCAGGTCAGACAGCGGCAAGCCCAAATCCACAGGCTAATGTGCAACAGCCGAGGGCAACAAAAAGTAAGCTTTACCAGGTGTCAGATCGAAGCCCTTCGGTAGGCCGTTTATGTTCACATCAACGCTCTGTCTTGTAGACTCCACGCCCAATGCGCGAAATATTCGAGAGAGTGAGGGAGGAGCGTCGTACTTGATGAATTGAGCTTCGCTGATCCCAGCGAGGTTCAAGGCCTGGTTTTGTGCATCCTTGAAGTAGCCGAGTTCGTCCACGACTTTCAATCGTAACGCATCCTGCCCGGAAAAAATCCGGCCGTCGGCAATGTTTGCTCGAAAATCCGCAGAGTTAGTAAAGCCCCTCTCGCTCTCCACAATGCTGGCGAAAACCTCATAGGTCTGCATCACAAAATCCTGCACGTAGTCTAATTCCTCCTTGGTGGGCTCTCGGTCAGGGTTAAGCAGATCCTTGAATTTACCAGATTTAAAGGTCAGAGTTTTTAAACCCACTTTTTGAAATAACTCGCGGTATTGTAAGCTCTGGAGTATAACACCAATTGAGCCCGTGACTGTCATTCTGTTGGCCACAATTTTAGTGCAGCCCATAGCTGCATAGTATGCACCGGAGGCTGCGACACTCCTAAAGTGTGCCACTATTGGTTTATTGTGTTCATCGCGCACTTTTTTGATGTGGTGGTACAATACATCACTTGCATTAACCTCACCACCAGGTGAATCCACATCCAAAATGATAGCTTTTACAGCATTGTCTTCAGCAGCAAAATTGAGCTTGGTAATGATCTCATCCACCATGCTCATGCCGGAGCTTCCCAAGATGTCGTAACTGATCACTCCATAAATTTCGATGATAGCAACTTTGTTTTTGGAGCGTTCTCCATCTATGAGGTATTCCACAAACTCGCTTCCACCTACTGAACGGGTTTTCTTGACTGCGGTCATTCCCTTACCACCGCTCATCGCCAGCATCACAAGCAACACAACATTTGCTACCAAAGACAACGCAAGCAGAGTGACCAGCCCACCAAGAAGACAACCAGGTAAACCGCCGCGCCTGTCTGCCTGCAGCGGGCGCAGGCCCGATGCCGGAGCCGCTTGCTGCGGGTGCACCGGTGGAGGCAGTGGAGGTTGATTTTGCGCATTTGGTTGCTCGAATATGGGGTTTTGATTACTCATAATTGACCTTTCGTGGAAGGAATGTCCTTGGTGCGATATTCTAGCTGTGTAGCAGCATCCAGGGCCTTGGCAAGGGCCTTGAAAGATGCCTCCATGATGTGGTGTGCATCACGACCGTAAAGAAGTTCAATATGCAGATTAGCTTGAGCATTATTTGCTAATGCACGTAGGAATTCCTCCAACAACTGCACGGGGAATTGGCCCGCGTGCGTTTCTTGTGCTTGGATATGGTAGCTCAAAAATGGACGGCCGGAGAGATCCACGACACAGCGAACGAGAGCCTCATCCATCGGTGCATACGCCCAACCAAATCTTCGGATGCCTCTTTTGTCGCCCAGCGCCTTAGACAGAGCTTGCCCGAGAACTATTCCACAATCTTCAACAGTGTGGTGAAAATCCACATCCAAATCACCCGTGCACTCGAGATCCAAATCAAAAAGCGCATGACGTGCGAGTGACGTAAGCATGTGGTCAAAAAAAGCTATGCCCGTTTTGATGTGGCTTTGCCCAGAGCCGTCGAGTAGCAGACTAATTCGTAAATCCGTCTCAGTCGTCTTACGCTGCACTTTTGCTTCGCGCGGAGCTTTTGCAGGCAGCGACTGCAAATTAGAACTCGTCATAAAACACCCCTTACCATCTCAAGTTTCGAAAGAAAGCATTTATTGTTTATCTGAGTTTAGCTCGTCAATTGACTGCGTGATATCATCCTTCTCGCCATAAAGTTGTGAAGAAATGACATGCTCTTCAGAAAACCACTTGTAAAGATCAAGCTTGCGGCATCTATCTGAGCAGAACGGAAAAGTAGGTAACTCTAGCCATGCCCCCTGTCGACCGCACTGCGGACATTTCAACTTCGACAGTCTGCTCACTACGACCTCCATAACTTCGCCGGATACTCTCCCCGATCGTGCAAGATACGCAATCTTTCAGCAACGGCTGGTTTGTCATCGCGATAAGTAACCCCCATCCACTCGGCTTTAGTCTTCAACACATTCACTTCAAGTTCGTTTCGAAAGATTAGTTCTGCCACAGCTTGCGGAATGTAAAATTCAGATTTTGGATCCCTGAAAGATTCCCCAGCAAGAAACTCAGAAAGCATTCTCCCTAAAGCTGAAAATATCTCAGGATGAAAGCCCCAGAAATTCATCGAAACCAGCTCATCACCTGTCAGTGTAATCGGACTACCACTCTGAGAACGTCCTGAAACCACTCCACAATCTCCTTCCTTCAGTTCCGTTGATTCATCAACAGTCATCAGTTTACCTTCGGCAGAAATTGAGCAGATGCCGCGAGAGACCGCACCTGTGGAAGAGAGAGTGTTTTTCAAGATGTAAGCAACCATACAACCTTGACGAGGTTTATCGCGCATTTTCTCTAACTCGCTAATCATCGTCTCGTACGCCTGCCTACCATAAAAATCATCCGCATTAACGACAAGAAAGGGCTCATCAATGACAGCGCGCGCGCACCAAACCGCGTGACCTGTTCCCCAAGGTTTGGTCCTATCCGCGAGCGGCCTCACACCACCGGGCAAGTCATCCAACGACTGAAAGGCCAGCTCCGTATTCAATGAGTCCGCGTAACGTGAGAGGACATTGCTGCGAAACATCGCTTCGAAATCCCGGCGAATTAAAAAAACAACTCTTTGAAAACCTGCGCGACTTGCGTCATATACAGAATAATCTAGTAACACTTCACCATTTGGCCCAACCGGATCAAGTTGTTTTAAACCACCGTATCTGCTTCCCATCCCCGCAGCTAAAACCAGCATTGTCGCCATAAACTCGAGAAGTCTCCCAACGCTCACCACCAAATCAACCCTAAATCAGCAAGCCCTCCACAATCACCTTCAGCGAGAAAGATGTAACTTCCGAAAAACTCTAATCACACTAAGATCGAATTATGTCAGTTAGGACGGCCACCCAAGCACTTCGATTCGCCTACCTAAGTACACGAGCTCTTTGGGAAAAAACACTCGACCTCCTGCTTGCACCGCGAAACTTAGAAATCAGCGAGTTGACCATTAGCCCTCCCTTCTGTGCAAAATGTTTTGCCCACTTCGACGGAATTGTTCACGAATCTCAAACCTGTCCGAACTGTCGGGAAATGCACTGGAAATTCCGCAAAGCCCGTGCCGCGTATCCAATGATTGGAGACATTCGCAACGCCATCATCAATTTCAAGTACCACAGCCAATATTGGCTGCGAGTCCCTCTATCTGAAGTTCTGTATCAGGCCTACATTGAACACTATTCACACACCAGCTACATCGCCATAGTGCCGATTCCCCTGAGCGTCAGGCGGCGTTATTGGCGGGGATTCAACCAAGCATCAGAACTCGCCCGTTTACTGGCTAAGAAAATCCGTGTACCCTATCGTAACTGGCTGATTCGTTGTAAAGACACACCAAAACAAGCCCGCCTTTCGCGAAAACAGCGTATTCGTAACGTAAGAAACATCTTTGAATACATCGGCCCCAACCTCAAGTATGGGGGCGAAATTCTATTGGTGGACGATGTCCTTACTACAGGTAGCACGGCCTCTTCCTGCGCCGAAGTGCTGCTGCAAGCAGGAGCCACCGCCGTTGATGTTCTCACGATCACTCGGGCGTGAATCCCTCTCAAACACCAGCAGCCGGCTAAAAAGTCGAACTTTTTAATGAACGCCTCAGATTCTCACGCAAGATTACCGCAGCTAAATTCAACAAGCCCACAAGTAATATCAGTACTAATGTGGACGCAAACGCAACGGGACGCGCCGCGTCAGAATCAGGCGACTGAAATCCCAGATCATAAATATGAAAACCCAAGTGCATAAACTTGCGTTCCAAATGCAAAAAGGGAGGCACACCGTCCAAAGGTAAATCAGGAGCGAGCTTTACAACACCCGTGATCATCAGGGGCGCCACCTCACCGGCACCTCGTGCCATTGCCAAAATCAATCCAGTAAGAACGCCAGGTAGAGCCGCCGGTAGCACCACTCGAGATATCACTTGCCATTTAGTTGCACCACATGCCAGCGCCGCCTCTCGCAGCCCGCGCGACACTGCACCCAAGGCCTCTTCCGTCGCAACAATCACCACAGGCAAAGTCAACAACGCCAAAGTCAGGGACGCCCATAGTATAGTTCCCGTACCAAAAACAGGAGAAGGCTTGCGATCGGTAAAGAAAAAGTCATCTATAGTACCGCCCACTAAATACACAAAAAACCCTAGACCAAAAACACCAAACACAATCGAGGGCACCCCAGCCAAATTGTTTACGCAGACACGCACTGTTGATAGCAACGGCCCTGGAGTCGCATATTCCCTCAAGTAGATAGCTGCCATCACGCCGAAAGGCACAACAGCCATAGACATCAATATCGTCATCAGAAAAGTACCGAAAATCGCTGGAAAAATTCCTCCCTCAGTATTAGCCACGCGCGGTTCTGTTGTGAGAAACCTAACCCACCGTGTCAAATAAAGAAAAAGTTTTTCCCAAAAATTCATTGCTGAAATCTGCTCAATTTCAATTATCTCTGCCAAAGGCACTCTCCCCTCACGTCCATATGGCGTTCTGTAAATTAGTTTCCAAACACTCGCTTCATCTTTCAACCTTTGGATCCTCTGCATCAACTCTTGATCAATTCCCGAGCCACTCCCAGCCCGCAACTTCCTGCGTGCTTCCTGTTCGAGCAAACGCGCACTGCTTATCTTACTGCGCGCTTCTCTCCATGTTACAAGAAACCTGTCTTCATCATTTTCAGAGTGGCCCTCATCGGCAAGAGAACCTACCAAGGCGCCTTCTACATTTAAAACAACACCAAAAATTCTTCCCCCACTTTCAGGCTCCATCACATGATACTCAGAGGCCTTGCGCAACTCTTTCACATCCCTGCTTACAATGTACAGAAATCTGCCAGCCTTAGTTGTGTCGTTGCCTACAAACCAAAGCTGCCGCTCCCCTGATTCCTTGCTTCTATCTTTCGAAATGATCTGCCCTACAATTCTCGACCCATCCCATAGCTCAGCCTCGTAAACATGCCGCGGCCAGAAAGCACTTGTACCGTTTAAAAAAATAATCAGTAACAGCCCAAATAGTAGTGCCAGAGCCAGAGCAATACAGAGCGCACTCAACCATATCCATGCCGAACCAACTTCGCGCACCGTGGAATTTTTTTGTTCTGAGCGCATCTCACAAAGCCTTCATTTTTTTTCGGAATGCCGACCGCACAAATTCCGCCGCGGTGTTCAACACAAAGGTCATCACAAACAAAATCAATGCACCTAAAAACAACACCCGATAA
Source organism: uncultured Verrucomicrobiae bacterium (assembly GCA_938005615.1). Lineage (GTDB taxonomy): Bacteria > Verrucomicrobiota > Verrucomicrobiia > JADLBR01 > CALLMV01 > CALLMV01. Next base: position 133,857 of record CALLMV010000014.1, read on the forward strand.
TGTGTAGAACCACGTGCCGCCTCGGGCATCTCCACAGCAATATTTGCAGAAAGTGGTCTCATCCCGTTAAATGGATTCCAGTCAAGGATCGCCGTATTACCCGACACCATCACAACAATCATCGTTTCACCAATAGCGCGTCCCAGCCCAATCATCACAGCGGAAAAAATGCCTGACAACGCAACAGGTACCACTACCATCCAAGCAACCTGCCACCGGCTTGCACCCAACGCGGCAGCGCCTGACTTCAAGCTGCTAGGCACATTCGTGAACGCATCTTCTGCAATAGTAAAAATAACCGGAATGACAGCAAACCCCATCACTATTCCCACCACCAAAGCATTTCTTTGCTCATAACTTAGTCCCACGACCTCGCGCCACCACGTTGGAAAATTTCCAGCTCCCGCATCCGCGGCGCCAGCAGCAGGAGGTACATGAAAAACAACCTGCTCAACAACCGGGCCTAAGCTCCACAACATCCAAGCCAACACACCGGCAAACGGAATAACTAAGAACCACTCCCGACCCGTCCACCACCCTGTGCGCCCCTTACCAAATATGCCAAATAACCATCCCACAACCAGCACACCCAACGGCACACCTCCCACAATCATTAGCAACGAAGGCACGCGCGGTGCAAGCAAAGGGGCTAGCCACAGCGCCCCGATAAACCCAAGTACAACAGAGGGTATAGAAGCCATCAGTTCCATCAGCGGCTTCATGACCGCTCGGGCCGCGGGTCGCATCATTTGTGAAACATAAAGCGCAAGCCCAAGCGCCAGCGGCACCGCTATCAACAGCGAGTAAAAAGCCCCCTTCAAAGAGCCCACGATCAGAGGCAAAAGGGAGTATTTCGGCTCAAAAGTATCCGTCCCAGACGTACTCTGCCATACATATTCCGGACCGCTACGCCCCTCATACCACAGCTTGCCGAAAAAGGCACGCCATCCCGCATCCTGATGAGGGTCATCCACCCGCCAAAGGCGCATGCCTTCAGCTCCACATGCCATGAGCACACTACCCGCTGCATCAAAGGCTGCGGCACTCACTCCGGATCCTATCTCTTTCCGCCAGCGCACAGAGCCAGTCGTCGCATTCACAATCACCAACTCCTGTTCCGAAAACAGCACTACTGACTTGTTCCTCAGATTATTCCCCACACCCCGCAACACCCCTTCCGGACCAGGTAGCACGCCTACATCGAAAAACACCCTGGCACCCGTACCCTCATCGTGCGATAGACTCCAACGACGCACCTTCCCGGCTCCAGTTCCTACCAACAACGACACATCCCCAAAAACAAAACCTATGGCCCCCACCTGCTCACCCTCGCCTGCAGGATAGAAAATCTGCCTTAACTCCCAACCCCGACCAGCCACATAAAACCAATATTCCGTACGCCCTCCAACCCGAAGTACGACCACTCCATCCCCGGTGTCTGGAACTAGCACTCCAGCCACCCCTACATTTCCCGAATGCTCAGCCCCACCACCAGGAGCTAACTTCTCCCATTCCCCTGCCCTCCATCCGCCCCCTCCCACTAAAGTTCTTCTTCGAAAATCCCGCCTCACCCACAACTCCCCATTCGCAAAACCCGCTGCGTACACACGCCCCTCTGCACCTTGTCCGGCACTCACGGACACCAATTCCGAATCAACCTCTCCCAAGATTGACTCTTCCACCAACTTAAACTCACTATCTAATCCGCCCCAACTCACTTCCACTAAACGCAAAACCCATACCTGCCCATTCTCAGGCTGCCCACCTTGCAGTGCACCCACCACCAAAGTTGAAAAGCCTGCCTCCCATGCCCAAGCGCGCGCTCCCTCTGCCCAAAGCAACTCCTGCCTGCTTTTCACACGGACAGGTCTGCCATTAGCCATCTCGCCCTCAAACCAATCTCCCGTTTCACTCCACACCCACCAGCCAGCACCATCGGGCTTCAAGCCGCACAACCGCACTCCCGTACCGACATCCGCTACACGCACCACATCACTCACCCTCGCCCCAAATCCCAATGGCAGTACCTGCCAAATGATAAAAAGCAAAATCGCGCCAACAGCAAAAATCACACCTACCCCCATCACGCGAATCAACCAACCCATGACCACATCCCAAAAAGTTGCAGCTTGGATGGAACCAACGTTCCACTTACCAGCAGATGCACCCGATGTTAATCTTGCTAAATTCACTCAAAAATGCTGCCGAGCGCCTCGCGTGCGACAACTCAAAAATACCTACACCCTACAACTGGTACGTATCACACCTGCGGCGAGAGGGAATCGAACCCTCGCTATCAGCTTGGAAGGCTGAAGTCCTACCATTAAACGACCGCCGCTTGAAGGCAGTCAATATATCGACAAGAGCCCAGTTTTCAAGAATCTTCTTCCCGCAAGATTTTCCCTTGCGATACTCCAAATTTGGGTTAGGATAAATGCGACAAATATTAGACAAACCCAAACAAAGGAGCACTCCATGACAACTCTCGAAACCAACCAACTCCTCGACGTGCAAGCAGCAGCCAAAGCCCGCGTCTTCCCTCCATTCAACCTCAAACGCCTCCTCGAAACGGTTTTCTCGCCCAGCGGCGGCGAATCCGTCGCCATTCTCATTGACCTACCTGATCCCGCCAGAGTCAAAGACTTCGGCTACCTGAGCGACCCCTCCCTCAGCATCCAGCGCCACGCCTACGATGTCTTTCATAACGGCTTACTCAACGGCGAAGTGCCTAGCCTCTCCTACAACAAAAACAGCTTCTTCGCCTACAAAATCACCGGCGGCAGTAACCTCGACCTTCCTTCGACAGCCGTCAACATCCTCGGCGAACCCATCGAGCTCGAAAAAGAGGTCTATCCCCACTTCGACATCATCCTTTGCATCTCCACCTATTCCGCCACCGCCCCACTCACCGCCTTCGCGCACAAGTACGGCTTCCGCGGTGCCACCCTCCACGGCCTCAACCCCATCATCCTGGCCAGTGGCCTAAGCGTAGATTACAAAGACGTCTCCCGCGACGCCGAAAAACTTCGCGCCGGCCTCACCCGCGCCCAACGCGTTGAAATCGACTTCGCCACCCACGATCGCGAAATGACTCTCACCCTCGTGCTCAACGGCCAAGAAGCCCAAAAAAGCCAGGGCATCTGCACCCCCGGCACACCCGACGTAGCCAACCTGCCCGCCGGCGAAGTTTACTTCGTCCCAGAGTCGGCTCACGGCCAGTTCCCCCTTGTCTACGAAGATGGCACCCACGGGCTCATGCATGTGGAAGGCGGACGCATCACCCGCGCAGAGCTTCTCTCCGGCAACGCAGAAACCATCGCCGCCCACAACCGCAAGCTGGCCTCGGACCCCGTGACGGGTGAGCTTGGCGAACTGGGCTTTGGCACGCAAATCCTCCCCGTCTCGGGCCGCGACATCCAGGACGAAAAAGTCCTCGGCACCCTCCACGTCGCCACAGGCCGCAGCGATCACCTCGGTGGCTCACTCACTCCCGACAAATTTGCCGAGCACACCAACGCCACGCACGACGACATCCTCTTCGCCCCGCACAAAACGCCGCAAGTGCGCGTCACCCAAGCCCGGGCCTACTGGGCCGATGGCCGCTCACAAATCGTGATCGAAGACTACCGCCCCAGCGAGTGGTTCTACGGGCTATTGAAAAAATAAGTATAAACACGCCACCAGTTCGGTACAGTGTTGCTTAGTAGGTAACTTTTTCTCATCAGCACTTCAGTGTGTTTCTGAAAGCCCCGCTACATAATAAACCAGCAGAGCCACTCCGTAACCTGTAGCTCCGTATGGCTTGAGTGATGTATCAGTACTGTTCCATGCCACACCTGCGATATCCAGATGCGCCCAGGCTTGCCCTTGTGGAATAAAGTGCTCCAAAAACGCCGCTCCCGTACAGGCACCGCCCCAGCGACCGCCAGAGTTTTTGATTTTCGCAACCTTGCTTTCGATTTGCTCATGATGCGATTCATCGTGCGGCAAACTCCACACAGGCTCGCCACAAACATCTGCTGCACGAATGATTTTTTCGGCAATTTTGTCGTGATTACTAAATAGCCCTGCGCGAGACGTGCCTAACGCTACCACACACGCCCCAGTAAGGGTTGCAAGGTCCACTACGACTTGCGGACGAAATCGTTTGACTGTGTAGGCCAAAGCGTCCGCCAAAATTATCCTGCCCTCCGCATCGGTGTTGACGACCTCCACTGTTGTATCGTCGTAACACCTAACTACATCGCCCGGGCGATAAGAGCTGTGGGACGGAAGATTCTCCGCAGCAGGAATTACGCCCACAATCTCGCTCTTCAGCCCCATCTTTGCCACGGCCCAAAGTGCGCCGGCCACGGCACAGCCCCCGGCTTTATCATACTTCATCTCTTCCATATTTTCGGCGGGCTTAATCGAGATGCCGCCCGAATCAAAAGTCACTGCCTTACCAACAAGCGCAAGTGGCGCGGGTTTCTTGACAGATGTCTTGCCTCGCTTGCGTGTGCTTGGAGAATATTTGATCAGGATCATACAGGGCGCGTTCGCACTCCCTCCCCCGACTGCAAGTACCCCTCTCATCCCCATAGCACGTAACTTCTCAACCCCCAGCACCTCAACACTCACAGAAGAAATGCTTTTGAACTTTGCTTGAATGCGCCGTGCCAACTCCAAAGGCGGCAATGCATTGCCGGGAGCATTGGCCAGATCTCGGGCGAACTCTACACCTTGCCCAACTGCCACAGCCAACCTGGCTTCCTCACGCAGGGTTTGCACTTGCTCAGGAGCAACGTGAAATACGAACTCGATTGCCCTTGGAGGGCGGGCCTCTTGAGTCGGGGCAAACTCAAGATACTTGTAAAGACCATCAGCCAGTCCAAGGCTCGCAGATGAAAAAAAATCTACTGGCAGGGTCCAGTTGATGTGCCACAGCCTCTCAGTAAACGCAGAGCAACGCCTGGAAATTGCTCGAAAAATCTGTCGCACAATCTGCTGAGTCAGGCGATCGCGTTTGCCAAGGCCCACATGCACTTGCACCGCTGCGAGCTTCGCCTGGGGAAGCACCACGATTTCTCCGCGCTTCGCAGTGAAAAATCCCTCTGGCCAAGCACGCGGGACGTTGTCATCAAAATGCAGGTGGATCTGCGGCTGGGCTTCTAAGGCAGTATCTGAGCTTACTGTGAGTTGGAGCATTCTGTTGTTTAGCCAAGTCGCATTCACGCAGAAAAGCGTGAACTGCGAAGGCTAAGACCTGTAACGATGATCCTCCCCCAGCAAAGAAGATCAAAATCCGCGCTGTCTAGCTGGATTTTCCGCTCGCAGAGGAGGCCGCCACAGAGCCAAAGCCGCGAGAAGGCACTACCACCTCGTCCACCAGACCGTAGGCCTTGGCTTCTTCGGCACTCATGTGTCGGTCACGATCAGTGTCGCGTTCGATGGTCTCAAAGGGCTGCCCACTGTGCAGCGCGAGTATTTTGTTGAGCCTCTCGCGGGTTTTTAAAATTTCTTCTGCTGCTATTTTGATGTCAGAAGCCTGACCCTGTGCCCCGCCCAAAGGTTGGTGAATCATCACGCGTGCGTTGGGCAGCGCATAACGTTTGCCTTTCACGCCAGCTGCCAACAATACCGCACCCATAGAGGCCGCCATGCCGATGCAGTATGTGGCCACATCGCAAGTGAGGTATTGCATCGTATCGTAAATCGCCAAGCCCGCTGTGACATACCCGCCGGGTGATTGTATATAAAGGCTAATATCCTTTTTCGGATCCTGCATCTGCAAGAAGAGCAATTGGGCTATTACGACGTTTGCGACGTTGTCGTCAATGGCGGTTCCTATAAAGACGATACGATCTTTGAGCAGTCGGGAATAGATATCGTACCCACGCTCGGATCGCCCGTCTTGCTCTACTACCATGGGGACGAGAAAACTGCGTGGCTGCTGCCCCTGCAGGGAGCCGGAAATGGAGGTCAGTGTACTTATCATGTTCTTTTCATGAGCGCATCTGTGGGGCGTGTCAACTTTTCCCCGTGGAAGAATCATTCTTCGCGGCCACCGTGGGGCTGAATCCAGCAGATTGAATCTGTAGGGCTACGGCGTTGCGAAGCGTCTCAGCAGTCGCCGTCTTGGGGTCATGAGGTTTGCCGAAAATGACACAAACCGGATAGGGCAGCTTCTTGGGTAGTTTCCAAAAATATTTTCCCCGCTCGTAGGAGAATATTGAACCCCACAACCATCCAAGACTTGCAGGGACAACGGGCACACCTGCACGACGCGCAATTAATTCAAATCCTTTTTTAAAATCGGCCAGCTCGCCTGTCTTCGTCAAATCGCCCTCAGGAAAAATGCAAACGCACTCCCCGGCGGCGAGGTAATCAGAAGCTGTGCGGATGGCATCCTTTGTCTTGGTGTTTGAAATCGGAATACAGCCCATTTGCCGTAAAAACCACCCGAGAAAAGGTCGGTCAAAAAAACCTGCCCAAGAAAGAAATCGAATCGGGCGCGGACAAGCCAGACTCAGGATAAAGGCGTCCACATAAGTCACGTGATTGGAAACAAGCAACACCCCTCCGGAAGCTGGTATATTCTCTACACCTTTTACGGTGATGCGGTAAATGAGCCGGCAGATCGTACCTATCAACCAGGATAAAAAACGCGCCGTAAAAGTTTTTCCCATACAAAAACCTTAATGACCGTCACCGGCCCAGCTAATTGATTTTTTCAAGAGTTACATCAAAGCCCTCAATAGAAAGTTAACGGAGCACTATTTACGGAAGTTTTTTATTCATTACCCGTTGCAACTCTGCGTACATATCTGAGCGGAATTTCGTCTAACAAATTCAATCCAATACCCGTAAAGCGGGTCGGATCAAAAAGCTTGACTGTGACAAAATGAAAAATCGGAATAATCGGTACATCTCGCTCCACCAGAATTTGCTCGGCTTCACGCAAAATTTTCATACGTCTGGCAGAATCACTTTCCTCTTCAGCAAGACGTAACAAGGCATCGAACTGGTGGTTGGAGTAGCCTGTCCGATTGTTGCCCGAACCTGTTACAAAGCACCCTAGGAAAGTCGAAGGATCTGCGTAGTCACCAATCCATGATGAGCGAGCTACCATGTAGTTTAACTGGCTCATTGTGCCGAGATATGTGCGAAACTCTTGTCTGCGCAACTCCACTGTCAAACCCAACTCACGCACCCACATCGCTTGCACAGCCTGAGCAAGAGCATCATTGATTTCTGATGGATTGTACAGTATCTCCACCACTCCCAAACCTGCTCCATCGGCAAAGCCTGCTTCTGCGAGTAAGGCGCGAGCCTTCTCAGGATTGTAAGGCAGGCCCGTCACAGGCAAGTAGCCATCCAGACCGGGAGGCACTAATGCACCCGATGGCGGCTCACCAGCTCGTGTCAGCTTCTCAGTGATAAAACGCCGATCTACTGCATGCGCCAGCGCTTGGCGAACCAGAACATTATCCAACGGCGGACGCGTCACATTAATTCGAAAAAAATACGTCGCCAAAATTGGTGCAGAATGAAAATCCTTTCGCGACTTTAATTCACCCAGCAAAGCCGCGGGCACAAGCCCCTTATCGGGAACTAAATCCACTAAACCCGAAAGATAGAAATTCAGCGCTGTGGTGGCCTGCGTCATGGGCATAATATCCACAGTTCTAAGAGTCACTGAGGAGGCATCCCAATAATGCGCATTGGCGCGCAATCGGATATGATCATTGATGCGCCAGCCCTCCAAAACATAGGCGCCGTTGCCTACAAGCAAGCCAGGACGCATCCATCTGGCCCCGTGCTTTTCGATCAAGTCCACCCTCACTGGAAATGTGGTGATAAATGCCATCAGATCCAAAAAATATGGTAATCGAGTATGGAGTTTTACCTCGAGTGTGTACTCATCAAGTGCTCTTACCCCTACTTTTGTAAAATCAAATGTTCGGCCGCGATGATAATCCTCCGCCCCGGCCAAAGCATAAAGCGTCAAATCCACATATTTTGAACTCGTCGCCGGATCCAATGCTCTCCGCCAGGAAGCCACAAAATCGTGTGCAGTTACAGATTTGCCATCACTCCATTTGGCTTCACGCCGGAGATAAAATGTGTACGTCAACCCGTCTTCAGACACCTCCCAACGTTCCGCCACACCAGGCACCAGATGTCCTTGCGGATCCCTTGCTAGTAAACCTTCAAACAACGCAGAAGCCACACGGCCATCGGCCTGTGCAGTGATAAGCGCCGGATCAAGCGTCTCCGGCTCCGAGGTGTTTACCATGACGAAATCAGCTCGCTCCCGCGTCCCGCATCCACTAAGTAAAAAAATCCAAGCCACCCCACATAGAATGCGACAGATGCTCCAACTCATCTCGGACGCAGCTCGATCCTTTTATAACGTGAGTTACCCTCCGGGGAGCAGCTCATCACCTTGGGATCATCCTTGAACATCTGATGGACCTGTCGCCTATCAAAGCTGTTCATGGGCTCCAGCAGTATCGGCTTGCCTGTTTCTACCACGCGGCGTGCTGCCCGCTTAACTCGCTGAATCAGTTCGCGCTGTTGTGAAGCCCGATATCCATCCACATCCACAATCACACGACCCTCAACATCCTCGGGATGCGTTAGGATATTTACTAAATGTTGCAAGTCATCCAGAGTATGCCCCTCTCGTCCAATCAGACGACCTGGCTCGCGCGTCTTAATGTCCAGCACCAGACCCATGTCGGTTTTCCTCTCTTCCACCTCGAAGACAAACCCTAAGTACCCGAGAATCATTTCCAAAACATCCTTAGGATTGCGCATACCTAAACGTGCAACAAACCCCCGCAATGCGTCAACCCTGCCTTGATGTTGAGCGACGCACTTAATCACAGATTAGCGATTACCACTTCCCCC
>CALLMV010000015.1 GCA_938005615.1 uncultured Verrucomicrobiae bacterium
TGAAGGACTTTCAGCAGTGCCAGGTGATTCAACGGATGGTGAGGGATTTGGATTTTGGGGTGCGATTGGTGTTTGTGCCGACGGTGCGAGAGCGTGATGGGTTGGCGATGAGTTCGCGCAACAGGTATTTGAGTGAGGAGGAGCGGCGGCTTGCTCCGAATTTTTACCGGATTTTGTGTGATGGTGTGCGCAAGGGAATGGGAGAAAAGATCATTGCGCGGGAATTGGAGAAGGTAGGTTTTCAAGTGGATTATGTGACGCATTCCGGTGGGCGGTTGTGTGCGGCGGTATTTTTGGGCAGCACGCGGTTAATTGATAATGTGCCATTAAAAAAGGAGGCCGAAGGTGACTGAGGTTGTGCAAACAAAGCCGCCGGGATACGTGGTGTGGTGGACGGCGGCACGGCCACGCACGCTGAACGCGGCCGTGGGACCTGTGCTTCTCGGCTTGGCGATTGCGCACGGTTTGGGATTTGCGCTGGATTGGGTGCATGCTGTTGCGACTTTGTTAGGCGCGGTGGCAATTCAGATTGGGACGAATTTTTTTAATGACTTTGCGGATAGTTTGACTGGGGCGGATAAAGGCGAGCGGCTAGGCCCTCCGCGTGCGACTTCTTTGGGTTGGGTGTCGCAACGGGCGATGCTGATTGCGACAGTTGTGGCGTTTGGTCTGGCTGTTGCTGCGGGGTTGGTGTTGATTGCAAGGTGCGGCCAGGTGTTTTTTTGGATTGGGATCGCATCACTTGTGTGTGGCGTGTGGTATACGTCAGGGAGATGGTCGCTCGCCTATCTCGGATTGGCAGAGCCGTTCGTTTTGTTTTTTTTCGGGCCACTTGCTGTGGCGGGGACGGTTTATGCGCAATCAAGGACATGGGAGGTGGTGGCTATGGTAGCGGGTCTTGCGCCTGGCGCGCTGGCCACAGTGTTGCTCGTGTTGAATAATTTGCGCGACAGGGCGGGTGATGCAGCGGCTGGCAAGAGGACGTTGGTGGTGCGATTTGGTCGCGGGTTCGGGTTGGTTGAACTGGGCTTGTGTCACGCACTCGCAGCAGGCGCGGTGTTGGCGTTAATGTTCTGGCTGCGACCCGAGCAAGTGGGCTGGTTGGGGGTTGTGTATTGTTACGCCGTGTTCACGGGAGTGGACCTGGTGAACAAAGCAGCAAGAGCCGTGGGGAAAGAGTTTAACTTAATGATGGCTGAGGCGGGAATGAGGTTATTTATCTTTTGTGCGGGATTGGGTTTGGTGTTTGTGTTCTAGTGTGTCAATATATTACTGAGGTAGTGGATGTTCATTTTTCAGAGCCACCCACCCTTCGCAAAGGCGCGGGAATTTGTTGCCTAATACGCGGCATAAGAGCGCAGTAATACGGTAAGAAAACAAGACCACTAGAAGCGCAAGCGGAAGTGTGCCCAAGACATCCACGGGGTAGTGGGAGCCGGTATAAACTCGGGATATACAAACGAGTATCACCCATGCGGCGAGAGGCAGTAATAGCCGGGGCCAGAGAAGGGTGGCCAGCACAGCGATGGCTGTGTTGTTGATGACGTGGCCGGACGGGAAGGAGGAACCGCCGGGATTTTGTTCTATGGTTTTGCGGATACGCACACGGATTTCCGGCGGATATTCTTTGCGAAGCTCGACACGCCGCGCGCCGAGTTCGACTTCGTGGGGACGGGGTTTTTGAACAACGGCACGGATGGTTTGGTTTATAATGCCATCGCCGATGCCTACTGCGAGAGCCGCCATCACAAGAAAGATGCGTCCACGGAATCCGCCGCGCCACGCCAAGAGAAGCGCACCAAGGATTATGATGGGCATCCACAGCCGTTGGCTGGAGATGATGGCAAAGAAGTAATCGAGTGCAGGATGTGCCCACGTCTGGTTGATTGTGGTGAAGAGGGAAGCATCCCAAGACTGGAGCCACTCAGGCATGTTGGATCATTTTGCGGGTGATGCCGTGCGAGCGGGTCGGAGAGTTTCGCGCATAATGCGGTCGAGGATGCCGTTGACGAATTTTGGTGATTCATCGGAGCCAAGGACTTTGGCGATTTCTACGGCTTCGTTAATAGCGACTACGGGCGGCACGTCATCGCGGTGTCGTATCTCAAAAGCCCCCAGTCTCAGAATGCAGCGGTCAACAATCGAGATGCGTTCGAAGATCCAGTTTTCAGAGTGCGAAGCGATGAGGGAGTTGAGTTCTTGCCATTTGGAGTGAATCCCGCGGATGAGTGTGTTGGCAAAGGTGATGACTGCGGGCGAGGCATCCTCTTGGTGCGACCAAAAGTCGGCAAGCGATTGTTCCAGGTCGCGTTCGAAATCCACATCCAACTGATAGAGAAACTGCACAGCAAAAAGTCGGGCTTTGGTGCGCATCTTCATGTATTCACTGATGCAGAGTCGCGATGCTTGTGTAAAGCGTGCGAAAAATAATATTCCCCGTGGTGGGGGTTTTTCTTAAGTGGTGTGCATGGCTGCGAATATTCATCCCAGTGCGATTGTAGATCGTGAAGCAGAGTTAGGTGAGGATGTTGAGGTGGGGCCGTTTTGCATTGTGGGCAAAGGAGTGCGGATATTGCCAGGCACACGGTTGTTGTCGCATGTGGTATTGCAAGGGCCGTGTTTGATTGGTCGGGAGAATGTCTTTCATCCATTTTGTTCGATTGGGGGGCGCACTCAGGATTTGAAGTATGCAGGAGAGCCGACACATCTGGAGATCGGGGATGGAAATGTTTTCCGGGAGTGCTGCACGGTCAATCGTTCAACAGTTTCCGAAAGCGTGACGAGAATTGGATCGCACAACAACTTCCTGGCATACTGTCACATTGCCCACGATTGTCAGGTGGGAGACCATTGTATTTTTTCAAACAATGCCACGTTAGCCGGGCACGTGGTGGTGGAGGATCGCGTGGTGATCGGTGGGCTGACGGCCGTGCATCAATTTTGCCGACTCGGACGCATGGCCATGATGGGCGGTTGCACGAAGGTTGTGCAGGATGTGGCGCCCTACACGATAGCGGATGGGAATCCCGCAGAGACCCGTGCACTGAATTTGGTAGGGCTGGAGCGCAACGGTGTTTCCGTTGAGTCGCGAAATGCTCTGCAGGCGGCGTTTAAGTTTTTGTTTAAGAGCGGACTGAATACGACTCAAGCGTTGGAGCAAATTTTGCGAGATGAATGTTCTTCTGCCGCTGAGGTGTCGCACTTGGTGGACTTTGTGCGCACTTCGAAGCGTGGCATCACGAAATAGTTTTCAGATCAAGCCGAAAGGCCGAAGGCGTCGTGCACTGCCCGCACGGCTTGATCGGCGAGGGATTCTTCGATGATGACTGAAACTTTGATTTCGCTGGTGGAAATCATCTGAATGTTGACACCGGCAGCGGCGAGGGACTCGAACATTTTTGCGGCGACCCCCGAGTGGGATTTCATACCGATGCCCACGATGCTGAGTTTGGCTATGCCTTCCTGCGCAAGCATTCCGGTGGCGCCAAGTGTGGTGATGACTGGTTGTGCGGCACGTCGGGCCTTGTCCAACTCATCGCTCCCCACGGTGAAAGAGATGTCCGTGACGCCAGCGGCACTGATGTTCTGGACGATCATATCCACGTTGATGGCGGCATCGGCCAGGGCACGGAAGAGCCGGGAGGCGAAGCCGGGCTTATCTGGCACGCCAGTGATGGTGATTTTGGCCTGTTTGCGGTCGAGGCTGACGCCGCGCACGACGACGCTTTCCATGTCGGGAGTTTCTGATTTCACGAGTGTTCCTTCTGTTTCTGTGAGGCTGGAACGCACCTCGAAGGGCACGTTAAACTTTTTTGCGAATTCCACGCTCCGGGCCTGCATGACTTTGGAGCCGAGGCTGGCCATTTCGAGCATCTCATCGTAGCTGAGCACGGGGATTTTTTTTGCTGTAGGGACGATGCGTGGATCGGTGGTGTAAACGCCATCCACATCGGTGTAGATTTGGCAGACATCGGCTTTGAGCGCGGCGGCCATGGCAATTGCACTCAGATCCGAGCCACCGCGGCCAAGCGTGGTGATGTAGCCTTCGTCGTTTTGTCCTTGGAATCCAGCGATGATTCCGACGTTGCCATTTTGCAGAGAGGCGAGGACGCGCTCGGGGGAGATGTTACGGATGCGGGCCTTGGTGTGTGTGCCATCGGTGAGGATACCTGCGCGTGCGCCGGTGAAGCTTTCGGCAGGCACGCCGATCGCGTGAAGTGCGATGGCCAGGAGTGAGATAGTGACTTGTTCTCCTGTGGAAAGGAGGCTGTCCATCTCGCGATCGTTTGGATGAGGGTTGAGTTGTTTGGCCTGGGAGATGAGCTGGTCGGTGACGCCGCTCATGGCGCTGACAATCACGCAGAGGCGATGGCCTTGGTCGTGCCAGCTTTTAATTCTGCGTGCGACGTTGGCGATGCGCTCTATGCTACCAACGCTTGTGCCGCCGTATTTTTGAACGATGAGTGCCACGGGAATCTTTAGCTTTTTATTGTGCGTGATGAATCAGGTGTTCCGCAATTTGCACGGCGTTCCATGCGGCTCCTTTCAGGAGCTGGTCGCCGCTGATGAAGAGCGAGAGACCAGGGACGCCGAGGGTGTTGTCTTCACGAATGCGGCCGACTAGAATGTCGAGTTCGCCCGAGGCCTCGATGGGCATGGGGAAGCGATTGTGTAGTCGGTCGTCCACTAGTCGGACGCCAGGAGCACTGGAGAGAATTTCGCGGGCTTGTGCCGTTGTGAGAGGGCGATCCAGGCCGATGGTGACGGATTCGCTGTGGGCGCGCATGATGGGAACGCGGATGCAGGTGGCCGACATGGGAAGCTGCGGCAAGGACAGCATTTTGCGAGTTTCAGCGATGAGTTTGCGTTCTTCCTCATTCAGGCCATCATCGCCCACGGGAGTGTTGTGCGAGAACAGGTTGAACGCGATAGGGTGGGGGAAGATTGCGGGCTGAGGTTTCTCGCCGGCCAGCACGGCTCGGGTTTGTTCTTCCAGCTCGTGCATTGCTTGAGCTCCTGCGCCGCTAGCACTTTGGTAGGTAGAAACGATGATGCGGTTTATGCCTGCGGCACGGTGGAGCGGGGCGAGCGCGGTTACGAGGATTGCCGCACAGCAGTTCGGATTGGCAATAAGTCGTGGATTCTTATCAAGTTCCTGTGCGTTGACTTCTGGCACTACAAGGGGGATGTCAGGCTCCATGCGAAACGCAGAGGAGTTATCGATCACGACCGCTCCAGCTTCCAGTGCGGCAGGCACGAACTCCCGTGAACGCGAAGCTCCGGCAGAAAAGAAAACAATGTCCAGATCGTCGAAGCTGGCGGCGGTCACCTCACTCACGCGGATAGGCAGGCCTTTGAAAGGGATTTTGGTGCCAGCGGATCTCGCCGAGGCCATGAGCTTAATGTAATTCTCCGGGAAGTTTCTGCGCTCAATGACGCTGAGGATTTCGCGGCCCACGGCACCAGTGGCACCAACAATGCCGATTCTGTAGTGAGATTTTTTAATCATGAGTAGTGTGCACAATTAACAGAAAAGCCCGTGCAGGGGAAGGGGTTTGCGGTTATTTACGCGGTCGTTGTAGCCCCTAATTAGATGGACTCCAAATCTGATTGTGATCATCAGCATACTGATTTTGGCGTGTTTTGCCAGCAATGACCAGCGTGATCTCACCGCGCAGTTCGCGGGTTGCACAATCAGCGGCTAATTGTTGTGTCGTCCCGCGCAGAGATTCCTCAAATTTTTTTGTCAGTTCGCGTGCAATACAGATGAGCCTTTCGGGTATGACTGCGGCGAGTTCTGTAAGCGTCTTGCGAATTCGGTGGGGTGATTCGAAGCAGACTGTGGTGTGTTCCCGGGCAGCGATTGCGGAAAAATATTTTGTGCGTTGTCCGCTTTTTGCGGGGATGAAGCCGTCGAAGGTGAAGGGCGTCATGGGTAGGCCTGAAGCTGCGAGCGCGTGAAGCACCGCGCTTGGACCAGGCAGGATTTCCACGTGCAGACCGAGGTCGAGGCAACCACGGATGATGCGCTCCCCTGGATCGGAGATGCCGGGGAAACCCGCGTCGCTCACGAGAGCGACAGTTTGCCCCTGGGAGATTTTTTCTGTGATGAGTTGGGTGGTTTTAGCCTCGTTGAATTTGTGGCAGGAGATCATCGGAGTGGGGATGTTGTGTGCAGCGAGAAGTTTTGCGGTATGTCGCGTGTCTTCCGCGGCGATGAGGGAGGCTTCTCGGAGCGAGCGCAGTGCGCGCAGGGTGATGTCCTCCATGTTGCCGATAGGTGTGGCGACGACGCAAAGTCTTCCACCTGATGTGGGCGTAGGGGACTGCTGAGTGCTTGCTGAACTTTGCGAACTGCTTCTTTGGTGTGCAGACATGACGTTCAATGCGTATTGAACATTCAAAACAAAGTAATTCCCGCGTTAAGTCGCAAGCCACGGGCCAGTTCGGCGGCAGACAGGCGTTTACGCCCTTCGAGCTGCACATCGCGCAGAAGCAGACCACCCTTGCCAGCGGCGACGAGGATGCCGTGCCTGTCCACACGCAAGATTTCCCCAGGGCGGCCCTTGGAGCGATGGGAGATAATTGTGCTGTAGATTTTGAGCATTTTGGCATCCCGCCCCTGCGGGAGCATCGTGAATGCGCCAGGCCAGGGGGTCATGGCGCGGATGTGTCGGTCAATTTCTTCCTGCGTAAGGGTCCAATCTATTCTGCCATCGGCTTTTTTCAGGAGGCGAGTGAGGGTGGCATGGGCATTGTCTTGGGGGATTCTCGGGGGATTGCCCGCGGCGATGAGGTCCAATGCATGGAGGAGGCAGTCGGGGGCCATTTCTGCGAGGCGGTCGTGGAGTGTTTGGGCCGTGTCGCCAAAGCGGATGAGTGTTTCTTTTTGGTAAAGAATCGGTCCGGTGTCGAGCCCTTCGTCCATCCACATAATGGTGATGCCCGTTTCGCGATCACCTGCGAGGATAGCGGACTGGATGGGTGAGGCACCGCGGTGGTGCGGAAGGAGGGAGGCGTGGATGTTGAGGCAGCCGAGGCGCGGAATTTCGAGGGTGTCTTTTTTCAGGATTTGGCCATAGGCAACGACCACGGCGATGTCGGGGGCGAGATATTTTATCTGAGCGTGTGCGGCTGGTGTGTTGATGTTTTCAGGTTTGAAAGTGCGGAGACGTAGCGTGAGTGCCTCCTGTGCAATCGGGCAGGGCTGATTGTGCATGCCCCGGCCGGCGGGGCGATCGGGCTGGGTGATGACGCCGACGACTTCATGTTTTAAAGATGAGACTAGCGCCCTGAGTGTTGGCAGGCCGATGGATGCCGTTCCGATGAATAAGATACGCATTTTGCTATACTGCCCGATTCGATAGCTACTGGCAACGTACAGTTCTGTAGTAAGTAGGTGCCTTGCGCGATACTTTCTGTTATTGCATAATGTTACTCTATTCAGTTTATTAAATTATTGTTTATGAATACAAACGAGACAAACTCCAAACCAACTCCAAGCGCGGATGCTGGGATGGATTTTTCTTTAGGTTTAGCCAGTCTTGATGAGGTTGTGTGCGTCTCGCGCGGATTTTACGAATCATTGAAGTCAGCGGATGAGGAAATTCATCGATTGCGTCAGGAGGCGGCGGCAGCTAACGAGAAGCTTTTAAGGCTCGCCGCTGAAATTGATAACCTCAAAAAACGGGCAGCTCGCGAAAAAGAAGAGGCGCGCAAATTTTCCAATGAATCATTTGCCGAAGATATCGCTGCTGCTATGGATAATTTCGAGCTCGGGATCCAAGCCGCATTATCAGCAAAGGACTCTTCCGCAGTGGCAGAAGGAATGAAGATGGCACTGATGCTACTAACAAACGTGATGAAAAAACATGGTTTGATGCCGATTGAGGCTGAGGGTCAACCCTTTGATCCGAATCTGCATGAGGCACTGAGTCAGGAAGAGTGCGCGGATGTACCAGATCAGACGGTTTTGCGCCAGGTGCGCCGAGGTTGGAAGTACCACGAAAGGTTGTTGCGTCCGGCCAGTGTTATTGTTTCCCAACAACCATCTCCTGTAGCCAAAGCCTGAATCAAGTATGCCAACGACGAAGCGAGACTATTACGAGGTGTTAGGCGTTCCACGTTCGGCTACCGCTGATGAGATCAAGAAGGCTTACCGCAAGCTGGCAGTCAAGTTCCACCCCGACAAGAACCCAGGAGATAAGTCCGCCGAAGAGAAATTCAAGGAGCTTGGCGAGGCTTACGATGTGTTGTCAAACGATGAAAAGCGTGCCGCCTACGATCGTTTTGGTCATGCGGCATTCGGAAGTGGCGCAGGCGGAGCGGGTGGGCCTTTTGCGGGACGCACGACTGTGGATCCCTTCGATATTTTCCGAGAGGTGTTCAATGGCGGCGGTTTTGGCTCGCGTTCAGGCGGTAGCTCGATCTTTGACGAGATTCTAGGGGGGGCCAGCTCCAGTCGCACATCTCGTTCGACACAGGGAGAAGGTGCTGATCTTCGATACGACCTTCAAATTACCTTCGAAGAGGCCGTACGCGGCTGTAAAAAACAAATCACTGTGCGCAAGCTAGAAGTGTGCGATGCCTGCCACGGTTCAGGTGCTGAACCAGGGTCAAAAAAAATCACCTGTCCCACTTGTCATGGATCTGGGCAGATCAGGGCCTCTGTGGGTGGATTTATCACGATGATGCAAACGTGCCCACGTTGTCACGGTACTGGCCAGATCATCGAAAAACCCTGTGCGAAATGCGGCGGTACGGGCCGAGTGGAGCGGACTAAGACACTGCCCATAAACATTCCTGCAGGGGTTGATGATGGCACGAGGCTGCGAGTCGCACGTGAGGGGGAAGCAGGTTTCCAAGGTGGAGAGCCTGGTGATTTATACGTCGTACTGCACGTGGAAGACCACCCCATTTTCCAAAGGCAGGATCGAGATCTTTTTTGTGAGGTGCCAATTCCCTTTACTACTGCTGCTCTTGGCGGGGAAGTGGATGTTCCCACTCTTGACGGGCCGGCAACTGTGAAGGTGCCTGCAGGCACACAGACGGGGAAAATCCTGCGCCTCAGAGGACGCGGTGTCCCCTCACTGCGGGGCGGGCAGCCGGGGGACTTGAATGTGAGGGTGTTGATCGAAGTTCCGAGCAAGCTTTCTCCTGAGCAAAGAAAAGCGCTCGAGCATTTTGCTTCGCTTAACGACAAAGACTCATACCCACAGAGAAAATCATTTTTTGAAAAGGCCAGAGCATTCTTTACCAAGCAATAATTGACACCTGCGGGGCGTTAGAACAATCCTCTACACAAGATGAGCAAACCCGATTCCGCGCCCTCTCCTGAAGAGGGTAAGCAAGGGTGGGGAAAAATCGTCGGCTTGCGGCTTTCCATGATTTTTCCGCTTCTTCAGCATATAGCCGGATACAACCGACAAAAATTTTTTGCTGATCTACGCGCAGCAGTTAACGGTGCCGCGCTAGCACTTCCGCAGGGGATGGCCTACGCGCTGATTGCCGGGTTGCCCATTCAAATGGGGCTTTTCGCTACAGCGATCGCGCCGCTGGTGAATGCTCTGTTGAGCCACTCGCGTCTGACAGCTGTGGGGCCAACCAATGCGACAGCTGTGATGGTAAGCGCGGGTCTTGTGGGTTTGGGGGCGCAATATGACAAGGTGGGTGTCATGCCGCTTTTTGTGGCGATGGTTGGCCTTCTTTTGATTGCTGGTGCTGTGCTTAGAGTGGCATCGCTATCTCAATTTATATCACGAACTGTGATCATCGGTTACGTCACGGTAGCTGCACTTTGGATAATTTTAAAACAGGTGGGTCCGGTCGTGGGGGTGGATGTATCCCGATCAGTTTCTTTTTTTACGCAGTTGGGTAAAACGATTGTCGCACTAGGTGGGGTAAATTTTTGGGCTTTAGGTTCGGCGGCGTTTTCCTTTGTTGTGTGGCTTTTCTTTACTAACAAACTCCCGCAAATCCCCGCGCTTGCAGCATCCATTTTGGTATGTTCGGCTCTAATTGCTGCGTATGTGACTGTGGCGCCTGGGTTGAGTTGGCCACTTCCGGAATTGGTATATCTGGACGCCGTATCCATCAGCGAGTTGCGATTTACCTTACCTTTGCCAGACAGTAACTTGATTTCGTTGCTGGCGTTCCCGGCCCTGGCCGTTGCGTTTTTGGCTGCAATCGAGAATACCTCGATGGCCAAGACAATAGCAGCTCGTAATGCAGAGAGTGTGGATCTGAATAGGGACATGTTTGCCCTGGGAGTGGCAAATGTGGCTTGTGCCTGCGCTAATTCGATGCCTGCTTCGGGCAGCCTCACCCGCTCGGCACTGAATGTGGCGTCAGGGGCGCAGACGCAATTTTCTTCATTGTTTTGCGGCTTGTTTTGTCTGATGGGCGCTGTAGTCCTGGGCCCGTTCACATCTTATGTTCCAGTGCCTGTTTTGGCGATGGCAGTAATTTGCATCGCTATTTCTTTAATAGATATTTCGAAGCTCCGTGTTGCCTACAACGCAACCCGCTCTGACATGGTAGTACTTTTAACCACATTTTTTGCGGGTTTGTTTGTGCGTTTGGATATTGCTATATTCATCGGTGTAGCTACCTCGATCGCTCTCTTTCTGCGTAAGGTCGGGCAGCCAGCTTTGGTGGAGTATTCCTTCGATGAACAAGGGCAGCTTCGAGAGATGCAGAGCAATGAAAATCGGGAACACCCGAGTATCTCCATCATTCACGTGGAGGGGGATCTTTTCTTTGGAAGCGCGGATTTGTTTCGAGACCATATCCGCAGAATTGCTGCCGACAATAGCCTGCGTGTGATTATTCTCAGGATGCGTAATGCGCGACACTTGGACGCAACAAGTGTGATGGCACTTCAGGAGTTGATCACTTATCTACGACAGACAGACAGGTATCTGATCGTGAGTGGTGCGATGAAGGATGTTTATCGAGTTCTGAAAAATTCCGGTACCTTGGAGATGCTTGGCCGGGAAAATGTGTTTATCGGTTCCACCCGTAATCCAAATCTGGCTACGCGAAATGCCTTGAAGCGTGCACGTGATTTGATTGGAGGTTCTGCCAACGTTCGCATCTACTTCGATCCGAATAAAAAACACCAAACATCCTCTAGCTAAGTACTGCGATTCGCGAAAAATAGCCCTATTTCGTGATTTAAGCTTGTCCCAAGTTGCAACTATTCATAAACATTCCTCAGGTGTTAGGCATATCGGCCAGACGAGTCGGGCATTCTTCAGTAACACTTGCAGCGTTACCAATTGTTACGTTTCTGTTACAGTTTACCCCTCTCTCATTAATCGCCTTGGATGAGTTGATCATAGTCTCTCCCCACTGGGAAGGAATTCAGTATGAATTTGGACTCGCCTTCGAGGAGCATTACCGGTCGAAAACGGGGCGCCGAGTAAAGATCCGCTGGCGCAACATCGGCGGTACTTCAACAATCCAAAAAGCGTTGAATGCCGAGTTCGATCAGACGGGTGGCAGGACGGCGGGTATAGATGTGTTTTTCGGGGGTGGTATGGACCCGTTTGAGGCGCAACTCAAACTCGGCCAATTAGTGGCACACACACCGCCAGAACACATTTTCTCCGCACTTCCTGCTGAAGTTGCGGGCGCGTCTCTGCGTGATCCGGATAATCACTACTTTGCAGCAGCACTTTCCTCTTTTGGAATTTTGGAGAACAAGAGGGTAGTAGAGAAATTAGGTTTGCCTCCGGTGAATACCTGGAAGGATCTCGCCAGACCAGAGCTATTTTCATGGGTATCTTCCGCAGACCCTCGAAAATCCGGCTCTGTGCACATGATTTATGAAATCATTTTGCAATTTTACGGTTGGGAAAAGGGCTGGGAGATCATCTTAGGTTTTAGCGGGAATGTGCGTTCATTTTTACAGACCAGCTCGGCACCCACCAAGGAAGTATCTGTTGGCGATGTGGCTTACGCTGTCACGATAGACATCAACGGCATGACCCAACAA
This sequence comes from uncultured Verrucomicrobiae bacterium, assembly GCA_938005615.1. Taxonomy (GTDB): domain Bacteria; phylum Verrucomicrobiota; class Verrucomicrobiia; order JADLBR01; family CALLMV01; genus CALLMV01. The sequence goes on from CALLMV010000015.1 coordinate 11,999, forward strand.
GCGTTTATTGGGCCGGAGAATTTGCGTTTTTTTATTCCCCGCGGGGTATCTGTGATAAACGGCGATGGAATCGCAATCCTCAAGGGAGCACCAAACTTGGATATGGCCCGCGAGTTTTTAAATTTCGTGCTGTCCGAGAAAGGGCAGCGTCTTTGGATGATTCCCCGCGGCCAGCCGGGTGGGCCGGTGAAGTTTGATATCTCACGGATGTCTGTGTTGCCACAGCTTTATGAAGGCGATTTGACCCAACTGCTGGTGCCGATTAATCCTTTTCGCGAAGCGGAGAGCATTGCATTCAACAATTCATTGAGTTCCAAACGCTGGCGTGTGATAGACGGCCTGATTGGTAATACAATAATTGATGTTCATTCGCATTTGCGAAGAGCGTGGCGAGAGATCCACTCTCTGCCCATTGAACTTCGTAGTGAATTGTTGGCAGAGTTTTCGGCACCATTTGCGACCGAGAACGAAATTAATGAAATAGCCACTTGGTGGGGCGACACCGTACGGCGCGGTAGGCAAAATAACGCGTGGATGGCAACTGCAGTGCGCCGCTATCAGCACATTACTGATAAAGCAAGGCGGCTTCGCAGAGATCATTTAGCCGCTCAGCCGACCGACAGATATCTCGTTCAGAATACAGGTTCATGAAAATCATACTCGAAAAAGTTGTAAAACGTTTCGGAGAAACGGTCATCGTAAAGGGCGCCGACCTTACTATCGAAGACGGAGAAATGTTTTTTCTGCTCGGCCCCTCTGGCTGTGGCAAGACTACCATCCTGAGAATGCTTGCCGGGTTCTACGACCCAGAGGAGGGCCGTATTCTCTTTGGTGATAAAAATATCATTGGGACACCGCCCTACTTGAGAAATACTGCACTGGTGTTTCAAAATTATGCTGTATGGCCACATATGAGTGTTTTCGAAAATGTCGCTTATGGATTGCGAGTACGTCAGGTCAAAGGTCCTGAGTTAGATAAGCGCGTAAACGCCGCTCTGGCCCAAGTAAAAATGTCACACCTGTCTGAGAGGAAGCCTTCGCAGCTCTCGGGTGGTCAGCAACAGCGAGTCGCGCTGGCGCGTGCTATCGTGGTAAATCCCGACTTGTTGCTCTTCGATGAACCCCTTTCCAATCTCGATGCCAAACTCCGTATTGAAATGCGGGACCAGATCAAGCGCCTCCATGCACAGACTCGCATGACATCACTCTATGTTACACACGACCAGGAAGAGGCCCTCTCCCTGGCGACTCGAATCGCAGTGATGAACGCAGGAATCATCCAACAAACCGGGACACCGACGGAAATCTACAACAAGCCTGCAAATGCATTCGTCGCTTCTTTTATCGGTGAGATGAACTTCATCCCTCATACCTCAAAGCTGGGACAGGCACTCCATGTTCCGGAAGGGAAAAAAATTGGCGTACGCCCCGAACATGTGCGTGTTAGTCCCCAGCGGGACCTTCCACTACATGGTACGGTACTGATTTCAACTTACCTCGGCAGTAAAAATGAGCTGACGATTAAAACGCTCGAAGGTGAGGAGATCCGTGCCTGGTCGCCGGAGTTTATTCCAGAAGGCTCTTCCGTGACTTTTGCCGTGCCGGATAACCACATGCACTTTTATCCGATTGACGATCCCGTCGCCAGCCACTGAGCCATGAAACTTTTTCTTTTACCCCTAATCGTTCTGTTTTTTATTGCCTTTTTGCTTTACCCTCTTGGGATACTGCTCGGGCAATCCTTCTTTGTAGAAGGGCGAATATCTTTTGATTATTTTCGTATAATCCTTGAGAATCCATTTTACCGCGATTGCTTCATTAACTCTCTCATGATCGGGGCTTGGACCACGGTGATTTGTCTGGCGATATGCATCCCTCTCGCCTACGTCTTTCTGCGGTTCAACTTTCCCGGAAAGCTGATCTTCAACACGCTGATTCTTGTGCCATTGATATTGCCCCCATTCGTTGGGGCAATTGGTTTGAAGCAGGTACTTTCACGATTTGGATCGCTCAATCTGTTTTTGGCCGAGCTGGGCCTAGTGAATCTTGCAAATCCACCGGACTGGTTTGGTGCAGGTGGTTTCGTTGGCATCATATTTCTGGAAGTCATTCATTTTTTTCCGATTCTCTTTCTCTCTGTGCAAGCTGCTCTGGCGAACGTGGACCCGTCACTACGCGATGCAGCCGCGAACCTAGGTGCCACTCCTATGAGGATTTTTCGCACGGTGACGGTACCGCTGGCGATGCCTGGCATTTTTGCGGGCAGCAGTATTGTTTTTGTGGCGTCTTTCACTGACCTTGGCGCACCACTCATCTTTGATTTTCAGACCACTGTGCCTACGCAAATTTTCAACATGATTAATGAACCGGATAATCCTGTAGGATATGCATTGGTCGTGATGACTCTTCTCATAGTCTCCGTGCTCTTTATCCTGGGCAAAAAACTTGGTGAGGGCAACTACGCAATGCTAGGGAGGAGCGCCTCATACGACAGCACAATCCATCTGAAGGGGGCCGCGGCGTGGTTGGTCACTGCAGCCATCAGCGTTTTGCTTTTAATTGCCTGCCTACCTCATCTGGGTGTGATCCTCACGAGTTTCTCCGCTCGCTGGTTTATGAGTGTTTTGCCACAGGAGTACTCGCTGCAATTCTATAAAGAAGTGTTTACTTTGGATTTGACAACAATTTCGATGCGTAACTCGCTCTTTTACGCCACATGCTCTGCCGCGCTTGATGCAGTGCTCGGGGTGCTGATAGCGTACTTATTGGTGCGAGAAAAGTTTGTGGGAAAGACACTGCTGGATGTTCTGGCTATGGTTCCTCTGGCGTTGCCGGGTCTGGTGATTGCGTTTGCCTACTATGTCGCCTTTATCCGCGAGCCATTTGGTGGAGGTGTGCTAGATCCTCGGCAAAATCCGACCCTAATCCTTATCATTGCTTACGCGATCAATCGACTCCCGTATATTGTTCGTGCAGCTTACGCCGGTTTGCAACAGACAAGTGTCTCCCTCGAGGAGGCAAGTGCAAATCTCGGTGCACGGCCCTTGCAGACCATACTCAAAATTACCTTGCCACTCATCGCTGCAAATATCATCGCAGGAACAATCATGACATTTTCCTTTGCGATGCTCGACGTCTCCAGCGGTATGGTGCTTGCACAAGAGCGAAATTTCTTCCCATTCACCAAAGCCATCTTCGAGTTGATGGGCCGAATTACACCCACAGCTCCTGCGATTGCTTGTGCGATGGGGGTGTTGGCGATGTTATTTCTGGCCTTGTGCCTGTGGGGTGCCAGCAAACTGCTGGGTCAGAAGATGGGCCAGTTGTTTAAAGCATAATTGAGGGGAATCTGCGCTCTCTGAGTGCTGACTCTGATTATACTTGGAAGAGCAATCTGGGGTTCAATAATTTATATAATTTATTAACAAACGATCCTCGAGAAATGAATCACAATCCCCGTGTAGTGCTGGTGCCCGGCATCTGGGACCGGATCCAAACCATGAACAAACTAGGAGGAGTCCTGGAAAGTCAAGGATGTCAAGTTTCTTACTTCAGCTACGATAATTCTGGAGCCACATCAATTCAAGAGTCTGCGGCACTACTTGCAGATTTCCTTACTCAGCTTGAGAAGCCACCCGTTCCTGGTGATGGAGGTCTTCCTCACGTCGTAGGCTTCAGCATGGGAGGGCTCGTCGTTCGCGCTGCACTTACTTTACACAGAGCCCCTGTGCGTAGTGCAGTTTTTCTCCACAGCCCACATCACGGGAGCTTGAATGCCTGGCTGCTGCCACATCTGCCTGCAGTTCGTGAGATGATACCTGGTTCTGAATTTCTTCGACGACTACAAGTACAGAAGCTTAAATGTCCGACTCTTGCGATGTGGTGTCCAGGCGATCTGATGGTGGTGCCTGGACGAAGTGCTTTGATGGAGGCTGCTACTCGTACGGTTTGCTGCCGAGTGCCGGCGCATGTGTGGCCCCTTGTGTCGCAACGGTTGCAAAGATTAGTTTACAGGTTCATCAGGCGCTGCGAAGCAATGCCTCTGCGGGATTAAGATCACTGAAAAAGGATTGTCTGTTCCCAAGCGCGGGTCAGCATTTGAATCGTGATTAACATCCATCATCTAGAATTGTTTTACTACGTTGCTCGTTATGGGGGAATTACCGAGGCCGTGCGGAAAATTCCTTATGGAATTCAACAGCCTGCGGTGAGTAGCCAGGTGCAGCAATTGGAGGAATCACTGGGAGTACGTCTTTTTCAACGACGCCCATTTTTACTTACGCCTGCGGGGGAAGAGTTGTTCGGATTTATTGCCCCCTTTTTTAATCAATTGCCACGTATTGCAGAGAAGTTATCTGCATCCGGGGCGAGGCATCTGCGTCTAGCAGCTTCAGGCCCAGCACTACGCGACCATCTGCCCGGGTTGTTGATAAAGTTGCGAGAGCAGTGCCCACAGCTTCAGCTCAGTTTGCGTGAAGTTAATGATGAAGATGCTTGGAAATTGCTCTTGGCGCAGGAAATTGACTTAGCGATTACTTTAATCGACCGAGCTCCCAAAGGTCTTAGGGCACAGCCACTCCTGAAGCTGACTCCTGCCTTGGTAATCGTTGAGACAGAAGCAAACAAATACCGAGACCTCGAAGCAATTCTCGGGTCAATTTCTTCCGGGCATCTTCCCGTCATCTCATTACCCATCAGGGAAAGGCTCTGCCAAGTTTTTGCGGCATTCATGCGCCGCTCGGGATACGAGTGGTCTCCCATCATTGAGACTTTTTCCTTTGATTTGATCCACACTTATGCATTGCATGGATTTGGCGCAGGTCTGACTCTGGATACTCCCGCAATGCTTGTGCCTGAAGGCTTGAAAAAATTTTCTCTTAGACAAGCAGAAAAACTGACGCTTGGAGCTCTCTGGCAGGGGCAAATCGGTAAACTGGCAAAAGAGCTACTTGAATCAGCGGAATCATTGGTGCGTGAATTCGAACGGAATTCACCCTAGGCACTCACTACTTATCAAGGTCGGAAGAACTGAGTTGCGGCTAGTTAAATTCTGCCAGGGATTGACAAGCACATCTGTATGTTTAGAACATTTCACTTACGGCGACCGTAGCTCAGTTGGTAGAGCCCCAGATTGTGGCTCTGGTTGTCGCGGGTTCGAGCCCCGTCGGTCGCCCCACATTTGCTTAAAGACTGGCGTTCGAATTTGCGTTTGTGTTCCGTGGATTGTTTGATAATAGAAGCCGATGTTAATTCAGTCTAACGATCACATATTATTTTACGGAGACAGCATTACGGATTGCTCGCGCACCGTAAAAATCAACAACCTGGAAGAGTTAGGATGCGGATATGTAAACCTTTTGGCCGCAGCATTAAAGGCGGATCTCCCGGATTACAATTTGCGTATCACCAATCGTGGAATTTCCGGCAACAGAGTCTATGATCTGGCTGAGAGATTAGAGACGGATGTGATTGCTGAGGAGCCGACAGTGATTTCCATCCTGATTGGTGTGAATGATACGTTGCGCACACTAGATAGCAAAATGCCTTCGCCGATTGATAAGTTTCAGGAATGTTACTCGCAAATGCTGGTGAGGCTTCGCGATGCGCTGGACCCTACGATAATTTTGATTGAGCCGTTCTTGTTGGATTGCCGTGAGGATTATCCTAAAATGCGTGAGGATCTTAATCCGCGTATTGAGGTAGTGCGTCGGCTAGCTCGTGAGTTTCATTGCGATCTGTTGCCGCTCGATAGCATTTTTGCCCGGGCGTGCACTTGGCAGAGTCCGTCTTACTGGGCCCCGGATGCTGTGCATCCTTCTTTGGCTGGGCATGGTTTAATTGCCCGGCATTGGCTGGACCTGGCCTACGAGTGAGGATTCTCCAGCTCGGGCGAGCACTCATTTTTTTTAATCTAGTAAAGACGTATTTTCGTTCCTTTAAGGTGTGGCAAGGACGGGCTTTTAAGCAATGAATTCTAGTAATATTAAAATATTGAAATATTATGATATAATGAAGTGTTGAACATTGCATTGATAATTATTTTCAGTTGTGTGCGCGAAGCGGGCTGAAAAGTAATGCAGAAGGCGAGTGGCTCAGAGTGAATGGTGATCAGACTTGGGGGCCCTGCCCAAAGGGGGGGGGAGTAAGGAAGTTAAAGAATTATAATATTTTAATATTGGTATATTGAAATATCGTGATTAAGTAATGTTTTGCTTGTATCGGAGTTTTTCATTGAGCGCAAAATATGGGTTGATTAGAGCAAAAGAGAAGAGGGCGAGAGCTGGCATGAGATGGACTGGTGCTGCCGATGTTATCGTGGAGGGAATTCAAATTCGGTTTTTTTCTTGTCTGTAGAGAGCACAAGAAATGCATCAAAGGAACGGCCGGCTTTGGAGGTGAGGCCGGTGAGCAGATCGCTACGGCCCTCTTCGAGGATGGCGCGGATGGTGTCCGGCGAGAGGTCTTTGCCACAGAGGTTGCGTCGGGTCTGGAAGACGATGCGTGGTTTGCCATCGCGTCCGGGTTTTGTAACGATGTAGTGGTCCTCCGTCAGGTAGAGTGTGCCGCCTTCGTGGGCTGGGCTGGGGCCAAGGTTTTGCGCCTTGCTTAAATCGAGAGGTTCTTTCTTTTTGGCGGGTCTGCGTGAGGTGCTGGATACGGCGCGGGCTTCTCGCGGAGGGAATTCGAAGTCGGCTTTGTCGCCGTTGCGAACGAGATAGGCTTTGAAAGGTTTGTTGAAGCGGGAAATGAAGTTTTCGATGAGTGGTGTTTTGCCTGTTGTAATGCAGGAGATGACGTCGTCGCGCGTGATTTCACGTCGGCAGAGGATGCGGTTAAGGGAGAAGGTTTGTTGCCAGGTGCCATCGGGCTGTTTTTCTCGGAGGATATATTTGGTGGGAGTTTCGCAAAGCTGGGCGCCCGTGGCTGGATCAGTCCAAAATGGTTCGAGTTCGGAGATCTCGGCGCGGGCACCGAGATCGAGTTCCACGCGTTGCTTGCCCTCGTTTTTAGGGTCGGCGACGATACGGAGTTTGGCGGAGAAGCTGGTCCCATTGCGTGGGGAGACGAAGCCTTGGAGAGGGCCGATCTCACCGTGAGCGCAGAGTTGGCGCACTTCGTGTTCTTCGAGTTTGCGACCAGTGATGACTTTGTAGATGGTGAGAACGCCGTCCTGGGATTTGTAGGCGCGGATGGTCTCAATGAGGGGTTTGCCGTCTGTGGGGGATGGGATGTCGGTGAGTCGGGTGTTGGATTCGTTTTCTTCGAAGTTTTTGACGCGTTCGACGATGCCGCGGGTTTGGTCGATAATTTCCTGCATAAATTTTTCGCGGGGGTATTTGCCGTGTTCCATCAGGCGGAGTTTGAATTCCCATTCGCCTGTCATGGCGGGTTGGGTGAGGGCTTCGGCTTTTACGGCTGTGAGGAATTCGAGGAGTTGTTCGGCCTTGGCAGTGGTTGCAAGTTCGCGCCCGTTGCGGATAATGTATTTGGTGAGGATCAGGCCGTCAATGATTTCGGCGCGCGTGGCAGGTGTGCCAAGGCCTCGCTCTTTCATGGCTTCGGCCATGGCTTCGTCGTCAACGAGTTTGCCCGCGCCCTCCATGGCGGAGAGGAGTGTGGCTTCCGTATAGCGTGGGGGTGGTTTGGTGGTCTCGGTGTGGAGCTCTACATTGCGGGTGATGGCCATGTCGGCGTCCTGTGGGGAAAGGGCAGGGAGTGATTTTGTAGCTGGTTTTTGGTCTTCTTGGTCGGCGGATTTTTTGGCTTCGGGTTCGAGTTCTGCGGTTTTGCCGTAGACGGCGAGCCAACCTGGTTCGGTGAGGACGCGGCCTTCGCATTTGAAGTCGTGTTTACCCGCGATGGTGGTGATGCGTGTGGTGACGTCGAATTTTGCGTCGGGGTAGAAGGCGGCGACGAAGCGGCGTGCGATCATGTCGTAGATTGTGGCTTCGGTGTCGTCAAGACCCTTCGGGGGCGTTGTGGTGGGGATGATTGCGAAGTGGTCAGAGACTTGGGCGTTGTTAAAGATTTTTTTGTTACCTGTACGCACGTAGCTATTGTCGAGTGCGAAGCGTGCGTGGGGTGCAAGATCACCTGTGAGGCAGGAGAGTGTTTCTTTCACTGTATCGCCGTAGTCCTCTGGGAGTGCGCGGGAATCTGTGCGGGGGTAGGTGATGACTTTGTGGCGTTCGTAGAGGGCTTGGGCGATGGCGAGTGTGCGGCGTGCGGGAAGGCCGTAACGTTGGTTGGCTTCGCGCTGCAGGGTGGTGAGATCGTAGAGACGCGGTGCCGCTTGCGATGCGGGTTTTTTTTCTTCGCGCACTTTGGCAGGGGAATCTGGTTTGCAGTCGGCGAGAATGGCGCGTGCTTGGGATTCTGACCAGATGCGCTCTGCGCGGTCGTGATCGTTGGTGGGGTCTTTTTTGAAGTCTGGGCGCTGATAGGTGGCTTCGTATTCGCCCGTGTTGATGCGGAATGTCGCTGTAAGACGCCAGAAGGGGCGAGGTTGAAAGTTGCGGATTTCTAGTTCACGGGCGTAGACGATGGCGAGTGTAGGTGTTTGCACGCGGCCGACGCTGGCGACGTTGCCAGCGCGGGAACCAAACATGCGTTTGGTGATGGCGCGGGTGCCGTTGATGCCGATGAGCCAATCGCTTTCGGAGCGGCAGCGTGCGGCATCGGCGAGGCCGGACATCTCGCGAGCGTCGCGCAGTTGTTGAAATGCGGAGCGGATGCCCTCGGGTGTCATCGATTGCATCCAAGCGCGTTTGACGGGAATTTTCGCACCGCTAAGTTGGTATATGTATGTGAAGATCAACTCGCCTTCACGGCCGGCGTCGCAGGCGTTAACGACGAGGGAGACGTCTTCGCGGTGGAGGAGTTTTTTGAGGAGGGTGAATTGGGATTTTGTTTTTTCGACAGGTTTGAGTCCGAACTTTTTGGGGATGATGGGGAGTGTTTCCATTCGCCAGAAGCCGTAAGTTTTTTTGTCGATATCTTCGGGCATTTCGAGTTCGACGAGGTGACCTATGGCGTGGGAGATAATGTATTGGTCGTTTTCGAAGACATCGCCTTTTTTGGGGACTTTGCCCAGGACGCGGGCGAGGTCGGCGGCGACGCTTGGTTTTTCTGCGATAACGAGTGTTTTCACGATGTTTAAATTTAAGTTTATTGATTTGCGAGTTTGCGGAAGGAATTCCCCAACCGCCCTTGCACCGTAATTTGTGACAGGCGATGCGGCAACGGAAAAAATTCCATCTCAGTGTGGGTGTGTGTAAATTCGGATGACATCGGGAAGAGCGTTGTTCTAGCGTGTCCTATGAGACATTTGCTTTCGCTAGCCGACTTATCGCACGAAGAAATCCATGAGGTGATCACGCGGGCGCGGCTCTGGAAGAAGCATCGTGTAGAATGGAGGCGGGAGCTGAGGCCCATAGAGGGAGAGACTTGGGCGTTGCTTTTTTCCAAGTCGTCGACACGTACGCGTGTGTCTTTTGAAGTTGGATTGCGTGAAATGGGGGCGGAGACGCTGTTTCTTTCGGCAAATGATATTCAGATGGGGCGTGGCGAGCCGATCATTGACACAGCGCGCGTGTTGGGCCGGATGATTCATGGAGCAGTGATCCGCACGCACGCGCACAGCGATGTGGAAATTTTTGCACAGTCTTCGGGAGTCATTACGATCAATGCGCTGACTGATGATGAGCATCCATGCCAGATTTTGGCCGATATCATGACGTGGGAGGAATTGCGGGGCTCGATTCGTGGGCGCAAAGTGGTGTTTGTGGGCGATGCTGCTTGCAATGTGCCGCGCTCGTGGATGAAGGCGGCAAGATTATTAAATTTCGAGCTGGTACTGGCTGCGCCTGCTGACTATCAGCCGGCAGAGTTGGAGAAAAACTGTTCTGTCACAGAGGATGCGGCAGAGGCAGTGCGCGGTGCGGATTTGATCTATACGGATGTGTGGGTCTCTATGGGGCGAGAGGAGGAGAAGGAGCAGAGGCTGGCTGTCTTGCGTGATTATCAGATCAACGAGGAGTTGCTCGGGCTGGCCGCGCCAGATGCTTTGGTAATGCACTGCCTTCCGGCTTATCGTGGGCTGGAGATCACCGAAGAGGCTTTTGAGGCCCATGCCTCTACAATATTCCAGCAAGCGGAGAACAGGCTGCATGTGCAGAAGGCCGTGGTGGAGTTTCTGGTGAAGTGGCGTTTGACGTGAGCTTTCAAAAAAAAGGTATCACTCGAATAAATAAATAACCTTAAGTAATTTTTGAAATTTTTGAAAGATCTGTAACTTTGTATATGCGCAAAACTCTCTGGATCATGTGGGACCATTTACACCATGATCACAGTTTGCTTGGCCATCAGCCCCAAAAAGATGTCGTTGTGTATTTTTGTGAGTCGGCTGTTGCGGCGCGGCGTTTTCGCTATCACAAGCACAGATTAACTTTTCTTTTCTCTGCCATGCGACACCGTGCTGAGGAGCTGGCGAAGGAAGGATGGAGGGTAGATTATCACTCGCTGGGGAAGGATTCCGATGTGCCAAAATCGCTTGCGGCTCATGTTCGCGAGTTTGAATCAAATGAGGTGCATCTGGTGGAGCCAACGGAGTGGCACTCGCGGCAGGCCATTCCGTTGTTGGAGAAAAAAATTGGCTGCCCCATAATTGTTCACGAGAACGATTTATTTTTGTTGCGGCGTGCAGACTTTGCAAAATTCGCAGCTGGGAAAAAGCGTCTATTGATGGAGCATCATTATCGGGCGATGCGCAAACGCACGGGTTATCTGATGGATGAAAAAGGTGAACCGGAGGGCGGGGCGTGGAACTTTGATCACGACAATCGCAGCGGGATTCGGGATTTTGAGAGAGCGGGTCGCCCGTCTGCACCTCCGCCTCCGTATGTGGAGCAAGATGAAATGACGCAGCAGGTGGCGCGGGAAGTCGAGAGGCTTTTTGCGGATCATCCTGGAAAAGCGGCGACGATGAGGCTGCCTGTGACACGCGACGGTGCTCTGCGTTGGTTGGAGCACTTTATTATTCATCGGTTACCTTTGTTTGGCGCGTATGAGGACCTGATTAGTGAGAAGGATCCGCTTTTGTTTCATTCGATGCTCACACCGTTTTTGAATTGCGGATTACTTCGCCCGAAGGAGTGTTGCGAGGCGGCTATCTCAGCGTGGCGTGAGAAGAGGGCGCCGTTAAATGCTGTTGAAGGCTTCGTGAGGCAGATCATCGGGTGGCGCGAGTTTGTTAACGGAATTTACTGGCTTCGTATGCCTGATTATGAGGACCTAAACGCGCTAGAGGCGAGACGTGGATTACCGAAGTGGATTTACTCAGGTGAGACGAAGATGCGCTGCATGAGCCACGCAATCCGCTGTCTGAACGAAACGGCTTACACCCACCATATTCAGCGACTCATGGTGCTGGGAAATTTTTTCCTGCTCACCGAGTGCGAGCCGCGCCAGGTGCTGCGTTGGTTTAATGAGATGTATATTGATTCGTATGACTGGGTCATGGATGCGAATGTGCTGGGAATGATTCTGCACGCAGACGGCGGCTACATGGCCACGAAACCTTACGCGGCAACGTCGGCTTATATTCACAAAATGTCCGACCATTGCGCGGGATGTGAATACCGCCAAGCTGAGAAGAGCGGCCCGCGATCTTGTCCGTTTAATTCTTTATTCTGGCGCTTTTGGAATAAGCACGAATCGCGCTTTTCTTCCAACCCGCGCGTGAAAGCACTCTTGAGTGGCTGGAATAAGCGACCGGAGCGTGAACGCGTAACGATCTTAGAGACTGCAGAGGGCTTCCTGAAAAAGATAGATTCAATCTAGTTGAGTAGCAAATTTGTGGGAAAGTGCTGGAGGAGGGACTTGAACCCACACGCCTTGCGGCACGGGAACCTAAATCCCGCGTGTCTGCCAGTTTCACCACTCCAGCGTGGGGAAGCGCACCCTGAAGGATTCGAACCTCCGACCCTCTGGTCCGTAGCCAGATGCTCTAATCCACTGAGCTAAGGGTGCTGTGGGTAAGTAAAATTAACTAAACTCAAACAAAAATCAATATCAACTTGAGCGGTGTGCAGCAAAAGGCGAATCTGCGCTATGGAATCATGGAAAATCAATGTAGGTCGGCACGGCTGCGAGATTATTGTGGGTAGTGGTATTCTGCCGCGGCTGGGGGGGGAGATTCGTTCGCGATTCGGTGCCAAGAAAGTGGCGATCGTAAGTGCGGGGCCAGTGTGGGCGCATCACGGCGATGCGCTTTGTGCTGCGTTAAATGCTGCTGGTCTGGACAACTACGCGATGGAGATTTCCGATGGAGAGGAGGGCAAGAGCTGGGAGGTGGTGGGCGAGCTGATGGAAAATCTGGCCGCGGCGGGTTTTGATCGTGGCAGTGTGATGATTGCTTTTGGAGGAGGAGCCGTGGGAGATGCAGCGGGCTTTGCTGCTGCTGCTTACATGCGGGGGATCGCCTTGGTGCAGTTGCCCACGACGCTGCTGGCGATGGTGGATAGCAGTTTGGGAGGCAAGACAGGGGTGAATTTAAGTGCGGGGAAGAATCTCGCTGGGGCAATTCACCAGCCACGGTTGATTTTTGTGGACACTGATTTCCTGAGCACACTCGGGCCACGAGAAACTAATTCAGGCATGGCGGAGATCATCAAGTATGGAGTGATTGCCGATGCGGGACTTTTTTCTCTTCTCGAGAATAACGGAGTATGTGACATGGCAACCTTGGTATCGCGCTGTCTGCGCATCAAGGGCCGTGTGGTGGAGCAGGATGAGTTTGAGGAGAGGGATGTGCGCGCGTTGCTGAACTTCGGACACACCATAGGTCACGCGATCGAGGCGGCGGCGGGTTACGGCACATTGCTGCATGGGGAGGCGGTGAGCATCGGGATGAATGCGGCGGCTTATCTGAGCGAGAGGGTATCTGGGTTATCTTCGTCGGAGGCTGCGCGTATTCGGATGCTTTGCGAGGCTTGCAGACTACCCACTGTGTGGGAGGGCGGCGATGCACAGAAGGTGTCTGAGATCATGATGCGCGACAAGAAGTTCAAAGCTGGCAAAATGCGTTTTGTTTTGGCTCGTCGTATCGGGGAGTGTTTTGTGAGCGATAATGTTTCTGCAGAGCTGGCGAGGGAGGCGATTGATTTTGTTGTGAAATGATTGTGGTGTAAGGCCGGGGCAGATGTTGGGTGCAGTCAGAATAAAGTTTGAGAAAAAGACATAATTACTTTTTTTATATGCCAATATTTAAATATTATGATATAGTAATTCATTTTTCCGAACTTCTAGGATTCCTTAAGTCGCGGTGAATTACTCCGCCGAGGGTTTAGCTTTTGATCTTTTTGGCGTCGTCGAGGAATCTTTGCAGACCAATGTCGGTGAGCGGATGTTTGAGAAGTTGCATGAGCACGCCGAATGGGGCGGTAATGACATCGGAGCCGATTTTTGCGGCTTGCACAAAGTGCATCGGGGAGCGGGCACTGGCTGTGAGGATTTGTGTTTCGATGCCGTAGTTGTCGTAAATGCAGCGGATGTCTTCGATGAGGGTCATACCCTCGGTAGAGATGTCGTCGAGGCGACCGACAAATGGGGAGATGTAAGTGGCGCCGGCCTTGGCTGCCAGCAGGGCTTGTGATGCGCTGAAGCAAAGTGTGACATTTGTTGCGATGCCTTCTGCGGTGAAGATTTTTACGGCCTTAAGACCTTCGGGGATGAGGGGGACTTTGACGACGATGTTTTTGTGGATTTTGGCCAGTTCGCGGCCTTCACGCAGAATGCCATCGCAGTCGGTAGAGATGACTTCTGCGGAGATGGGGCCGTCCACGATGGCGAGGATTTCATCGAGCAGGGCGCGGAAGGGTTTGCCGGATTTGGCGACGAGGCTGGGGTTGGTTGTCACGCCGTCAATGAGGCCGAGGGCGTTGGCTTCGCGGATTTCGTTGATTTCGCCGGTGTCTATGAAGATTTTCATTGAAGCTAGGTTTGGGTGTGAGTGAGTGCGGTGTCAAGTGGTGATCTGGGATAAAACGTCGTCGAGGGCGTCGGTGAGTTGGGCGACGGTTTGGAGGGTTTCGTTGCCCATGTTGCTGAGGCGGAAGGTGTGGCCTTTGAGTTTGCCGTAGCCGCCATCGATCTGGAGGTTGTGTTTTTGTTTGAGGGTTTTGACGAGGGCGGACACGTCGATGTTGCGGTTGTTTTGGACGCAGACGAGGGAGAGGCTTTCGTAGCCGGGGGCGGGGAAGAGTTTGAAGCCGTGTCGAGCGGCCCAACTGCGCAGGTGGCTGTTAGTGGTGTGGTGTCGGGCGTAGCGGTTTTGGAGGCCTTCTTCGGCGATTTCTTGGAGTTTGTCTTTGAGGGCGTAGATGTGGGAGATGCTGGGGGTGGAAGGGGTCATGTTTTCGGCGGCGTTTTTTTCGAACTCGACGAAGTCGAAGTAGTAGCCGCGGTCGGGGACGGTTTTTGCGCGGTTGAGAGCGCGCTCGCTGATGGCGAAGAGAGCGAGGCCAGGGGGCAGGGCGAGGGCTTTTTGGGAGCCGGTGAGGAGGACGTCTATGCCGAGTTCGTCCATGGGTGTAGGGACGACGCTGAAGGAGGAGACGGTGTCCACGATGAGGAGGATGTCGGGAAACTGCCGCACGACGTCGCAAAGTTCGGCGAGGGGGTTGAGCGTGCCGGTGGAGGTTTCGTTGTGGATGAGGGTGACGGCGTCCACTTCGCGGTGATGGGCTTTGAGGACGGCGTGGAGTTGATCGGGGAGGATGGGGTGGCCCCACTCGGATTGGCACTTGATGGCGTGTTTGCCGCAGCGTTGGGCGACGTCGAACCACTTGTCGGAGAAGGCACCGTTCATGCAGTTGACGACGCCTTTTTTGACGAGGTTGCGGATGGCGCCTTCCATGACGCCCCAGGCGGAGGAGGTGCTGAGGAAGACGGGGCGGGTGGTGCGAAAGAGGGTGCGCAGATCGGGCTGGATGGAGGCGACGAGGTCTTTGAAGTCCTGGCTGCGGTGGCCGATCATGGGTTGGCAGAATGCGGCGTAGGTGCGCGGGCTGACGTCAACGGGTCCAGGGATGAAGAGTTTGGCTGGCATGGGTTGGGATATGGGGATTGCGCGGGTGAAGGTCAACTTTTCGTTGCTGTTGGTGAGTTGGTTAGTTGACAGCAGCGAGCTGGGGTGCGGATTGAGCTTCAGGGTCGGGGTCCACCCACTTGCCGTTTTCGCGGATGAGGTCCACGAGGCGTTCGACGGCTTCGTCTTCGGGGATGTTGAATTTGACGGGGGTTTTGCCGATGTAGAGGTTGATTTTGCCGGGGGCGCCGCCGACGTATCCAAAGTCGGCGTCGGCCATTTCGCCCGGGCCATTGACGATGCAGCCCATAACGGCGATTTTGACGCCTTTGAGGTGGGAGGTGCGGGCTTTGATGCGGGCGGTGACGGTTTGGAGGTTGAAGAGGGTGCGTCCGCAGGAAGGGCAGGCGACGTAGTCGGTCTTGAAGCTGCGGCAGCCGGCAGCTTGGAGGATGTTGTAGGCGAGTTGGAGTGCGGCGCCGGGGGCGGTCTCACGCCGGATCAGGATGGCGTCGCCAATGCCGTCGCAGAGGAGGGAGCCGAGTACGGTGGCGGAGGCGATGAGGGCGTCGGGGGATTTCTTGGGCGGGATGGGTTGGCTGAGCGGGGTGAGGGTGTCTTTGAGGAGGATGGGGTTTTTGAGGCCAGCGCTTCGCATGCAGGCGGCGAGCAGGCGGTGGGCGGCGATGGGGTTAAGAGGGCAGGTGTCGCTGACGGCGACGATGGTATTTGGCGGCGGCGGGGTGAATTGGACGGGGTCGGTCTCGTGAAGGGGGAGGTCTTCGAGGATGGCTTCGGGTTTAACGTCGGCCTTGGGGGAGATGCGCGGGGCCAGGGCGTCGTAATGTGCGCGTGTGACGACAACGGCGACGGTTTTATCGCCTCCAAGAGTGAGCCCGTTTGGGAGGGTGAGGGGTTGGGTGGGATGGCGTTGGTAGTCGAAGAGGTTGCGCGGGTCGGCGGGGGCGGTGAGTTTAGAGACGTCAATCGAGTTGCGGGAGAGTTCAGGAATCTGCGCGATGAGGCGTTTGCAGACGGGGATTTCGTGGTGGGCGTCTTCGGTGAGGGATACGCGGATGGTGTCGCCGATTCCGTCTTGGAGGAGGGAGCCGATGCCAATGGCGGATTTGATGCGTCCGTCCTCGCCTTCGCCAGCTTCTGTGACGCCTGTGTGGATGGGGTAGTTCCAGTCGGGGCCGGCTTCTTCGAGCTTGGCGACGAGGAGGCGGTAGGCGGCGATCATCACCTTGGGGTTGGAGGACTTCATGGAGAAGTTGAAGTTGTGGAAGTCGTGCTTGCGGGCGATGCGGGCAAATTCGAGTGCGCTTTCGACCATGCCGAGTGGCGTGTCGCCGTAACGGTTCATGATGCGGTCGGAAAGTGAGCCGTGGTTGGTGCCGATGCGCATAGCGCGGCCGAGTTGTTTGCACAGCAGGACAAGCGGGGTGAAGGCCTCTTCGATGCGGGCGAGCTCTGCGGCGTATTCTTCATCGGTGTATTCGATGACGGCGAATTTTTTCTTATCGGCGTAATTGCCGGGGTTGACGCGGACGCCTTCCACCCACTTCGCGGCTTCGAGGGCAGCGTCGGGTTTGAAGTGGATGTCGGCTACGATTGGGATGTGGCCCAGGCCGTTTTCGTTGAAGGCACGGCGGATGTTTTCGAGGTTGGCGGCGTCTTTACGAGTGGGAGCGGTAATGCGAATGATCTGGCAACCAGCTTCGGCTAGTAGGATGGCTTCGCGTAAACAGGCTGCTGTGTCCATCGTGTCGGAAGTGAGCATGGATTGAACGACGATGGGGTTATCGCCGCCCATCCGCACGGAGCCGACGATAATTTCGCGTGTTACTCTGCGGCGGGTTTCGATCCAGTGGGTGAGGATTAATTGTTTCACTTTATGCATCTACTGCAAAGAGAATTTTTTTTCAAGATTTCTTAACTCCTATGGGTAGTGCAGCATTGATCAGTATAAATACTGTCTTTAATAACACCCACAAAAAATGAGTAAAGATTGTAGATTTGCTTACAAATTATTTGTTAGTTAAAGACTTATAAGGTGTTACTAAAGTCATTATATCGTGAATTTTCAAAATAAATAATAAGTGGCAAAAATAGTATGTCTTTTTTAGAGTTTCTAATTTGTTGCAATACTTAGTATTTTTCCTTTATATGAATCTAATATGAATCTAAAAGAACTATCTTAAAATGAACTGTCAGTTATGGATCGATCTTGTTAATTAATAATCATTTAACCAAAGTGAGTATCATTTTTGTTTGATTATAACACTAACTTGTCTGATAACTCATTTAATAAATTTTTGTTTAAAAGTTTCTTGATGCCCTGTTTTATAATTCATTGTTCTTAAGTCTGAAATTATATAGTCACTGATAATTAACTCGAAAAAGTTGCTAGATGCTAAAAAATTTATTTAAAAATTTTTTGAATAAATTAGTTTGTAAAACAAATAATTACCTTAAGTTTGTTACAAAAAAGTTATCCAAAAAATTATGCGTTCATTTAATCAGAAAGAAAAAAAGAACTTAGTTGATCTGTAAGCTTGGCCACAACTATGATCGTAGTCTGTTATATTTTTGATTTTATATTACACGTCGATAAAGCCTCTTGCCGCACTTGAGGATGCCGGGCGTCGGTGGGGCATTGGGATCGGTGATTTTCTGCCCGTCGAGGGTTAGGCCGCCTTGGGCTATGAGTCGGCGTGCTTCGCTAGTCGAGGGGCAGAGGCCGTGGTGTTTGAGGAGGGCCGCCCAGTTTGAGGCGGAGGTGGCAGGGATTTCTTCTAGGTTTACGGGGACTTGGCGCTGGGAGAATTGTTGTTCCCAATCGGTGCGGGCAGTGTGGGCGGCGGATGCGCTATGGTATCTGGCGGTGATGCGGCGGGCGAGTTCTTTCTTGGCTTCCATGGGGTGGAGATTGGGGTCGAGTTTTTCACCTAGGAGAAGGGGATACCATCGGGCCATGAGTTCGTCGGAGATGGCCATGATTTTTGAGAACATTTCAAAGGGGGAGATTGTGAGACCGATGGCGTTGCCAAGGGATTTGGACATTTTTTCCACGCCGTCTGTACCTTCAAGGATGGGGAGGACCATGACGCATTGTGGGGGTTGGCCCAGGTCTTTTTGGAGTTCTCGGCCGACGAGGTTGTTGAAGAGTTGATCGCTGCCTCCGAGCTCGACGTCGGCGCGGATCATGACGGAGTCCCAGCCTTGCATGAGGGGGTATTGGAATTCGGTGAGTGTGATGGGGGCGCCTTCGGTGTAGCGTTTGCGGAAGTCATCGCGTTCGAGGAGGCGGGCGACGGTGATACGGGAGTTGAGACGGAGGACGTCGGCGTAGGTGAATTTGTCGAACCATTCGGAGTTGCGCCGGATTTCAGTGCGTGCGGGGTCGAGGATTTTGAAGACTTGGTCGGTGTAGGTTTTGGCATTATGTTCAACTTTTTCTGGTTCGAGGGGTACGCGGGTTTTGCTGCGGCCTGTGGGGTCGCCAATACGTGCGGTGTAATCGCCGATAATGATGACGGCGAGGTGTCCGGAATCTTGGAATTGGCGGACTTTGTCGAGGACGACGGCGTGGCCGAGGTGGAGGTCGGGCGAGGAGGGGTCGAAGCCCAGCTTGATGCGCAGCGGGCGGCGTTCAGCGAGTTTGGCGGCAAGTTCGTGTGAGGAAATTACCCGTTCGCATCCGGCTTCGAAGGGTGTAATGCGGAGAGATCGCGACTCTTGTTTTTGAGGTGCTTGAGATATTTTTCGGTCAGGCATTTTTTAAATTTAAAAGTCTATCACAAGTTACGGTCAATCCGGGAACTACAACATTCTTCGCTTGTCGCTCGCACTGCTTATTTGTTTTTTGGACCTGATCTTCTCAATGAGGTTAAAATTGCGCAGTGCTTGCTTATAGTCGATATTTGATTTACGCAGCAAAATGATGAGGTAATTTTTTGGCTGTGAGTGATTGTTTTTCACAAGGAGGTTTTTATTTTTTTTGTGGACCTTGCGTGATTGAAAGTGAGGAGCTGTGTATGACAGTAGCTGAGCGTGTTGCTCAAGCAGCTCGTCCGCTTGGCTGGAGGTATGTTTTTAAGGCTAGTTATGATAAGGCCAACCGCACTTCGGCAGCGAGTCGACGTGGTCCTGGAATTGAGGAAGGATTGAGAATTTTAGCAAAGGTGAAGTCAGAGCTTGGCTTGCCAGTATTAACTGATGTGCATGATGTGAGCGAGGTAAATGCTGCTGCTCAGGTCTGTGATGTGTTGCAAATCCCCGCGTTTCTTTGCCGACAGACAGATCTGGTGCATGCCGCTGCACGCAGTGGTCGAGTTGTTAATATTAAAAAAGGGCAGTTTCTCGCGCCTTGGGACGTGAAGCCGATTGTTGAGAAGTTGCAGTTGGCTGGGTGTTCAAGCTTTTTTATTACAGAGCGGGGTACGACTTTTGGTTACAACAACTTGGTGGTGGACATGCGCAGCTTGTCATGGATGCGGGGTTATGGATACCGAGTTATTTTTGATGCGACACATTCTGTTCAACGCCCCGGTGGGTTGGGCGATGCCACAGGGGGTGACAGGGAAATGGCACCCGTACTGGCACGGGCTGCTGTTGCAGTTGGTGTTGATGGTCTTTTCATGGAAGCTCACCCAGACCCTGAAAGAGCTTGGTCGGATGGGCCCAACCAAATTGTGCTGAACGATCTACCTGCGATCATTCGCAGGCTCGAGAGACTGCGCGCTGCCGCTCAGAGTTAGATAGAAGTCAACGTAATCTTTGGAACATACTTCTCTCTGGAAAGAGCTTTCCGGGACAATCTGTAGGCGTGGGATTAATGTTACGATGGATGGTAAATTCTAGTCGAGGGTTGCCGCATATTCGACGTAGGTATTCAACTAATTCAATTGTGGCAGCAATTTGGCGCGAAGTCGGTCTTTCGACATTGTAGCTCCCGACTAAGCATATTCCTATTGCAATGTCGTTAAGAGCTTGGCTCCGGAGGTGTCCTCCGTGTGTTTGATCTAACCATCGTTGACCTACTTCGATTTCCCCATCTCCAGAGCCTCGGCCGTTACCTATGACAAAATGGTATGCAAGACCGTTTTCCCATCTTTTGACATTTCTGTGGTAACGGTCAAAAATTTTCGCATTGCCGGATTTTGTTTCGCTGTGGTGAACAACTACATACCGCCATCTAGCGCGACGGATTCGTGGGCGGTCTATAATAGATTTGACAGGGCGAATATAAACAATGCTAGGTTGTGAGCTGCTGCGCTGGTGTGTGCTACGGGGCGGGGGAGACGTTTCGGCTGTTGAGGTAGTATTCGAGCGCTGAGCGCTACTGGCTGTTGCAGAACGGCCTAATACGCCGCTGGAACTTGTAACCTGGGGTGAGTTGTTTTCTGCTCTGGCTGGTTGGCTTCTGGGAGTTTGCCCAGTATCTGGTGGAGTGAGCCGAATGACTTGACCTACGCGTAAAAACTGACCTGGCCGGATGTTATTCCACTCACGCAGGTCTGCCACATCAAGTCCGTATAGGTCTGCAATCTCTTGCAAGCCTTCGCCTGGACGCACAGAATGCTCTGTGACCTGTGCCGATGTACTGCCAGCAGCTTGGGGTACGACTACGGTTCTCTGTGGGGCGGGTGCTGAGGTAGTGATCTCGCGCACGACACTTTCATCGGCTGGAATACGCAAAACCTGACCAATTCGCAAAACAGAATTCGCTGATATACGATTTGCCGCAGCGATTGCCGATGCGCTGACTCCGTAACGTGATGAAATGCCCGAGAGGGTATCACCAGAGACTACACGGTGTTCCAAAACGCGCTCTTTTTGAGCAGAAGTTGTTGGAGCGTTAGTTGTGCGAGTTGGGGCTGGAGTCGTTTCTGGCGTGGCTGTAGCTTGGGCTGGTTGGTCTTCTTCACGACGTGATTCGCCGATACCTCTAGCACCACGTCCTCCTCCGGGAATTTGCAGTCGCTGCCCTACACGCAAAATGCTGGATTCATTAAGGCCATTTGCGGCGATTAACTCTTGTGCAGGTATGCCAAATTTTCGAGAGATGCCGTAGAAGGTATCACCTGATTGAACTATGTATGTTGTAGTCGAGGAGGTTGTGCTGGAGGCAAATTTTTCCTGGGTCGGAATTTTTAAACGTTGTCCGACTCTAATCTTCCGCGGGTCTGTTATTGAGTTGGCATCGGAAATGGCTGTAACGCTAGTTCCATACTTGGTTGCAATTTTACTAAGAGTGTCGCCTGCCTGCACCTCATAAATTTCCTGTGCGAGGCTGTGAGTCAGCAAGATCACCAGAAGAAATACACAAAGAAATAAAAGCGGTGTTCGGGCAGATGTTATCTTAAGTGACAGTCGTGCACATGTAATGAAGCTGATAAGTCTACTGCGCAGCTTGGTCACAATAGTTAAATTGTATATATGCCCTAGCAGGTTCAACAACCTGAGAAATAATATTTTAAAAAAAACAATGTTATTTTCACTTGCTCGTGTTGATCCGTTTCGCTGTTGATTTTGGGATGTTAGATAAAAGTAAAGTTGAGGATTCTTTAAGATAACATTTCGCCACACTGCATTTTCGTTGATGAAGCAGTGTGAGTTGACCGACATTTTTATCAGCTTTCAAGCAACCAGCGATTTTTTTCACGCCGGATCATAGCAGCTGCTTCCGCTGGGCCCCAGCTTCCTACTTCATAGGTACGTACGGGCAAATCGTGCCATTGTTTTTGAATCGAATCTATCACACGCCACGCTTCCAGAACTTCATCTCCTCTTGTGAAGAGGGTCGAATCCCCAGCAAGAGCATCTCCGAGTAAACGCTCATAAGCTTCGGGTGAGTAGGATAGCCATTCTGAGTTGTATCGAAAATCCATGTCTATGGGCTCGATTCGTTCGCGCCCGGGAGTTTTAGCGTTGAATGTCAAGTGAATACCCTCGTCGGGTTGAAGCCGAATTCGCAGAGTATTACGAGACAACCTTGGGCCGCAGAGCTGTTGAAACAAAACCATGGGAGGACGACGAAAAACGATAATAATTTCGCTGGCTTTGTGATGGAGAGCTTTCCCGGTGCGCAAGTAAAAAGGCACTCCACTCCAGCGCCAGTTGTCAATCATGAGTTCGATGGCTACGAAAGTTTCTGTTTTAGAATCTGGAGCCACGCGATCCTCGTTTAAATAGCCCTTGTATTGGGCACGTACTAAATTTTCCGCCAACTGCTCTTTTGTAAAACTGGGTATAGAGCGGAGCACTTTTACTTTTTCATCGCGCAGCCGCTCGGGATCAAGGGAGGCCGGTGGCTCCATGGCTGTAAGCGTTAATAACTGCAAGAGGTGGTTTTGAACCATATCACGAAGTGCTCCAGATTTGTCGTAATATCCACCACGAGTACCGACGCCCTCCGCTTCAGAAACAGTGATCTGAACGTGATCGATGTAGTTTCTGTTCCAAAGGGGCTCGTAGACAGCATTAGCAAAACGAAAGTATAGCAGGTTTTGAACCGATTCTTTTCCTAAGTAATGGTCAATTCTGTAGAGTGCTTTCTCATCAATGCAGGACTGCAGTGCCGTGTTAAGCTCCATCGCACTTTGGTAATCTTGGCCAAAAGGCTTCTCGATCACCAGCCGTTGTACATCCGGATAATTCAGCAGACCGGCGTATTTTAAGTTGTAAGCAATCAAAGCAAAGAACTCAGGGGCAGTGGAGAGATAATGCATATGCCTTTGTCCGATAACGCTTGCTCCGGGAAGTGATTCAAGTTTCCTAGCCAGGGCGATGTAACTATCTTTTTGGGGGAAATCTCCAATCTGATAGAAAATGTGCTCTTGAAACTCAGACCATAATTTTTCATCCAGCCCGGTACGCGAAAAGCGCTGCACGCCCTCTTTCATCTCTTGGCGAAATTGCTGATCGGTTTTGGAGCGGCGAGCAAAACCCACGATGTTGAAAATCTCTGGCAATCTGCCCTCCTTAAACAAGTTATAGAGTGCGGGCACTAGTTTGCGCGCTGTCAAATCTCCCGATGCGCCGTATATTACTAAGTGAAAGGGCTCTAACTTTGCAGTGTTGCCACCTAAGTCGCACATGAGGTCTTCGCGTTGAATCATGCGCCTAATCAACACAATACGAAATGATTTTCGAGCCAATTTCCTATTTTCTGAATCTTGGTGTTTACTTCTGCACCGATCACACAACAAAACAGACGTGAAATATATCTCTGGTTATCGTTGCCAATCGTCAAATTACAGTTCGAGTAATGATTTGAAATGGAACATACGACTTCATCGCGCATGACGCGTCGTATTATGATGAAAATTACAAGTTCCTTATGCGGCATCAAAAAAATATTCTTTCTGTTCCCAAACATTCCGCACAAATCAAACCCATGCCATGGGCCGGAGTTATCAATGAGTTTCGCAAATTCTTACCTGTCAAGGACGACACTCCCGTCGTCACTTTGCTTGAGGGAAATACTCCTTTGCTTCCTGCGCCTGCACTTACTAAGGAAGTGGGCGGAGCACGAAAAGTTTACCTCAAATACGAAGGACTGAACCCAACTGGGTCCTTCAAAGATCGTGGTATGACAGTCGCCCTATCACTAGCTTTAGCTGAGGGTGCCCATACCGTACTTTGCGCATCAACAGGCAATACATCTGCAGCTGCAGCAGCGTATGCCGCGCGTGCGGGTATTCGCTGTGCTGTGCTTCTTCCCAAGGGGAAAATTGCCAAAGGCAAACTTGCACAAGCCTTAATGTACGGAGCGAAGGTCATCGCAGTAAAGGGCAACTTTGATCAGGCACTTGAGCTTATACGCACATTAGGTTCACGACCCGGCTTTGCCATCGTAAATTCCATCAATCCCACAAGACTCCAAGGCCAGAAAACTGCTGCCTTTGAGGTCATCCGATCACTGGGTGATGCCCCTCACGTGCACATCCTGCCCGTGGGCAATGCCGGTAATATCACAGCTTACTGGATGGGATATCGCGAAGCCTTACACCACGGTATGGCAAAACGTACTCCACGCATGTACGGATATCAGGCAGAGAGAGCGGCTCCTATTGTTTTAGGGCATCCGATTCGCAATCCAGAAACTGTCGCCACAGCAATCCGCATTGGTAATCCAGCCTCATGGGAAGGAGCACGCACTGCACTCAGAGAGTCCGAAGGGATCTGTGACATCGTCACAGACCGCGAGATTCTTGAGGCACAAAAGTGGTTGTCTGCCCGCGAAGGTGTTTTTGTTGAACCCGCTTCAGCTGCAGGAGTGGCAGGACTTCTTAAACTGGCACGTTCACCCGCAGAACTGGAGATGAGAATCCCCAAAGACTCTGTCGTCGTCATCACCGTTACAGGACACGGCCTCAAAGATCCAGACACCGCAATCACACAATCTGGTAAATTCTCGGTCGCTTCCCCGCGCGAACAGGAGATACTTAAAATCCTGCAAAAAAAATAAGCGCTTTGCGCTAAGTTCGATCCAGATTCTCCAAAATTAAAGCACCTACCTTATGCAAAAGAAGCGTGCCAAGTCGTTTTAGTGGCACAAGGCATGCGATAACATACTTATGACAACAAACATCCATGTGCGCGCACCCGCAAATCGCCTGGCTAGGCGGGCTCAGACGCTGGTGGAGTATTCACTCATCATAGCTTTGCTCGCTATCATACTGATCA
Organism: uncultured Verrucomicrobiae bacterium; assembly: GCA_938005615.1. Lineage (GTDB taxonomy): Bacteria > Verrucomicrobiota > Verrucomicrobiia > JADLBR01 > CALLMV01 > CALLMV01. The sequence continues at coordinate 36,783 of CALLMV010000015.1, forward strand.
CATCAGTTATGGGGTTTGGTTTCGGAGTTCAAAGAAACCTGTCCGATTCAGACAGTGAGCTCCAGCGGGCTTACAACCGAAGATAATTAGAAAAAAATCGAATCCGCAAAAATGGCATGGCTGGTGCTACCAAAAAGATGAAGAAAACTCACAGACTAACCTCGCGGGTGCGGGGTGGAAATCCGAGTGGTCTTCAAAACTAAAAGATTCAGAACAGGAGTAAAAAATGATACGCCACATCAACAAAACAGAAATCCAAGGTCAAACCCTCGTGGAATACGCATTGATCATCGCCCTGATTGCGGTGGTGCTCATCGTTGCACTTAACGCGCTCTCTGGAGGGATAGGCAACACGTTTGAAGCCGCAACAGAAGCGCTCGAGTAAAACATAACAATGCGCTATGTTTAAAATTAGGAATTGCCAAAATTTTTAGTTAAAAAAAACTGCAACTTAACCTAAAGGCAATTCTCAAGTAGGCGGGTTTTACCCGCCTATTTTTTTTCTGATAGTCTTTTATTAAGTATCAAAAGTAATATCTATAACCGCACTCCTGACTTTCTCTCTGCCCTCTGGGAAGCTCTAATGTGCGGTATGAATCCTAGCACACTTTGGCTGGTTGACGGCATGGCTCTGGCCTACCGTGCTCACTTTGCATTAGCCAAAAAACCTATTCGCACAGCAACGGGGCTTAACACTTCAGCGATATTTGGTCTTGTAAACACATTGCTGGATCTACTCGATTCTCACCGCCCAGACCACATCGCAGTTTGTTGGGATACTTCAGAGCCCACACCACGTCATTTGAAATTTCCTGCGTATAAAGCACAGCGTCAGCAAATGCCTGAAGAGCTATCCCTCGCGCTTGAGCACCTGCATCGGCTTTTACCTGAGCTCGGTTTTCCATTTGTTTCAGCCCCTGGTTGGGAGGCTGATGACATCATGGGCACACTAGCCAAGCGAGCCGCCGCCGAGCATTTTACCACTTATCTGGTTAGCTCCGACAAAGACCTCGGCCAATTAGTCACACCGCAAATTCTGCTTTACCGCCCGGGTCGCCAGGGCTCGGACGCAGAAATATGGGGCCCCGCAGAAGTTTGTGCGCGTTGGGGCATCAGCTCGCCAACACAAATTACTGATATGTTGGCCTTGATGGGCGATGCCTCGGATAACATTCCAGGAGTACCAGGTATCGGCGAGAAGACAGCAGCTAAGCTTTTGGCCCAGTACCACACTTTAGAAGAACTGCTTGACCACACGGAATCTGTCCCCGGCAAGACGGGGGTGCTCCTCCGTCAATATGCTGACCAAGCCCGTCTCTCTAAAGAACTCGCAACCATCAATTGCAATATTCCATTACAGCTTGAAATTTCGACCTTGGTGCGGTCACAGCCCAATAAAGATGTACTCGCCCAGCACTTTAGTGAACTCGAATTCAATTCAATTGGCCGCCGCGTCCTGGGCTCCGATTTTCGCACCGGGCGTGGTCATAGTAGACTACCTCGCAATAGAGACCAGCTTCCGGCGCTGAAATTTTCCATCCAGATCCTGCACAGTACCTCAAAAATTCTTGCCACCATTGAATCGCTACGGGTGCAGTCACCAATAGCAATAATCGCTCTGCCACACGGAGGGCAGAATACCGACCCTAAGCTGGCAGATCTGGCCGCTCTGGCGCTGGCTACGGCTAACGGCTCGTACAGCTTCACATGGCCCACAGAAAATGAATCTGATGTGAAGAAAATCATAGAGGCGATAAGCAAACTTCTTGCGGAGCCGCAGCATAGTATCACCGGCCACGACCTCAAGACTACTCTGACACTCCTTCGCTGGAGGGGCATTACCTGTCGCCGACTTGCAGAGGATTGCGAGGTCCTTCAAGCCATACTAGATCAAGACGCCGACCGTAAACTACCACACATGCTAGAGCGCTACCTGGGCTTAAGTGCGGCAGAGCTCGCTAAGGCATTTCCTCCACAGCAATCCACTCAGACTGAAATCTTTTCACACGAAAGCGTACTTGGCTGGCAAACTCCTCCCGCACAAGAAACACTCGAATCGATCGCACATCAAGCTTCCTACTGCCTTGCGCTCCATCAAGCCTTGTTGGAGAAATTCAGCACCACACCCCAACTGCTTCGAGTGGCCCGCGAGATCGAAGCCCCGCTGCTCCACGTACTCGTGGAAATGGAGTACCGGGGAATAGCTTTGGATACGAACGTGCTAGGCCAACTTGCAATTTCTATAGATCAAAAACTGGCAGCTCTGGAATTAGAGATCCGCAAAATCGCAGGAACCGAAATCAATATCAACTCTCCCAAACAGCTCGGTACACTACTCTTTGAAAAACTGACCCTTCTCGATAGACCCCCGCGCACAAAAACCGGTCAGTACTCTACGGACGAAGCCACGCTTGAAAGCCTCGCCCATGCCCATCCTGTGGTGCCCTCCATCCTAGAACACCGCGAACTTGCCAAACTCAAATCCACCTACATCAATGCACTGCCCCAAGCGTTACATCCACGCACAGGACGTCTCCACACCAGCTTTTCCCAAGTGCGAGCGGCCACCGGGCGACTGAGCTCCGAACATCCCAACCTACAAAACATCCCGATCCGTACAGAGCTGGGCCGCGCTATTCGCCGGGCCTTTATCCCTTCCCAACCCGGCTGGTTGCTGCTGAGTGCAGATTACTCCCAGATTGAACTTCGCGTCATGGCTGCGCTCTCAGGGGATTCCGCGATGATTGCGGCCTTCCGGGATGGACTCGACATTCATGCTGCCACGGCCGCGCGCATTCACAATGTCCCGCTTTCAGATGTCACACCCGAGATGCGGCGAGCAGCAAAAACAGTAAATTTCGGAATCATCTACGGCATCTCTGCCTTTGGACTCTCCCAGAGGCTAGGCATTCCCCGTGCACAAGCATCCCGACTCATCAGCGACTACTTTCAAGCGTACCCCGGTGTGCGCAAGTATATGGACAAGGCTGTGGAAATGGCTCGTGAACGCGGATACGCGGAAACACTCACCGGACGTCGCCGCTCCATCCCCGAGATCAACTCCTCCCACGCTTCTACACGCTCTGCTGCCGAACGTATTGCCATCAACACCCCTATCCAAGGTACAGCGGCTGACATGATCAAACGAGCCATGATCCACCTGGAAGGTGAACTTTGCCAAACGGCACTAGAAGCCCGACTGCTCCTACAAGTACACGATGAGCTGCTTCTTGAAGTCTCCCCCCATGCCCTTGCCGCCGCGGAGGCAGTCACCCGCAGAGCAATGATTGAGGCACTGCCTTTGCCCAACGATGTGCCCCTAGCTGTGGATTGCGGCCACGGGCCAGACTGGTTTTCTGCACACTAATAAAGTGTAACTCAAAAATTTAATATGCACTATATAACACAATACATAGCTTATGCTACACTTTATAACTAAATTATAAAAACCAGAAAAAAATCACGCTATACAAGTCCTCTATTATACACTTGTGCTTAAGCCCGTTTCCGCATGATAACATCCCCATGCAACTTGAATTTCCCGATGTTGAATACGAGGCTTTCATCTTTGATTGTGATGGCACCCTGGCCGACTCTATGCCCGTGCATTACCATGCTTGGTGCCGCGCTATCGAAAAATTCGCACCAGGAAAAACTATGCCTCAAGAGTTGTTTTATCACTTGGGAGGCATGCCCACGCGCCGTGTCGCGGAGATTGTGGGTTTGGAACTCGAGGCCAACTACGACCCGGATGAAGTGGCCGAATACAAGGAGCGAGAGTATCTTAATCTACTTCATACAGTGCGGCCGATCGAGTCTGTGCTGTCCTTCGCCCGGAGCATGCACGCTCAGGGGCGGCCAGTCAGTGTAGCCTCCGGCGGCATGCCGCATGTCGTACGCCTTACTCTGGAGCTGATTGGCGCGAAGGAGATTTTCCCCGATGATATGATTATTACTGCTGCTGATGTGGCCGAGGGCAAACCGGCGCCAGATATGTTTCTTTTGGCGGCAAAGCGCATGGGTGTGGAGCCTTCCGCATGCCTGGTCTTTGAAGACGGGGAGATGGGATTTCGTGCAGCAATTGCCGCTGGTATGGGCTTGGTGAAAGTGCCTTCGCGTGTGGATTAAGGCCGGCCTTTTCAGGGCTGCAAAATTAACTGATAAAACGAAAGACCACAAAGCCAACTGCGAGCACGGCAGCTACGGCAAGTGCGGCGTTAGCCATATCCAGAGGCTTAGAAGAGCTCTCTTCAGTCTTGCGACCGAAGGGCGAGTGGTTCGTGAAGTTGGGCGGCAATGTACTTTCCGAGGCCATGTGGAAGTCCCGTCCACTCGAGGGATCAGGCAGCGGGACACCGCCCGCTCCCGTCGTGGAGTAGTATGTGGCCTGAATGTAGCCGAAGTAAACCACATCACCGGACTTAAGCAGATGCTCTGAGACTTTTGTTCCATTGACGGAAGTGCCGTTTGTGGAGTTGTTGTCGCGGACGAGGTAATCGCCGCCTTGTTTAATAAGCACCGCATGGTGTCCAGAGACGGAGCCATGTTCGATCTGGATATCGTTGCCCTCAATGCGACCAACGGTAATTTCTGGTTTGGTCAGCTCGTACTCTTTAGTGGGTAGCACGTCAGACTGGATGGTGAGCGTAGGCATAATCCAATACTTCTCCGAACGATCTGCTGTGGCAAGTCAAAACCTAAGAGGATTTTAGCTAGAAAATGATCGAAATTCATCTGTAATTTAGAACTCTAAGTCGACAAATTTAACTTTATCAAGGATATTACTCAAAATCCACATTAAGATAAACTTAGCAACTTGCATAAATTTTACGCTGAGTAGCTCAGTACAGGCTCAACTTACTTCTAGCTACATTATTTATCATTTAATTCTCCGACTCCTCCTGCTACATTTTCATACTTCATGCCTTCAGGGATAATCAACATCTTAAATATTGCTTTAAACTGGCTACCAGCTATTGCTCCTTAATCGGAACCGAATTAGAGCTCTACTCTACAGCTTCTAGTCCACCTAACACCAGCCTAGGCCTGAGATTTGGGGGTTAATAAGTTATGCCTGTTGCATTGCACCCAGGACTCGATAGTTTTTGACGCTTACATGGTTTCTGCAGGTTACATTGGATTTGATTATGAAATATTCATAAATACAGGTTCAGGCTTTGTACCTTGCGGCGGGGGTAGTGTGACGGATCTCAAGGAAGTTAGGGGTCAGAAGTTAGAGGAAGTTAGGGGTCAGGCTGTAAAATGTTACTTTTTAGCCCATTCCCGCAAATTTTCAGGCCATTTGCGCACCTTCTCAGCGTTTCTTCTCAAGCGCCAAAGATGTTGCCTGACGTTGGCCGCACTCTTCATGTGCAGTTTTTGGTTGATCCACTCCATGCTCATTATTGTGGTTCGGGCAATCCTGCTGGCAATTGCGATCTTTCGCCAGTCGCACCCTGCCAGCTCAGACAGTTGGCTTTCTTTCAGGCCCACAATCCGCAACCCTTCAGCCAACAATCTCTCGGCTTCCATCTGACCGTGGGCTTTACGTTCTTGGCTGTGCCGATAGCTCCAGTGGCGATCTTTTTTGATGGTGCTTTCTCCTATCCTGAGCACTTTCTCGGAAAATGCCTGACTGCCCCAATACCATCCTCGGCGCAAGTGACTACATCTTGCATCAGCTTCTGCCGGCAGCGTGGGAATTCCCGCTCGTTCCATGCCTTCCTCCAGGATTCGTTGGTCTAGTCGTTCAACAAACCTTCTGCGTCCAGCTACCGAATCGGAGAACCCAAATGCGGCTAATCCATCCTGCGCGGCCAGCCACTTTGCTCGCCGAGTCGGGGGAAGCGCGTAGCCACCGGCCACGCTACTCCAAGGGTAACCTAAAATCCCCATCGGTTTTCCTTTTGCACTTCGCAGAAGCCCCGCCCGGGCCGGATTGAGGTGTATGTAGTCCACCAATGTCTGGTAATAGTAGGCCGAGTTTTCCACCAAAACAGATTTGTAGCGGTCGCCAAACACTCGACCCCACAAACCATGGCGCACATTAAAACGACGTGTGTAGGTGTTCTGCAGCCATTTCATACCTTCGACCAAGTTGGGCTCTGGGGTTTCGACCAGTAAGTGGTAGTGGTTTGTCATCAGGACCCAGGCGTGGATGTGCCATCCGGTTTTGGCACAAGTCTCAGCAAGCACCTGAAGAAAAAACTTCCGATCACTCTCATCGTGGTAAATCGCTTCCCGGCGGTTACCTCGAGCCATGACGTGATAAAACGCACCAGCAAAATTGATCCGTATGCTTCTGGCCATGACGCTACTAAATAATACCCTCGTAAGAGGATTTGCAATAATAACATTTTACAGCCTGACCCCTTTTTTTAAGAAAAATACTAAACATACTCGGATAAAATTTTAAAAGACTTATTTCTTATAGATCTCCAATATAATTAATTTATGAAATTCGAGCATAACAAATTTATAACCTAATTATTTAATATATCTATGAGTCACTTTCATGGTATAATATTTTATTCATTTACTTTTCGTGAGAATCCATAACATATTCTCTCATAACTCATCAACCCTCTGAAAAGGTCGCAATTAATTAATTCGGTAATTTTTTTTAATAATATTTTTCCATCCGTTGTTTTTACGCTTTTGAAGTAATGCAAAAGAAAATGTAGAAATACTTTTTGTTGACGCTGTTGAAGTGCTTTTTACAAAGTAAGTGTGCACTCGGACAAGCAAAGCCTTTTCGATAATCTGACTAAAATTACGATGGTTACTGTTTTTTTGTGGGGCAGCGATGGGTCAGCCCCGGCAGCGGAAATTTGCTGGGCCTTGGAGCATCACCTGCCTTCGCAGGAGGAAGAGTTAGATGCCCATAAAAGTCATTTCTATTTTGGAATTGGCCGCCGGTATTTCAACTTTCCCTCAAAAGATTCCGACATCACTCGCATCACGCAACTTCAGGAAATCTTCGAGGAGGACGGCGAGCCCGCCGTCATTGAAGCTCCAGCCGGAACCGTTTGGGATTTGAGGGAAGTGTGGAGCCTTCCTGATGCTTCGCTGCTGATCTGGCGGGCCACTACTGGAAGTGGCCCCGTTTGGCAATTTGTTAAAGGGTTGCCGCTGGAAGTCCTTACTCAAGTGCCCGCCGAGAAGCGCGATGGCCTCACCGTGGCACAGATTCAATACAATCGGCTTTCCTTTAATGGCCCCATTCCCGAAGCTCTTCAGCCATACCTCTCCGTCATCAGCCCGATTCGGTCGGGAGATGTCGCGTGGTTTGAACTGATGCTTGCCGAGCACAGGGACGATTTGGTGGACTCCGACATACGGGTTATTGAGATAGCTGCTAATCCTCAACCTGACCGCGAGTCAGCAAAGGCGGCTGAGACGGCGCACCGGTGGGTCAATCAGCCGCGGTTGCCTTTTCGTGCGGAGGACCTTACTGGAAAGTGGAGGGTGCGCTCATTGCAAGGGAGCTTGGGTCTCTGTGTTCTTTATCCCTATTTTAATGCCGAGTTCCGAACAGAAAACGGGCGGCTGATTTTCCAGAAAACTACCGGTTCTCAACGCCGCATGGGATGGCTTCTGCCTTATCGGAATGATTGCATGATTTTCTTGGGAGCGCGAACAGTCAACGATGATCCTCCACTCCATTATTCTCGGCTCGACCCGACGATTCCAGCCACTTCCCCCCGCAAAGAATCCGATTCTTGGGGGGCCCTCTACCGGATCGGCGATAACCAGTATCTCATGGTTTTAGACGTGGTTGTCGGCCAGGAATTCGAGCTTTATGAAATTATCCCTCGGCAGTCGTAAGTTAGTGAAGCTCATTTTTTTTCTTCTGACGGTCGCTGCATTAGCCCTTGCACACTTGGTCTCAGCCTACCTGGTTACGCTTATTGCAAGACAGAACAATACACCTTTCCTCCTTGGCTTAGCAGAAAATCTGCGATTCCCTTCGCAATTTTTCCCACGATGGGTTGGCGAGAATGACTGGATTTTCCTCCCTGCCTTCTTTCTCAGTTCTTTTCTGTTTTGGACAGCCTTAGTGGGCTTGGGAGTCCTAGCCTACCGATGGGGAGGAATCAAAGGAACTGCGCTTTGGTGTCTGGTATTACTGACGTTTTTCTTCACGTTCTGGTGGAAGCATGCCAACCCGCCGCCCAATTGGAACACCCAGGCACATCGCTACCTGGAGGATTTCTACTTTTTCCTGCCGGAGCCTCTCATCGAATCCCAGATCGAAAATGATAAATACCAAACCGTTTTTCGTAGCATGCATCCCGATAAACGATTTCGTCTACCCGCTACACGGCGATGGTATTGGAAGTATCGAGTCACCTTGTCGGGATTCCCGGAATACAACGCCGCGGTCGTCGCGACGCCTGCAAGTGCAGCAGCCACTCGCGGGGATTTCCTTAAACACGTTGCGGACCAAGCTGGAGGGCCTAGCTGGGTGTCGTCCAACTGGAAACAAGTCTCCGAAACCGATCGGTGGATTTTGGAAACAGCCACTCCCAACAGAACCTCAAAAGCTTCTTCAGAAAAGAACCGCCTGATCCGAGTTGTGGCCAAATCCCCTTCCAACGGCGTTTGGATCGGGTTGGTCGCCCGGGAAAAAACAATGGCCCGGGACATCGCCACCCGTATCGTCGAGCGTGCCATGGAGTCCGTGCATCCCTTAACTGAAGAAGCGGACCCCCTCCCAGCTCCCGCTGCGTCGGCTTCTCCAGAATCCGATAATCCGTGAACTCAATGTTACAGTATTTCAACAGGAGCATGTTTCCTGCTGCGTGCATAAAGGGCCGTAGCTAGTCGTGTAAGAACATGTTCACTTTCTTAGTTCAAAAAGATTCTTAAAACTGAGATAAGAACCAATCAGAAAAGGATAAGTCTGGGACTTCAAGAAAAACGACTCGTCAAAAAACTTCAGGACGATCGCTCCCGCCTTGGCGTCTCCTCCGTCGCAAGAAGGCGCCATGGACGTGCTTCTTTGCCCTCTTCTTTCTGAGACTTTGAACTTCTTCGGCAGGGATCGCTCCAAGGGCGAAAAACGGATCCACATCCGGGGGGAGTTCTTTGCTCCCGGTGTCTTGCACGTCCTAAACGGGGGCGATGGGACCAAAAGGCCAGAGAATGAGGAGCGGACGGGCATTTTCTTTCGGGTAGCGGTCGAAGCGGGTTTTCTAATTACGGGCGGATGCTGCATAGCGCAGGCTGGGTTTCTGCAGGTGAAGCAGCATACCATTAAACGAGGCGAAGTTGCGCAGTTGCTCAGTAAATTCGAGGAGTTCGAAGTAGTCGGCGCTGTTATGCTAAAATCGCGACTCCGTTCCCGTCATCGAGCAATACGGATTTCGTCTTACAGTCTGAAAAAATGGGAGTTTCTGATTTCCTGCTCCCCATTCCAGCGATAGGCGCAAAGGAATCCGCCTTTACCGATTCCGTAGTCCAGGCAGGCGAGGTTAGGGCGGATCGCCGCTGGCCTGGATTCTTTGCAAGCGTAGTGGCCGAAAAATGTGGGTGGGGCCTCGATCGGGTATCCGGTTTCTGGGATCCGTGTGGGTGCAATATCGGGAATGAAGTCGCTGTCGGGAAAAACGATCTGACGACAGGTGAGCCCGCGCAGTTCGATCCACCACTTCACGCGGATCTCCCTGCGCATCGAGCCATCGGCGGTAAGGTGGCGATGGCCCTCCGGCATCCATGCCTCCGGGCCATTGAGGATCCGGCTGATGCGCTCGTAGGCGTCGGTGCCTTTGCGACTGTAGCGTTCGAGCGTCGCACCCTCCAATCGTCCGATTCCACGCATTTCATCAATCACATCACCATCCCAGCAGGCGTGGACGGCTCGCATCCCGCCAAAGTCGAGGCTCAGCGGAAGCCCAGCGAACCAATGAAGCCACTCCGACCATTCGCTGGCGTCAGGAAACTGCTCCAGGGTCGCGCGGTGCTG
>CALLMV010000016.1 GCA_938005615.1 uncultured Verrucomicrobiae bacterium
TAAATCATTGAAGGCACATCCATCTGCGTGCTCGTGTCGCTGAATTCATTGAAGCGTACTGCTAACACTGTAGGCATTGAGGATGCTGCAATTTACTTTTGGCCTGACGTATCTGAGGTGTTTGCCTGGGCACATCGGTGACCACCTCAAAGAAAGAGAGCGGGGGTTCAGTCAACGTCGCAATAATCTCATTTGCTTGTTGATTTAAAGCTTTTTGATCTGGCTCCTAATCTAGGAAAGACCCAAATAATTTATTACTTACTTTCTGAGCTTTTTTATGGATGCATTTGTAGAAATAAATGGGTGAATTTTTGTTTGAGTTGCATGTGGATGTGACTTTTGTGTTGGTTTACCGCTCATAAGGTATGTAACTATTTAAACTTATTTAAGGGCGTAACTGACGAATTTATACTTAGCATATGTCCCTCATTTTAAAAACCACAAAATGATGATCTAATAAAATGTCTCACGCATATTGGTGTAAATTAGTTTGCTCAAAATGAGTCACTTATACATATCGTTTGTATTCAATGAGCTTGTCATTTTGAGTGAAACTGAAATGAAATTTAGTTAAGAGCATTTTGTATCCTTTTTTCGCTTTTAAAAAGTTATGAGTAATTTTGCGTCTATTTATAAAAGTAATTTTCAATTTTTTTTTCAAACTCTAAAAAATATACTAATTATTGAAATATATATATAGAGAATTTGTAAGTAATAAAAGTCATTTTGTCACAGGAAAAGAATACATAGACTGAACATGAAGTTGAATCTAAAATTGTTTAAACAACTAAGTTCATTTTGGGCTTAGTAACCTGCCAGATAAGTGTCGGACCATATCTTTCCCCAGCGTAACCGATACACTGAAAATGTCGGCCGGCAGAATCTGTAAAGGACCTTGCTTGGTGAACAGCTTCCTCGCCAATATCCTTCCGGTAAAATTTAGAAAGCTCAGGATACTCCTTGCCACAAGACCCGTCGGTCACAATCAATCCGCCATCAACAAGCATTTCTAACACCGGCGTTAGCCACTTCTTGGATAGCCAGTGAGCACCACTAGCTCCTTCGCCTTTGCCGGGCCCACCATCTCCTCGATGAAAGAACACCCCTAAGGGAGATTTTACATCATTGAGCCCTGCACGACCATCTCCTCGGCGCCAGTGTATCATGAACTCCTCACCTGTCTTCACTTCACGATATCGTTCGGTAACTATGCACGGTGTGTAGTCCAGATATTTACGACCGTTCTTGGGATCGATCTTTGTTTTGTGTGGGGCGTTTGTATCGCCTTCTATTGTTGTATCGACATGCTCAAATTCATCACTCCGAGATAACTTCGGTGGAAGCTGACGTGTTCTAGGAATCGACGAATGCTGGTCTCTAGACACCGCCCCAGCATGAGCAGGAAAGTATATCGGGTCAACAAACCAAAACTCTTTGAGATAGGGAAGAAATCGTTGGATGGGTTCCAGCCAATCTTCACCACTGCAGGGATAATACAGGCAGGTGCCTTTGAGATGCTCAAACATGGGGAGTTACTATCGAACATTTAGTTGTAAATTCAAGATTGGAAAAATTTCCGTGCAGCTGTGCGCCTTTTCGTGAAATTTAAATAGCTTACGCACTATTTAGATAAGGTTTTCTATAGTTATATATTATTCGGTAAAGACAGGCTCTGTGCTAGTATTTGCGCGGATCTTTTTTCGGATTGTTTTGCGGGATATTTAGCTATGGTCTTCAAAGGGGAGATTGCTCTCGATCCCTATCTAAGTTCGGTCATCAGATCCTCAAACTCATCTTCAGCAATGATTTTTTCCCTGAAGCAGCCAGTAGAAACGTGCCGATTTTCTTTCCGGTATGTTCACATCAATTACCTTAGTATAAAGAGATTTAAGCTGTGCATTTCGCCGCTTCTTGAATTCCTGAAGTATGGTTTCGTGGGATTTATCATTAATTACAGAGATTCGACCACGCGTTGGGTTGAGGACGGTTTTGAAACATCATACATAGTTATTGGAAGTATTCGTGGGTTAGCACTGGCGCTTTGTTTTTTTGTTTCTTCAATTTTTAAAGGTAAATTCTGAGCATAATCTTAAGTTAGTGCGGATAGTTACCACTTACATGGTAGATTCCACCGGCGTGCGACACTATTCTTGAACGGCTTCGGCTTTCTCCTTGGCAAAGGCGGCGGTAGATTCCACCGGCGTGCGACACTGTTCTTGAACCAACAGTGATATTCGTGAACCGTTTAACAAGAAAAAGCATTGTTTAAGCAGACCTAAGTTTTATTTTTTCATCACGATTGCAGGAAATAGCTCAAACATTAACTCGGTTAATTTTCACAAAATTGCACACTTCACTCCCGCAAGCGTGAGTCAGCCTCGACGAGCAAGCCTTTCGAATCTTACGATTAATTTAGTATTGCCTTTGTCGCGATCTTTCCAAATTCTTCTGGCTACCATCGCGTTTTTGATTACACCGGTCTCGGTAGGCTTCAGCACTGGATTGACGCATCAGGGATCAAAGGCGAGACTTGGAATCAACTTAAGTGGTCCGGCAGACTGGAATACGGAATTGCCCTTTGTGGACGTATTTCGTCTTTCGAGGAGTTGGATTAGCCAAATGAAGGATGCCGGCTGGGGTAAAGGACCTGAGCTGGATTTGGATGAAAAAGGTTGGGTGAAATCGCTAGAACCTGACTGCTGGGCGGAAACAGTCATGTTGACCATCGATGGAGGGCGGTTCCCAGAAGGCATCTACACGGTCTTGTATGATGGTGAAGGAAGGCTGACTTTTGGCGGGCCGGTGAGTGTGGAGTCTGAATCGGATGGGCGTGTGTCACTTTTTGTCAGGTCGGGTGAGACCGGGTCGGTTTTTCTGCGGATCGTAGAGACAAACCCACAAAATTACGTGCGGAACATCCGGGTCATTATGCCGGGGTTTGAGGAGAACTATGCCGAGCAGGTGTTTCATCCTTTGTTTTTGGAGAGGTGGAAAGGAATGGCGGTTTTGAGGTTCATGGATTGGGGACACACAAACAATTCACCTGTAAAGGATTGGTCTGATCGGGCATTGCCAGATCAGGCGACTTGGACGGGCAAAGCCGGCATACCGATCGAAGTGATGATCGATTTATCTAATCGCATAAAGGTCGAGCCGTGGTTTTGTATCCCGCACTTGGCCACGGATGACTTTGTGCGGAATTTTGCCAAACTCGTGAAGGAAAAGCTTGATCCTTCGCTTCGAGTGCACTTGGAGTATTCCAACGAGGTGTGGAATGGGATGTTTGAACAGGCACGGTGGGCGGAGGCGCAAGCGAAAGAACTGGGTCTCGGTCCTCCTGAGCGTCCTTGGGAAGGACGCGCCGAGTTTTACGTGATGCGAACATTGGAAATTTTCAAGATCTGGGAGGAGGTGTTTGGTGGTAAGGAGCGGCTGGTGCGCCACCTGGCATGGCAAGCGGCCGGAGGAGAGTATTGGTCGGACGGAATGGTGCTAGCCCGCACAAAGCCGGGCGATGTGGATGCCCTCTCGATAGCGCCATACATCAGCATGAATATTCCTGAGCGGTCTAACAACGCCGGTCAGTTAACTGCGGAGCAGGTGGCTGCGATGAGTGTTGAAGAGATTCTAGATCACGTAGAGCAGGTATCTCTGCCCGAATGCATTAACTGGATGTATATCCAAAAATCTGTGGCGGATAAATACGGCATAATGCTTACCGCATACGAGGGTGGACAGCATCTGGTGGGTGTTGCTGGCGGAGAGAACAACGAGGTGTTAACGAAGAAGTTACACGAGGCCAACCGCCATCCCAGAATGGGCGCCATCTACAAGAAATATTTCGACGAGTGGAAAAATGTGGGCGGTGATCTATTTGCGGTGTTTGCTTCCATCGCAAAGTGGACAAAATGGGGCAGTTGGGGCTTGGCGGAGTATTACGATGAACAGCCAGCAAGCGTTCCGAAATACATGGCCACGCTGGAATGGGCAAAATCAGCCGGTCAGCCGGTGACGACTCAGCTTCCGTTGACCGCCAGCCGTTAGCTTGCTGATTGACGATGACGTCAGCACTTATCATTTCAGCGCCCGATTCAATCTAGGTAAAATGCGCTCAGGCTGTAGAACGTTAACATAGCTCATCCTGCGACAGTGTTACGGTGAGTAATATCTAGAACATTTTACTGCCTTAACCCCTTCTGAGCCCCAAGGTCATCCACGGCTGCCCGTGGCGCGACTCGTGCCAGTGGAGCGAAGCGACCAAGCACGGAGCGTGACGCGGGTAGGTGTTCGGTGGACTGCAAGGTTTGGATTATTTTGTATTATGGTTTTCCTATCTCCCAGGATACACACCACCGGTATGCTTCTATTCCTTGAAGCAGAAAAGGCAAAAGCAGCCACCTCGGGGGAACATCGTGGTGTAAGTAAATCACTGTGAAGATACCAAGAATGAAATAGGTGAATATCCCCCAAATCTGGGCGATACCGCCGATGACCATAATGGGATAAATCATAATGCCTCCAAACCATCCGACATGGTCACCCGTCGCTGCTGCAATTCCGGATCCGAAAAAAACCGCAAGAAAAAGTGCCAAGATTAAAAGAAACACTCTGCCAATGAAGTGATTTGCTACATCGGTGAATATCGAGAGGGGATAATCAGTCCAGTCAGGGCGCATATTTTATTTCCGAACTTTCCGGATTAACTATCCCGGATTGCTTGTACGACGAAGCCAGCGTCGCGACGCGGCCAGCATTCCGGCGTGACGCGGGTAGTCGTGCGGTGCACCGCCTTGTTCGGTTCTCCGTTTTTTTTAGCGACGCTACAACCCCGACGTGGTCAGAGAGCCTCGTTCCATCCGGCGAAAAGCGAGGAACGATTTGTGTGATCGCGATGGACAGATTGGGCGAGACGACAAAATGGTCGATCAAATTGCCTCCCTCTGAATCCTTCAGGCCTTCTGTGGCGATCATGAAGTCGGCGGGAATTGCATCTGCAAGGGCCTTGGCGACGTACATGGGCTGGCCTATACGGGGAATCCTCTGGTTGAAGTCGCCGACAACGCAAGTTGGCGTTCGGTCTGCCGAATATCGCGCCAAGACACGCTTAAGGCCGCGGCAATAGGCAAGGTGATCCTCCCAAGGGGTTCTGTCTCTCCGCCCGGTCTTAACGTGCGCGTCACGCCAAGGGATGCATACGCCGACAAATCGAACTCCAGCGGTAATACCCGAGACGAATCTGCCCGATGGCATCTCATCATCGCCGATCATATCGACTTCCGTCCAAGGCTGCTTGCTCCATAATATCACCTTGCGGCGTCCACCGTCGTTCGGGTATCCGTAATCGGTATGGGACTCTATGGAATGTCCTTCAGGGACCATCGTTCGGACCACCTCGGTGTAGCAAACGGTGTCTGCGTCTAACTCGGCAACCAAAGCCTGAATCAGCCTGCCAGCCTTGGTGGCCGGAGTCTTCCATGCGAGGTTCCAGTTAAGGTATTTCATTTTCTAGCGAACGTCCGCAGTTACCGACAACTGCCCGTGGCGCGATCCGTGCCGTGAGCGAAGCGACCAAGCACGGGGCGTGACGCGGGGAGGTGTTCGGTGGACTGAATTATGAGCTTTTTTAGTCCTCGGTGAAATAGTCTGAGTCGATTCTCTGGACCTGATAGGTCGCAACAGGGTTTACGCCGACACCAAAATCAATCATCAACTTGGCCAATGTAGACCCATCAATAAGAATGATCTTCGAGTCAATGCGAGATACGAAATCCAATGCGTCTTTCGTGAAATCTGAGGTCGTGATAAAAATGCCCTTACGTGCTCGTTGACCTTGGAGCGCACCCGCAAATTTCTGGATCTCAGGGCGGCCTATCGAAGCCTCCCAACGCTTGGCTTGAATATAAATGTTGTCCAAGCCCAGGTAATCTTCCTTGATGATTCCGTCGATACCTTCGTCGCCGCTGCGTCCGATGGCACGCCCTGCCTCTCTACGGCTGCCGCCATAACCCATCTTCACGAGGAGTTCGACAACGATCTTCTCGAAGAGCGAGGGGTCACAGCCTCTAATGCTCGCAAGGATCTCGCTTGCAAGTTCGGTGCGCAGACGCTCGTAGGCGGATTCCAATGCTTCGTGCGGGGTTTGTCCGAGCGCAAGCTCGGGTGTAAACGATCCGTTCTCATCAGCTTTTTCGCGTCGGATACTTTTGAACTCAACAAACTCTGGAAAGCGTTCAAGATACTTTTGATTGATCTGGCTTGGGTTCTCCCTGAGAACATCGATTCCTCGCTCTGTAATCTTAAAGTATCCTCGTCTTGGCGAGCAGAGGAGCCCAGCCTTTTTCAGGTAAGTTCTAGCCCAACTAACCCGGTTCGTAAACACGGGTTGTTGACCGCTTGGGAGAAACTCGTTGCGCTCTTGCTCGGTGAGTGAAAACTCATCTGCCAACGCAGCGATGGCATCTTTAAGTTGGTGCTCTTGCCCGTCACCGGCAAAACGTAAGAGCGGAAGCATACAAGCTTGGTAATCGGGTATGGGCATATTTTTTGATGAATTTTTTATACCTAGTTGATGTGCTTGCCAAACACAATCCAGGCAACTCGGGGTCGGGAAACTCGGAGTGAGGCGGTAAAATTTTAAAATATTACCTGCCATGACACTGTCGCAGGGTGAGCGATGTTAACCTTTACCAGCCATCAGCCCTGTTACCCACGTGCTTTGTCATTTCGAGCACCGTTTTTTCATTCCGAGCGCAGTTATGTCATCTCGGAGCGCACTTTGTCATTTTAAGCACACTTACGTCATTTCGAGCGAAGCGAGGAATCCTTCCCGTGAGCGGAGCGAGAAATCTTTGCTGTGTCAGGGGAAGATTTCTCGACCGCTACGCGGCATCGAAATGACAACAGAGGGCGCAGCCACGAAAGGATAACGGGGGAAGCAAGGGGAGCGCGGGCTTCCAGCCCGCGTGTATCGCGGCCAAGATGGCCGCGCTCCCTTCAACGACAGCACCCGCGCTGGGAAATGTGATCCTAATAAAGGTGTGATGAACCGAGTAACATTGTCATTTCGAACACCGGTTTTTCATTCTGGGCGCACTTTGTCATTTTAAGCACACTTA
>CALLMV010000017.1 GCA_938005615.1 uncultured Verrucomicrobiae bacterium
TGATAGGTTTTCTCTGTTAGAGGAAGTTCAGTATTCTGAGAGATGGGAGGTGGTAAAAAAATGCTCGAAGCGTTCGAAGGCCTTAACCAGAAAATTCCAGGAGGGCTCGAATTTGCTACAGGAGTAGCAGGTATCTCGCTACTAAGAGACTGTTCGGCTGCGGCTTCATCCGAACTGACCAGATGGGGTGCAGGGGCAAGGCGTACTTGTGGTTTGTGTTCTGTTACTGAATCAGTTGGGATGTTACCCAAAGGACTGGAGTTATCTTTTATCAATGTGGATAATTGAACACAAATAGCACGCTAACTCAAGAGTGTTACTAGTGTAGTTTATTGAATTATTAGTTGGTAGTAAAAGAAAGATACGATAGTTGATACTTCAGAGCTAGAGGCAACAACATGTCATTCCAAAATTTTCACCTTTCTGAAGCAGTGGTTCACGGTGTGCAATCCATGGGTTTTTTGGAGCCTACTGCAGTCCAGGTGCGGGCGTTTCCTGCCGTTCTTTCAGGTCGGGATGTGCTGGCTTGTGCTCCGACGGGTACTGGCAAGACGGCGGCTTTCAGTCTGCCTGTGCTGACCCGACTCGGTAAACACTGCGGAAAAATTCGTGCCCTGGTGGTAGAGCCTACGCGTGAATTGGCGGCGCAGGTCGAGACGGCGTTGCGGGATTTTTCAAGGTTCACAGATTTGGAGATTGCGGTGGTTTACGGAGGCGTGGGTTATGTTGAGCAGCGCGGGTTGTTAAAGAGCGGTGTGGATGTGCTTGTGGCCACACCTGGGCGGCTATTAGATCATGTCGAGCAAAAGTCCGTGACGCTTTCTGATTTGGAAGTGCTGGTACTTGATGAAATGGACAAAATGCTCGACATGGGTTTTTTACCCCAAGTCCAGAGGATTCTGCAGATGTGTCCCTCCAAGAGGCAAACGCTCTTATTTAGCGCGACCTTGCCACCCGAGGTCGAGAGACTCACAAGCACTCTCTTGAATGACCCCTTGATCATTCAGGTGGGCACGCACCGTTCCCCTGCGGAGACGATTACGCATGCGTTTTATCCTGTGGCGATGGATCAAAAGTTTGAGCTATTAGAAGCTTTATTGGATAAGACGAATTTTGATAGCGTGCTCGTCTTTGTCCGCACAAAAGACGCTGCTGACCGAGTGGCTGCCCGTTTGAAAGCGGCAAATCACTCCGTCGCGGTACTTCATTCGAACCGCACGCAGGCTCAAAGATTGGAAGCTTTGGAAGGATTTAAAAATGCTCGATACGAAGTGATGGTAGCAACTGATATCGCTTCTCGGGGCATCGATGTAGCCGGTGTCAGCCATGTGATTAACTACGATGTGCCACTGCATCCTGAAGACTACGTACACCGGATCGGACGAACTGGTAGGGCACAAACTGTGGGTGAAGCTTTAACGATCATCACCGCTGAGGATGTGGATCAGGTTGCCGCTATCGAGAGATTTATCGGGCAAAGGGTGGAGCGGAAAACTTTGGAGGGTTTTAGTTATCGCTTTACGACTCTTTTGCCCTCACATTCAGGGGCACTCCCGAACGTCGGACTATCGCGCAGAAAGAAACGATCGCCGTTCGGTCGTCGGCGTTAATCGAGCACCAACCACACCTGCATTCCACTTGGCAAATTTTTTCAGTTGTGTAGGTTTACCACTGGATGGGTGGTAGAGTGGTCTATTGCGCCGGTCTTGAAAACCGGAGTCGCCGCGAGGTGACCGTGGGTTCGAATCCCACCCCATCCGGGGGTTTGACGCTTGAAGTGGGCTGTAGGGGTTGTGTTTGTTCGTGATTTTGGTATGACGCTCTCTTTGTCATGAGTCCGATTTCACGCATTGAGGAGGCATTTTCAGCTGTCCATCTTTCACACGAGGAGATCAATCGATATTCGCGGCATCTGATCATGCCAGAAATTACGATCGATGGTCAGAAGAGGATCAAATCCTCTCGTGTGCTGTGCATCGGTGCCGGTGGCTTGGGCTCACCTTTATTGTTGTACCTGGCGGCTGCTGGGGTTGGAAAATTGGGGATTGTGGATTATGACGTAGTGGATTATTCCAACCTTCAGCGTCAAGTCATTCACACCTCTCTGGATGTGGGCGTGCCCAAGGTCGAATCAGCTCGCAATCGGATCATGGACATCAATCCCAACGTAGAGGTAGAGGCTTACACCACAGCTTTGAATTCTACAAACGCCTTGGAAATCTTTCGCGATTATGATGTGATCGTAGATGGCACGGACAACTTCCCTACTAGGTACCTTGTCAACGACGCCTGCGTTTTGCTTGGAAAACCCAATGTGTATGGTTCGATATTCAGGTTTGACGGGCAGGTCACTGTTTTTTGGGCCAAACATGGCCCTTGCTATCGATGTCTTTATCCGGAGCCTCCTCCGCCGGGTTTGGTGCCATCGTGTGCCGAAGGTGGTGTGCTCGGGGTTTTGCCGGGTGTGATTGGTTTATTGCAAGCGACCGAGACACTGAAACTGATTACTGGTGCAGGAAAGCCGTTGATCGGCAGGCTGTTGATCTATGATGCGCTGAAACCATCCTTTAAAGAGCTCAAGCTGCGAAAGAATCCCAACTGCCCGGTCTGTGGAGATTCACCCACAATTCGAGAACTTATCGATTACGAAGAATTTTGCGGAATGCCTGCTGTTGAAGCGGCGAAAAAGGCTGATGATCCAACAGTCCCCTCGATCAGCGCTGTTGAGCTCCGCCAGCGAATGCTTCATGCAGCAGATTCATTCACGCTTCTGGACATCCGTGAGCCGCATGAAGAATTAATTGTCAAATTACCCGGTGCACGGCTCATTCCGCCAGCAGAGTTACCCAGGCGTTTGCATGAGTTTGATTCGGCACGCGACATCATCCTCATCTGCAAAAATGGGTCGAGAAGTGCAGATGCCGTCAGGCTCTTCCAGCATTCAGGGTTTACGAAAGTTTGGAACGTGCGTGGAGGGTTAGATGCATATGCTAGTGAGGCCGACAACTCTCTGCCAAAGTATTAATGAGTTTGTGCATATCCTGCATTCCTCGAAAAAATACTATGACACCTCCATACGCCAACTGATTTGTCTGTTTTTAAAGCCGAAGAAAAAGATTGTGAAATTTTTCACAAATTCGCTTGTCATTAGATTATTTGTATTGCTATGTGTAACCGTAGTATGAATAAAGTTTTCTGCGTGCTGCCTTTTGGGGTTTGTGCTGCGAATTGATACCGACATTTATGCCGAACATTTTCCCCAGATGGACGAATTGGCTACCTCTGAAGGTGGCTCTGATTATTGCGATTTTGGGTTTTTTAGTCGTGAATGGTGTAACCTACTACTTTACACCAAAATACACAAGGGTGGGTTACATGCCCGGACAACCAGTCTCCTTCGATCACTCCCTCCACGCAGAGCAGTTGGGTCTAGACTGCAGATACTGCCACACTGGTGTGGAGAAAGCCAGCCACTCGAATGTGCCCACAGTTCAAACTTGCATGGCCTGCCACCTGCACGTGCAGAAACAAAGCGCTAAACTAGCGCCCGTGCGTGCTGCATGGGAATCAGGTGAGCCAATTCGCTGGGTCAGAATTCATCAAGCCCCCGACTATGTGTATTTCAACCACGCTGCTCACGTGAACCGTGGCATCAGTTGCCAGAGCTGTCATGGACAGGTTAACCACATGACTGTGGTCTGGCATCACGAACCTCAAAGCATGGGTTGGTGTCTTGAGTGTCATCGCCGTCCGGAGAATTTCATCCGTGATGTGAATGAAGTTTACAACCTCAATTACACAATCAGCACCGAGGAGCAGCGCATTCTCGGGCGCAAACTAGTTGAAGAATGGGGCGTACAGCCCCCGCAAAACTGCGCCGGTTGTCACAGATGAAACATATATTTCAACATCCGCCCGCACAAAAGGGTGAACGCAGATATTGGAGAAGCCTCGATGAGCTGGCAGACTCTCCTGAAGTCCAACAATGGATCCAGAGAGAATTTCCTGAAGGCGCAGCAGAGTTGGAGCTAGATGGTTTAGGTCGCAGAAAGTTTCTCGGCATCTTAGGAGCCTCAATTGCCTTGGCGGGTTTCACTGGCTGCAGACGGCCAGAATCTTACCTCGTTCCATTAAACGCGACTCCGGAATTTGCAGTGCCGAGCAAAATACTCCGTTACGCGACATCATTTCCAGCGGTAGGCCATCATGTTCCTGCAGTTGCAAGAGTCTTTAACGGGAGACCAATTTTCATTGAAGGCAATCCCGCCCATCCGATGAGTCAAGGCAAAATAGATGTGCATACACAGGCAGAAGTGCTGAGCCTCTACGACCCTGAACGTTCCCGCGTCACCAAAGTGCTCACAAATGGTAGGCACATGCCCGCGACTGCCCTACAGAGGGATCAGAAAATTGACGAATTACGTGTCAGGATCGATCAAAACGGGGGAGCAAGAACCGCAGTCATCGCACTCCCCTCGACTTCCCCGTCGTTCAACAGGCTGAAGAAAAAATTCCTTGCCAAATATCGGTTTGCTAAATGGTGCGATTACGACCCGCTTTATTCTGACAGACCCTCTCAAATTTTTGCTTCGCTTATTAACAGACCATTCGCGCGGCCTTTTTATGATTTTTCGCGCGACAACGCCACTGTCATATTGTCTTTGGGGTCTGACTTCTTAGGTACAGAGTCAACACTCCACAACACTGCTTCCTTCACAAACGGGCGTCGCGTTCATCAGCCTGGTGACAAAATGAATCGCCTTTATGCGGTGGAAACCAGCTACAGTATTACAGGCCAAATGGCCGATCATCGTCTTCGTATCACCTCAACGCAGTTACCAGCTTTTGCCTCAGCTTTTGCGGCAGCCTGCATCAAAAACGGTCTCCAAAACGATGCTCTGAGCCAGGTTTTACGTTTCGCCAACTCACAACCTCCTGCGGGTATTGACGTAAAATGGCTGGAGGAATGCGCCAAAGATTTAGTAGCTCATCGAGGTCACGCCGTCGTCGTCCCCGGGGCCAATCAACCTGAGATCGTGCACCTTATTGCGCATGCACTAAATGATGCCCTCGGGGCTTTTGGCAAAGCCCTCAAGTCCGTGGATTTCCCCGTTTCAAACGGCAATTGCTCGCTTTCCCAGGTAGCGTCTGCTCTTCAAGCCGGGGAAGTGGACACGGTGGTGGTCATCGGAGGCAACCCCGCCTACAACGCACCTGCAGAGCTGATGCTAGAAAACCTTCTTGACCATTGCGAATTGGTGGTGCGTCTGGGTTATTACGAAGATGAGACCACTGCAGTCAGCGACGTCCACATACCCGCCTCGCACACTTTGGAGGGTTGGGGCGATGGCCTTGCCGAAGACGGCTCACACACATCTGTGCAGCCTATGATTTTACCCATTTTTGAATCACTCACAGACACCGAGTTCCTTTATCGCCTGATTGAGGCGCCGCTTGCAGGCTCCCCGCAGCTGGATTCTCGACTGATCGCGCGTGAGACATTCCGTGAGTTATTTGAACCCACTTCTGATGAGTTTGCTTTTGAGACCGCCTGGCAAGTTTTCTTGCGTGATGGTTTTCGCGCAGGATCGCAAAAAGTAAGCACAGACATCCAACTCAATTCCGGCACACTAGCACAGATGCTTACCTCAGAAGAAATACCTTCTGCAATCCCCTCTGCTGAGAGTTTGGAAGTCAATTTTGCCGTGGATTACTCCCTGCTCGATGGTCGCTATGTCAACAATGGTTGGTTGCAAGAGCTGCCAGATCCCTTGACAAAAATCACCTGGGAAAACGCTGCGCTCATCAGCCCTCGGACGGCACGCGAGCTTGGTGTTACCACCCGTTCGATAAAAGGCATCGTCACGGGCGATGTTCTCGAACTGAACTTTCCCGATTACAGCCTGCCTCTCCAAGTGCCCGTTTACGTATTACCTGGGCATGCGGATAATTCCATCACACTGCCACTTGGTTATGGGCGGAGCATCGTCGGCCAGGTTGGGCAGGGGAGTGGCTTCAACGCCTACGCATTTCGCACATCGAAACACCCCTGGAGAGTCAATGGTGTACGCGCGCGTGCCACCGGGCGCAAACATGGTTTTGCCTGCACACAAGAGCACTACAACATGGAAGGGCGTGCATTGCAAAGAGAGCTGCCCTTGAAAATGTTCAACGAAGATCCATCCATCGTCAAAAAAATGGGTATGGATTCTCACGTGCCGCCGACGGTGAACTTTTATACCCCGCCGCCGCTGGATGCTCCGCACCAGTGGGCAATGTCCATTGACATGAGCACTTGCACGGGATGTAACGCCTGCGTGATAGCCTGCCAGGCAGAGAATAACATTCCGATTGTAGGCAAGGAGCAGGTGCAGCGTGGTCGCGAGATGGCCTGGATACGCGTAGACCGCTACTTCCTGGCGGAGGACCCCCACAAAGACTACGTTCAAGATGCGGGTGAGTTTCCTGAGAACCCGATGGTGATCATGCAGCCATTAACTTGCATGCATTGTGAGAATGCGCCCTGTGAAACAGTGTGCCCTGTCAACGCCACGGTTCATAGCGAGGATGGCCTCAACGTCATGGCATATAATCGCTGCATTGGCACACGCTACTGTGCTAACAACTGCCCCTATAAAGTTCGACGTTTCAACTATTTTGATTACAATAAGCGCAACGTCCTCAAACGGCATCAAGGTCCCTTTGGCGAATTTGGTAACCTTTACGCGGGGCCCTTTGGCGAGAAAAACGATCCTCTTCCCGAACTTCAAAAAAATCCCAATGTGACCGTCCGTATGCGCGGAGTAATGGAAAAGTGCACTTTCTGCGTACAGCGCATCGAAGAGGCGAAGATTGACATGCTTGTAAAAGCACGTGATTCCAAGCCACAAATTATTCCGGATGGCTATTTCCAGGTCGCTTGCCAGCAGGCTTGCCCGGCAGATGCGATCGTCTTTGGCAACATTTCCGACCCAGAGTCGCGGGTGTCCAAGCTTAAGCAGTTAGGCCACGACTACCAAATGCTGCAGTACCTCAACATACGGCCTCGGGTTTCTTACCTGGCTCGCGTGCGTAACCCTAACCCCGCGATGCCCGGAGCGGAATTCATTGGCATGTCTTCTCTGGCTGTTTCACACGTCGGGCATCATGGAGATGATAAGGGCATGCACCATGACGCCCAGCACTCCACGGAGCACCACTCAGAACCCTCACAAGTTCACTAGTCTATGCGTACGTTTGACCTTCCTGCACCTGCAACCACCGAGGGGCTTGACCTCATAAATCGCCGCCCGCTTGTGGGCGGGAAACGCAAGTTTGCCTGGATCACAGAGCATTTCTCACAAATCGTGGAGCGCAAGGCCCCGTTTTGGTGGTGGGTCGCGGTCTTAATCACCGGGCTGATCGCTTCGCTGGTGCCCCTTACACTGGCTTATCAGGTCTCCACGGGTGTGGGTGTCTGGGGTTTGAACAACCCGGTGTTTTGGGCTTGGGATATTACGAACTTCGTGTTCTGGATAGGCATCGGTCACGCGGGCACTCTCATTTCAGCAATTCTTTTCCTTACGCGCCAAAAGTGGCGTACTGCGGTGAACCGTTCTGCTGAAGCGATGACGATTTTTGCGGTCATTTGCGCGGGCATATTCCCAGCGTTTCACGTGGGCCGAGTTTGGTTCGCCTGGTGGTTGTTTCCCATCCCAAATGCGAACGTCATTTGGCAAAACTTCAAATCCCCGCTGTTGTGGGACGTGTTCGCGGTGTCCACATACTTCACAGTCTCACTGATTTTCTGGTACATTGGGTTGGTGCCAGATTTGGCCACGATTCGTGATCGGGCCACGAGCAAAATTAAAAAGTTTCTATACGGTTTATTTGCGCTTGGCTGGCGGGGTTCCAATCGGCAGTGGAGCCATTACGAAAAAGCCTACTTGATCCTCGCTGGCATCTCCACGCCTCTGGTGCTTTCTGTGCACTCAGTGGTGTCTTTTGACTTTGCTACATCCGTCATCCCCGGTTGGCACACGACGATCTTTCCGCCGTATTTCGTGGCCGGCGCTATCTTCGGAGGTTTTGCGATGGTGCTGACCTTGTTGATTCCGTGCCGTTGGATTTTTAACTTGAAGGATGTAGTGACGGACAAGCATATCGATAACATGTGTAAGATCGTGCTGCTGACTGGGACGATCGTGGGTTATGCGTATTTAATGGAGTTGTTTATCGCGATTTATTCGGGCAACCCCTTTGAGCAGTGGGTGTTTTTGCGCAACCGTGTAGCCGACCCCTTTATTTTTGGACCTTTGATGAATGTGCCGCCTGCGCCTTATTGGTGGGCGTATTGGGCGATGATGATTTCCAACGTGATCGCCCCCCAGTTTTTCTGGTTTAAGAAGATCCGGAAGAATCTGTTGTTGGTGCTGATAATCGTCATGTTTCCCAACGTAGGCATGTGGTATGAGCGCTTTGTTATCATCGCTACTTCCATCCATCGGGATTTTGTAACATCCTCGTGGGGATACTTCTCCCCGACTTGGGTAGATATCGGTCTGTTTGTCGGGACGATCGGCTTGTTCACGTTCCTGTTTTTGTTGTTCATTAAATTTCTTCCCATGGTGACGATGTTTGAAGTGAAGGCGGTGATGGCTGAGGCCGATCCGCACTACGACCCGAAGAAAAAAACGAAGAAAACGGGTGATCCGCTCGTGGATAATAACCCGCAGCTTTCCGGAGGGGCGCACTAATGCAAACGACCACACTCCCAAAGCTCTACGGAATGGGCGCGGAATTTCAGAGTGCTAAGGATGTGTACGAAGCTGCGCAGAAAATTCGCGATCTGGGCTTCATCCGCTGGGATGTGCACAGTCCCTTCCCAATTCATGGTATGGATGATGCGATGGGGTTAAAAAGGTCGCGTGTCTCGCTGTTTTCGATTATCGGCGGAATCACTGGAAGTCTCACAGCGTTGTTTTTGATTTTTATCACTTCTGCGGATTACCGGCATTTGGTCCCGGATTGGTTCCCTGTGACTCTGGTTCCGAGTTACCCACTAATTGTGCAGGGCAAGCCATTCTTTGCGTTTGAGCCGAGCTTTCCGATCTTCTTTGAGTTGACGATATTACTCACAGCCTTTGGCACGGTGCTGGGATTATTGACTTTGGGAGTGTTGCCTCGCCTGAATCATCCAGTGTTTAACTGGGATCGATTTTCTCGCGTTACCGACGATAAATTTTTTATAGTGATTGAAGCGACCGATCCTCAGTTTGATGAAGTCAAAACCCGCGAGCTACTCCATGAGCTGGGAGGCAGCCAAATCTCCTTGATACGTCACGACCCATGAAAGACTTCCCTACACTGAAAATAGCATTCACTGCAATTATTGCGGGAATATTGTTGGTTGTGTTCATCGCGGGGTTCCGTGATGTGGCCGCGGATTATTTCGGACTGCGCTTTGGGGAACGGCGTTTTACCAAGCCGCCCATCGAAGTGTTTCCTGATATGGACCGTCAATTGAAGGTGAAGACACAGCATCCCTCAGCGATTTTTACTGACGGGCGTGCAGACCGCTCTCCCGTGGCGGGCACGGTGCCCAAAGGCATCCCAGTCGATAACCCCTACCTGCTAACTGGGCGCTTTGGCAATCGCTGGGGGACGGGCATTCCGATCGAGGTCACAGAGCAGCTCTTGGCAAGGGGACAGGAGCGCTACAACATCAACTGCGCCGTTTGCCACGGAAAAGCTGGTCTTGGTAATGGCGTTGCCGCTCAATACACGGGTTTGGCTGGCGTGGTGGCTAGTTTGCACCAACAGCGAATTATCGATCAGCCGGACGGGCAAATTTACACAACCATCTACCACGGCAAGGGTCAAATGCTGGGCTACCCCCACATTTCTGTAGAAGATCGTTGGGCTATAGTGGCCTATGTGCGTGCTCTCCAGCGTGCGCGTATGGCGACGCTACGCGACGTGCCTCCAGAAATTCAGCAAGTTCTGCTTACGGCAAGAGGCCCGGCCGAGACAGACCAACCCGTCAACAGCAACCAGTAACACCATGGCACACGACCCACAGCACGAACACCACCCAGTCGTCATCCGCGAGGAGCGCGTCCCGACCGCACCTCTTTCTTTCCTCGGGCTGAGCCTTGCGGCCGGTGGTTTGCTTGTGATTTTTGCTGTCTTATTTGGCATCGTGTTGCTTTGGCCTGAGATGGCCAAACGTGCTTTGTTTTCCTGGCATTTTGCGTTCATGGTATGTTTTACGATTTCTTCGGGCGCGGTCTTTTGGGTATTGTTGCATGCTATTACAAATTCAGGCTGGGGTGTGGTGGTGCGCCGACAAATGGAAAATCTTTCCCTCCTTGTGATCCCTGTGGCAATTCTGGCGATACCTGTGATTTTGTTTCGAGAGCAGATTTTTTATTGGATGAAACTCAAGCCAGGTGAGGATGTCCTTCTGGATGGGAAGGCCTTTTATCTTAATCAACCGATGTTTCTGCTTCGGGCTTTGGGGTATTTTGTCATGTTGATTACTGCGGCTTTGCTGTTTCGCCATTTTTCTGTGAGTCAAGATAAAGATGGTAATGCGATTAAGACACTGCGCGCGCGTCAGTGGTCGCCGCTATTTGTACCGCTTTTCGGGGCTACGATCACATTTGCTGCCATAGACTGGATGATGGGCCTGGATTTCCACTGGTTTTCCACGATGTGGGGTGTGTACATTTTCGCCGGCTCTGCGTGGAGTTCGATGGCGTTACTGATTTTGCTTTGCAACGCTCTCCGATCGTTTGGATATCTCAAGAATGTTTTCAGTGATGAGCATAATCACATCATGGGAAAACTGCTGTTTGCTTTTACGGTGTTCTGGGCATACGTCGCCTTCAGCCAGTACATGCTTATTTATTACGCGCACATTCCCGAGGAGACGTGGTTTTACATCTACCGTAATATGACTTTCGGTTTGGACGATAACAACCAACCGCTGCTCACACGCAACTCATGGTTCTGGGTTGGGATTTTCTTGGTGGTGTTCCATTTTTTTGTGCCTTTTCTTTTATTGATCACTCAACCCGCAAAACGCTCGGCCAAACGGCTCTGCTCAGTCTGTGGCTTGGTCCTCTTCATGCATATAGTGGATATTTACTGGATTGTTATGCCGATGGAGCAGGTGTTGAGGTCTAAAACGGAACTCAAGAAGTCCGGACTGCTTGAGCAAGGGTATCACTACACATCCAGCGGCCTTGATCTAAACGTTCTTGATTTCTTATTCATGGGCGGAATGGCGGTAGTATTGGTTGGAGTATTGTTGTACGTGTTACCTCGTACACCGTTGTTCCCCGTGCGTGACCCGCGCCTGCGGGAATCCTTGGAGCTAAGTAATTAAGGCGTGAGTATGTCGCAAAAAGCTTCTTCTAATCCTGACAACACTACTTCGAGAAAGTCAACTTTGGCGCTGCCCCTGACTTTTGCCGGCTTCGTTTTATTACCTGTGGCTACCTACTTTTTCTTGCAACCCAGGCCGGATGTGGGCGGCTTTAATGCGCTTGATGCAGAACGGGCTGTTCAGCGTCTCGAAATCAAAAACAGGGTTGAGCAACAAGCCTTGGAAGACCTCGGTCTTCTGGACGGTGCGGAGTACGCCTGGGTGGATAAGTCTGTAGGGCTAGTACGTATTCCTGTCAGCCTGGCCATGAAAATTACAGCTGAACAGCTCGCGAGCAACGAAGTGCGCCCCGCAGACTTCGTAGATGCAGTGACGGCTCAATCACTGGGCATCACACCAGACTCTTCTGTGCTTGCGCCTGCTAACACAGAATCGCAAGGTGCGGACAGCAATACCGCTGACACAGACTCCAACGCAGGCCCTGTAACTTCTACTTCTGATACCGGTAACAACTTAGAGGCCACCATGCCGCTGGATGAAAACACCACTCCATGAAACTTGCACTGACAGCTCTGAGCTTAGCCTATTTTTCAATTGTCGGACTTTGCCGCGCAGATTTCTCGCCAGTTGAGTATCGCGATGACATCATCCTTACCCCCATTTCTTATGTACCAACGATGATTATGGTGGTTGTCACTCTCCTCATTACTGTCAGCGTCGCATTGGCACTAACATGGGCTGGCAAGTCTGGTCAGTTTGAGAACTTATCTTCATCTGCTGAAACTATCTTTGATGAAGGCGAACCTGTGGGGCAAGTCACTGACAAATTTCCTCCGCACAAACCTCGAAAAAACAAACGGCGACTCAAAGGAGTAATTGTTTAATATGTCACCTATTTCTGCACAACAATCTGCGTTAAATCCCGATGCGGATTCTCTGACCCCTGCACAGCGAATGGCAGAAAGGGCAGCGATCGACCGCTCGTGCCGCACGCCCTGTTTGGTGTTTTTTGGCACCTCGATGTTCTGGCTGATGCTCGGGACGATACTGGCAATCATAGCCTCCACAAAACTCCATACGCCTGAGTTCATGGTCTCATTACCATTTTTTGGGGATGTCGGTTTGCTGACCTTTGGGCGTATTCGCCCAGCACACCTCAACACTGTGATTTACGGGTGGGCATCTACCGCAGCATTGGGTGTGTGTGTGTGGCTGATGGCTCGTTTGTGCCGCGTACAGGTGATGAATACGTGGATTTTAGTCACAGCCGGAGCCCTGTGGAATTTGGGAGTTTTTGTGGGGATGCTGGGCATATTGCTGGGCTGGAGCACAGGAGTTGAGTGGCTGGAGATGCCGACACAGGCGGCCTTTATTCTTTTTACGTCTTACGCACTGATGTCAGTGTGGGCCATTCTGATGTTTGCCAATCGCAAACCCGGGCATATTTTTGTTTCACAATGGTACATCTTCGGGGCGCTGTTTTGGTTTCCTTGGTTGTACGGATGTGTGCAAATCTTGCTGCTACTACAGCCTGTTGAAGGCTCTGTGCAGGGGATAATCAACTGGTGGTTTGCACATAACGTGTTGGGTTTGTGGTTTACACCCATAGGTCTGGCAACAGCTTACTACCTGATTCCTAAGGTGACCGGCAAACCGATCCACAGCTACTACCTCTCGATTTTGGGATTTTGGTCGCTGGCGCTATTTTATTCTTGGAACGGCGGTCACCACCTCGTCAACGGGCCTGTGCCTGCATGGATTATTAGCGTAAGCATCGTGGCATCGGCGATGATGATTATTCCAGTTGTCACAGTGGCTATCAACCATCATTTGACGATGAAGGGGAGCTTTCACTTACTGAAGACGAGCCCCACGCTGCGCTTTGTCGTCTTTGGCGCCATGTCGTACACCTTGGCCAGTCTACAAGGGATATCGATGGCCTTCCGCATAAGCAATGAAGTGACTCACTTTACTCACTACACTATCGGACATTCTCATGTGGGGATGTATTTATTTTTCACGATGATGATGTTTGGAGCGATGTACTATATCATGCCTCGGCTGGTAGGCTGGGAATGGCCGTCGGCGCGGTTGATCAAGATTCACTTCTGGTGCACCGCAGTCGGGGGAGTCGTTATGATCATCGCCCTGGCTGGTGGCGGTATAGAGCAGGGATTAAAGCTCGTGAACATCTGGCTCAAAGAGGCCCCTACGGAGGCTAACCCTTCCGGGACACCATACAGCTTTATGGAAATTCTAGCCGGTACGCTTCCCTGGCTTTGGGTACGTACCATGTCGGGCATTCTGATCTTTATCGGCCATGTGGCTTTTGGAATAAACTTTGTTTTGATGTTATTACGGCGCGGTGAGCGGCGGCTAACGCCCACCTTGTTAGGGGAAAAATCGTCTAGTCCAAAACTTGAAGCAGTTACGGCATAACCTATGAACAAATTATCCACGTTATTCGTAGGAATATTCATTACATTCGTTTCAGCATGGTTAGGGCTTGTGGTCATTCCCTACATACAGCTAGGAGGTCTCAAGCCAGAAAAAGACGAGATTACCGGAGCACTCATGCCACCGGCGCTTTCCGGGTCGGCTCAGCGTGGACGGCTCGTGTATGCAGCCAACGGCTGTGTGTATTGCCACTCTCAACAAGTACGCGGTTCGGCAAGGCGGCTACCAGAGGGGGAAGTTCCCCCCGACATAGCTCGGGGATGGGGCGCGAGGCGCACTTTCCCCCGCGACTATTTGGGTGAGCGGCCGCACTTTCTCGGCACGATGCGTACTGGGCCGGATCTCGCCAACGTCGGGCTGAGATACACCGCTGATTGGCAACATCGGCACCTGTACGCCCCGGCTGCAATTAGTAGAGGCTCGACTATGCCGCCTTTTCGTTATCTGTACAAAAAACAGCGCATCGTGGGTGCTGGTACACCGGACGCTTTGGATTTTTCCTTAATCCCTGGGGTTGAACCCCCAGAGGAGGGTTATGAGATTGTGCCGACAGAGCAGGCACGCGACTTGGTTGCCTATCTGCTTGCTCTCAGACGCAGTTCTTACGATTTACCAGAGGCCGCTGAATGAATACTCCCGAATCGTCCAGTTCCCAGGAACAGATCAGTCAAATCGAGCAAGAAAATCAGTTTGAGGTTCGTGATGTGCACGCGGCCATCATGCGTGAAAAAGAAGAGCCCGTTGATGGTTATGAACCACTTCCTTTCTGGTTAGTGACATTTATCTGTGCCGTGAGCATGTGGGCAGGTATTTACATCATGGCCTATAGTGGCGGATTTAAACCCGATGTGATTGATCATCATCTTGTGACTTATGGACCTGTCGTTGGTGCGGGGCCAAGACAGGTAGATCCTTTTGTTCTGGGTCAGCGCCTCTACACAAACTGCGCCTCATGCCACGGGGCTTCTGGTGCGGGTGCAGCGGGCGTTTACCCCTCGCTCGTAGGCTCAAGCAAAGTCAACGGAGGCGGAACGCGTATGGCCGCAATCATTATTAATGGGGCACAAGGTCCCTGGCAGGCGAACAGTGGAAACTACAACAATGCGATGACCGGTTGGGGGGAGCAATTGAACGATGAACAGATTGCCGCGATTATGACTTTTGTCCGCGGTTCCTGGGGCAATACTGGAGGCCCCGTGTCTGCGGCGGATGTTGCCGCCGTACGAGCAAAGTATACGCTCGGTCGACAGATCACTTTTGATGAAGTCATGGCTATCGAGGATGCTCCGTTAGGGGGTGCTGCTGCTCCATCTCAAGAAGCGTTAGCAAATTAGCTAGCTCTGACTTAGCCAGTGCTCAGGATCCGGCTCGATAAAACACTTAGCAACGAAGTGGAAATCTTGGGGTCTGGTACCGATTCGATTCAGTTTATCCCTATGTCTGCATTAGAACATCAAAGAGCTTTTCTTGGCAGAGTGACCTGAAAAGTGGCTCCACCCCCTGGAGTGTCTGTGAGCGTGAGTTTACCACCTGCACGAGCGACCAAGCCGATTGTGATGGGTAGACCTAGGCCAAGGCCGAAGTTTTCTGCGCCTGTTTTAGTTGTGTAGTTGAGCTCGAAGATTTTTTCCTTTAGGTGAGGGGGCACGCCTGGGCCGTTGTCGCTTATGGTCACAGTGATGAAATCATCATCTGGCTTTGCAGCGATTTTTAGAAGTCCTCCAGCAGGCATCGCCTCACAGGCGTTTTTTATGAGGTTGGTCCAAATCTGGCCGAGGTCGCCGGGGTGCGCCCAAACATAGAGGTCATTTGGAATTTGTAGTTCGGTATGGTGTTGGCGCAGGAGGCTTCCTAGGATGATAAGCGAATTATGAATGCTTTCTTTTAAGTTAACCTGGCATGGCGGAGCGGACGAAGGTCGCGCGTAATTTTTTAAGCTATTGACAAGGTGTGAAATTTGGATGGCGCTTGTCTCTAGGGTGTGGATCAGGGTGGCGATGTCATAGATGTCGAGAAGGCTTTCTGTTTCTTTGGAAATGGTGCGTTGAGATTGGATTTTATTGATTATTATCTCTCTGAGCGTGGAGGGAATTTGTGCGATTTGTCGGATAACTGCTTGTGTGGTGTGGGGCAGTAGTAATTTCAACTCCTTGATAGTTTGACGCACGGTGGGCGTATCGGGCGTGAGAGACTCAGTACCAGCTTGCCAAAATTCTCGCCATTTGTCGGGCGAGGTAGTGGAGGTAAAAAAGTGATGGAGAGTATCGGTGATGTGGTCGCAGGCGCGCAGCATGGCGGATATGGGATTGTTCAGTTCATGGGCCAATCCGGCCACCATTTGGCCGAGGGTGGCGAGTTTTTCCTGGTGGATGAGTTTGTTGCGAGTTTCTTTCAAGTGCTGATTGGCTTCGATTAGCTCTATTTGGAGGCTCACGGCTTTTCGGTAGCGGCTGGCAAGGTTGGCCGTGATGAGCTTGTCGAGCAATTTGCGTGCTTGAGGTAAGACTTCGGAAAGATGAATTTCGAGGTGGGGGTCGAGACGCAGGCAGCGTACTGGTTGTGTGACCTTGCATGTGCAAAAGGACGTTGTGTGGGAGACGTAGCTGTTGACTCCGAGCAGTTCACCGGCTTCGTGAGAGGAGACATATACTTCGCCAAAAGGAGTGTGCTTGAAGAATTGCACTTGTCCGTGAAGCAGCAGGTATAGGAATTTGTTGGGCTTCCCCTCACGCAAGAGGATGTATCCGGCGGGCAGGTGTTCGATTTGACGAGCCAGAAACGGGTTGTTTTTGATAAGCTGCTCCAAGGCTCCTAGAATTTCGCCAAGTGTAGCAGATGGGCTGGTTAAGTTGTGGGGATATCCCGATGTTGTTTTAGGTGTCGGTTTCAAGGTTACTGGTGGCGATGGCTTGGGCCAGTTGGGGGGTATTCAGAATTGCCAGATAATGTATGGGGTTGATCTTCTGCTGTAAGATGTAGGCAGTTAGTTCGTCACGCACCACCTGTTGGAGTTGCTCCGCCGTCCAAGGTTTAGATATGTAGTAATTGAGGCCGGCTTCGTTAACAGCTTGAATGGTCTCCTGCAGTCCGGCGTGTGCGGTGATGAGCACTTTTCGTGCGGGTTGAGTGGCAGGATCTTTGTTGAGTTCCACAAGGAATTCTGTGCCGGTTGTGCCGGGGAGCAGATGATCACATAATGCTAGTGCCAGGGGATGGCCTCCTCTTTTAAGTTCAACCAGAATTTCCCTTGCTTCGCTGACATTACTTGCAGGTTCGATTCGGAATTTCTCCTCAAAGGGAGCGAGGTCGCGAATGATCGCTTTGAGAACTTCGCGTTCATCTTCCAGACAAAGTATTGCTAGAGAAGCAGGTGCTCTGTTCATTGATTGAATGATAAAAGATGTGGCCATAACCAGGTGGCGAAAAACCAAGTCAGTAATGAACCGAGGATGGCCATGACAACGCCAAGCTGAAACATTTGTGGGCTATTCACTGCACCTGTAGAGATGGCAATTGCGTTGGGAGGTGTGGAAATCGGCAGTGACATTCCAAAGCTAGAAGCTACCGCAATACTTACAGCGATTAAAGCCATTTCTCCCGGACCGGAAATGACCCCTGAAGTGCCGAGGCTCAATGCGAGCGGGACAAGCAACGTCGTCGTCACTGTATGGGAGAGGAAGTTTGCAAGTAAGACTGAAACACCCAGAAATCCCGCAACGAGTAAAAAGAACGGCAGTGTCTGCCAGTCTATGAGACCCACGATCCATGTGGCGAGTCCGGTTTTTTCCAGAGAAATACCGAGCGAAATTCCGCCCGCTACTAGCCAGAGCACCTCCCAGGAAATAGAGCGGATATCCTCTTTAGTAATCAAGCCAAGGGCAGGAAGCAACGCTACCGGAATAAAAGCAGTAACAGTACTCGGAACGCCATGTAGTGACTCCGTGGCCCAGAGAAGAATAGTGAATCCTGTCACCAGATACATCAGCACAGCAGAGCCTGTTCGATCGAAACGGCCGGGAATTTGTAAATCTATTTTTTTAGCTTTCGGAGGGTAGAGGGCTAGTAAACACAAGCCACCAAGCAACAAAGACGTCAGAGTAAGAGGAACGGCCATCAACATCCATTGGCCAAAATCTAAGCGTATTCCACTGCTAGCTAGTGCCCCGATGGCTACAGCATTTGGGGGTGTGCCGATTGGCGTGGCCATGCCACCAAGATTCGCACCGAGCGGAATGGCTAATGCAAGGGCAATACGAAGCGGGTCGTCTGCAGTGAGACGTGATAGAACTGGCAAGAGCATGGCAACCATCATCGCAGTGGTTGCGGTATTGCTCATGAAGGCGGACAGCAAAGCCGTGGCTAATAAAATTCCGAAAAGAAGCAGGCGGGGTGAACTCCCGCAGGGCGCCAGCAGTATGCGCACGAGGTTTTTTTCGAGTGAAAATTTTACTGCAACTGTGGCAATCATGAAGCCACCCAGAAACAAAATCAAAATCGGATGGGCGAGTGTTCCGGTGAACACCGCCGGTGAGGGAGCCAGCTCGGCCGGATACGGGAAGGAAAAATACTGCACGCCCGGCGCATTTTTGCTGAGCAAAACCAACTGCAAAAGAATAACCAATAGAGAAGTGGCGTAGATTGGGATGGGAGCTGTGACCCAGAACAACCCTGCCATAAGGAAAAGTCCCATCGTGATAGCTGCGGCAGGATTTAAACTTTCGGAATGAAACAAAGACGGAAGACCTAGTAGCACCAGCCCTAAAAACACCCAGTACGTGCGCTTCATAAGTTAGATTCATGTTGAAACGGGAAAATCTGATTTGTCAATCAACACTGCCGGTATGCAGACTAAGTGTGCTGGGAAGTCGAGCACATCCTAAGCCTAACAGCAACACCTCATTCGTGCAGACATAGTCTCATCATACAGCCGGGATCAAAACTCAAACATTTCGAATTTGAGAAAGCTATCGCTTTTTACTTGCTTGGCTGTTTAGGCTTGATTTGCAGAGGGATTGATCTGGCCGCGGCGGGCCTCCAGCTCAGTTCGGATTTGTCGCATCCGCTCATCATCCAACTCGTAATTGTGCAACGCAAAAAGTGCGACGCCGTAAGCCAAGCCGGGGATGAGGGTGTAACAAAGCCGCAAAGTCAACATAGTTCCTTCGGGTTGATTGACGCCTAAGTCTTGATTAAACCTTGAAAGGTCCAAAATCATCCCTGAAAAGACTAATACCAGTGAGATGGAGAGTTTTTCAATCCAGTTCGCTACGGCAGCGTAGGTACCCTCGCGGCGAAGGCCGGTCTTCCACTCATCGTAGTCTGCGCAATCGGCCTTCATTGGGTCAACCAACAACCAGAACGCCGTCAGGCCAGGTGCAATCAGTGCCACGGATAGAAACTGCAACTGTGGGAGTACAGGTGTGTAAGTAAAAAACTGAGAGAGCGCTCCGACCATGCCGAGGGAGAGACACCAGCGCATGACAGGCTTTTTGCCGTATTTGTTGGCCAGTTTCACCGCAAAGGGAAGGGAGATGAGCTGGAAGACAAGATAGACCACACCAGCTTGTGCTCCGATCAATGCCCCGGCCTCTTTATCAGCTGGATAGACGTGATAGGAATTGATGTAAATGGCCAAAGATCCCACCAACATGGGTGCACAGAGCATTGAACCCACGCAGCCGCACACAAAGATCACAAACGGTCTATTTTTTAGTGTAATGACTAGGCCTTCGATGATTCCCACCTTGCGTTGGGTAGTAGCTTTCTGAGCAAAGCGGTCGCGACACTTTATCAGTACAGGAATCGTTGCGAGTATGCAGATGATACTCACCACAATTGTGACGACACGAATACCCGTCACAGTGTTGGGAAACACCGGATTTTGCGCCAGTGCAAACATCCAGCCCAGAGTCATATTAATGAATGCTCCGGCATAGGCTCGGTACATTTGCAGGCGAGTGCGCTCTGCCGGATCTGGTGTGATCTCGTAACCCAAAGAAAGGTAGGGCACGCTGTAAACTGTAGCCGCTAGGTACAGAAAAAGCACCGAGATCGTGAACCAAATAAATTTTGCCGTCTCGCCCCAACTCTCAGGGACAAAGAAAAGCAGCGGCAAAGCCACGGCACAAAGCAGGCTGCCCAAGAATATGAAGGGCCTCCGACGGCCCCAGCGCGTGCGGGCGTTATCGGTAATCGCGCCCATGACTGGGTCAGTTATAGCGTCCCAGACACGCCCTACTGCCAGGACGACACCAATCCAGGTGGCGTTCATCCCCAAAGTCAGGTTGAAGATCGGAAACGCTAGAGTGGCTAAGAAAAAGTAGCCGTAGTTAAATGTGACTGCCCCAGAGGCGTAGGAGAGTTTTTCAGTAAGCGTGACTTTGTCTTCTGGGCGTGTCTTATTCACAAACTGTCTTTAATTTTTTTGTTGAAGGGTAACTGAAGATGTTATTGAGATTGGTAGAATATAGCTTCTTGGCTCTTAATCTTAATAACATCACAACACACAGTGAAAAGCTATTTGAATCAGATTGGGTTCTGGTATCGGACGGTAATAGATGTAATCATACTCAGCGTATTCTGTATTACCAGGGTAGATGTAAACGCCTGCCCACCCTTCGAAATCTGTGCCGGTTCCAGTCCAGAGATTCGCGTAGATCCTCATGGGATGGCTGGGAAGTGTGGCTGGACTTCCATTTACCGTATGAACTAACACACCATTAACAAACCATTTTATATGATTGGGCGCCCAGTCAATGGCGTAAATATTAAAATCATCAGCGGCGTCAAAACCCAGGTTATGAATATGTTCGTTGCCTCCGACGTCATTTTTGAAAAAGTTGAACTGGACTACAGTTGTATCGTTTCCGAGAAATTCGATATCAATCTCGTCGTGAGGATGTGTGGGCCATTCGCTTGAGTTGGTGTAAGTGAAGAACGAGGATACGGTACCACTTCGCTTCAAAGGTTTCATGCGTACCTCAAAGTAGCCGTAATCATAAAATAGTTGGGATTTGATTTCTCCAGCGGTGTAAGGCATAGAGGAGATATTGGGCACTACGCTGGCGTCGGAAAGACCAAGTGACATTATTCCAGAATTGTGGGTGACTTGTACGTCTTCCCAGCCCACATTAAAAGGATAGAGGTTGGCATAGTCATCCGAGCGAATCCAGTGTGAAGAGTTAAAGCTATTTAGGTCATCCAAAAAGTAACCTCCCAGAGGTTGAGACTCAAGAGATGTCGTTAGGACGATGACTAGCACTAGATCTGTAGCAATGTTTTTTAAAATGTTACTCTTTTTCATAACTTTATACCTACAGAATCTGCTCACGAATTTACTCAAAAACTAAAATGCCTGCATAAAATCAAACTATTTCATGCAGGCAAGTCAGTTTCTTCAGGTGGTAAGGGGTGAGGGGTAAGGGGTAAAATTTAGCGGTTTTGCTGTAATTTTCTTTTAACCAATGGTAATCCGGCTAGCAGAATAACCAACCCCAATAACGTCACGTGATGTGGCTCAGGGATTAGTTGCATCCTCTCCACTTCTATACGAAAATCTCCTGGGCTGAAAAAGTCTCCTTGAATTTGGAAAGAAGTAATAGCGGTGTAATCCAACATACCTGATGTAAAAACAGGCGGAGTACTAAGCAGGATGTCTACAGTAGTGAACGTAGTGGTGTTAAACAGAGTGGCAGGGGCTGCCCACACATTAAAGTCAGTTGCGCTGCTAGCTAAGACCAAACGAATATCGCTACCGTTGTGACCCGGCTGCAACCGCGCCGAGATACGAATATAGTTGTTAGGGTTAGTCGGTGTGATGTCTATTGGGCCAACGTTAAATCCTGCGCCACCGCTAGTGGTTGCAGAACTAGTACCAATGGTAATGAATGCTGGGCCTGGTGTGATATCCCCTGTCCAAGATCCATAATCGAAATCAAAGTTGTTGTTAGAAGTCAAGTCATAATCCAGGTAAATGGCATGACTGAGGTTCTTGGAACAGTTCATTATGAGCCCTGCGCAAAGCAGGAGTTTAGTCAGATGGTTTGCTGTTAATTTTTTATTAGTGTGATTTTTTGATAGTGTTGTTTTCATGAGCGAAAATTTATAGAATTTGAAAAATGTGTCAACATAAAAAATAATAAATAATAAAAAAAACGTCTATTATATTTTAAAATCTGAGATCAGCACCTGATGAAGAGTCGTGAGAGTGGGTAGCTGAAAGCTGCAAATGCAATTGAGTAGCGAATGAATCTTGGCGCTGTCAGAAGGAGTGTTGCTCTGAGAGCAAAACGCTGGCAGGATACTCATCGTGGATTGGAAAAAAGATCTGCTCAAATGCCTCCCTGAAGGACGGGTGTTGATAGACGAGGCGAGTCGCAAAAGGGCATCGGGAGATGCATGGCTGGCCCAGGCGATGCCAGATGTGGTAGTTAAGGTGCGAGAGACTGCTGAAGTTGCGGAAGTCCTACGTCTGGCATCCCAGCACCAGGTTGCCGTTACGCCGAGGGGCGCGGGGCGTGGTTACGTGGGAGGTTGTGTCCCCATCCGAGGGGGGATCGTCCTCGATGTTTCGAGGATGAATCGGATATTGCGGATCTCCCCTGAGGATGGTGTAGCTGTGGTGCAGCCAGGTGTGATCACGCAGAAGCTTCAGCAGCGCGTGGAGAAAATGGGTTGGTTTTATCCACCCGATCCAGCAAGCCGGGATGAGTGTACCATCGGGGGGAATATTGCGACGAATGCTGGTGGCCCACGCTGTTTAAAGTATGGTGTGACGAAAAACTACGTACTCGCCTTAGAAGTGGTATTGGCAGACGGGAATGTCTTGCGGGTGGGCACGTCTACGCATAAAAATAAATGCGGATTTGATCTA
This sequence comes from uncultured Verrucomicrobiae bacterium, assembly GCA_938005615.1. Classification (GTDB taxonomy): domain Bacteria; phylum Verrucomicrobiota; class Verrucomicrobiia; order JADLBR01; family CALLMV01; genus CALLMV01. The sequence continues at coordinate 22,701 of CALLMV010000017.1, forward strand.
GTGTCTCTCCTCGTCGGGTCTGAAGGATTATTAGGGATAGTTACAGAAGCGACTTTACGAATAATTCCTCTTGCTGCTGCGAGGGCTGGCTTAGCCATAAGCTACGCAACCCCCGAGGAAGCAGGGGCGGCAGTTAACGCTATACTGGCCGCAGGTGTCCTGCCCTGTGCTTTGGAAATTGCAGACCACTTTACACTTGAGGCTGCTCGCAGTTACGCAGGCAAATCTTGCGTCCCGCCTGGCCGTGCGCTTTTGATCGCAGAAGTAGATGGAAGTGAGAAAGCTGTATCCGAAGATTTGCGCCGACTTCGCGCTGCCTTAGCCGGCACAGGGGCTCTGCGCCGTATGGAGAGGCACGGGGAGGCCGTGGAGAGGGAATTGTGGGGAATTCGGCGGCAGTTCTCCTATGCGTTGAGGGCGACCGGTCTCACGAAGTTTAATAACGACGTTGTTGTTCCCCGATCGCGAATCGTGGATCTGCTCAAGCTGGGGGAAAGGTTGCATCGCAAGCATGGTATCGCAGTGGCTTGTTTCGGGCACGCCGGTGACGGCAATATTCATGTGAATTTGATGGTGGACATCTCACGTGAGGGAGCCATGCGGGTAGTGGATGCGGCGCTGGATGACTTGTTTCGTCAGGTGCTAAAGTGGGGCGGTACTGTGACCGGGGAACACGGAGTCGGCTTAGCTCGCATGCCGTGGTGGCAGCTTGCAACGCCCGAGGTGGGAAGATTTTTGCATAACAGAATAAAAACGGCTTTTGATCCGAGGGGCATTCTCAATCCCGGGAAATTCGCCACTTCAGAGCTCGTTGATTGATGGTAGATATGGCTTTTTGGTAATTATTTTTCTTCGAGTCTGAAGAGGGAGGTCACGGATTCACCGTAGGAAATGCGCTTGATAGCTTCACCCAGAAGCTCTGCTACGCATAGCGTGGTAAGTGGGAAGCCTTTGGTGTCTTTGGGTTGGGGTGTGGTGTTGGTGGTGATGAGTTCGACAATGGGTGAGGCTTTAAGTCGGTCAAGTGCCATGTCGTTGAGTATAGCATGGGAGACGCCGCAGATGATTTTCTGGGCTCCGGCTTTTAATAACAAGCTGGCGGCACTGGTGAGCGTGCCTGCGGATTCAGTAATGTCATCAACGATCAACACATTTTTCCCTGAGACTTCACCGATGATGTGGGTAGCCTCGACCTCGGTGGCTGAGAAACGGCGTTTGACGACTATCGCTAGCGATGCATGCAGCATCTCCGCGTAGGCGGAGGCCATCTTGAGTGAGCCGGTATCCGGGGAAACGACAACGAGCTTACCCAGGTCTAGGGTGCGAAGATGTTTGTAAAAGACGGGTGCAGCGTAGAGATGGTCCACGGGAATATCGAAAAACCCCTGAATCTGTTGGGCGTGTAGGTCCATCGTTAGCACGCGGTTTGCTCCCGCAGCCACGAGGAGGTTAGCGACGAGCTTGGCAGTAATCGGCACACGGGGTTTATCTTTGCGATCCTGTCGAGCGTAGCCGTAGAAGGGAATCACCGCAGTGATGCGAGCAGCAGAGGCACGACGAGCCGCATCCATGAAGATAAACAGCTCCATGAGGTGCTGGTTAGTAGGAGGGCAGGTGGGTTGCACGATAAAGACGTCGCGGCCACGGATGTTTTCGTTAATTCGCACAAATGTTTCCCCGTCGGGGAAGGAGTTCACTTCCGCTTCGCCCAGGGGCTGGCCGAGGTGCTGGCAGATGCGGGTGGCGAGTTCACGGTTTGCGTTGCCAGTGAAAACGTGAAATTTTTCGTGCGCGCTGTGGACGTCCATTGATTGTCTCCATTTTGCCTCAATAGATTGCCACTCCAAGAAAAATCCAACTGAGGCAACAAACTTTGAACGTAAAAGGCCAGTTCTAAATCCAAAGTTGAGAGATAATTCTCCTCCTCCTTGGTGGCCCGGGTTCTGCACGCGTGAGAGCCCGGGCTTTTTATTGCAATGCCTCTTCCATTTATGCAGAAATCTTGACGCGTGAGTGCAAAAAATATCGTGTATTTTGACTTAGAGACCCAGAAATCCTTTCAACAAGTAGGTGGTCATGCCAACGTGCACAAACTGCGCATCTCTGTGGCCGTCACATACTCCACAGCAATAGGCGAATACCGAATCTACCTTGAAGAGGATGTGGATGCTTTGATTGCAGAACTCTCCCGCGCCGAACTCATCGTCGGCTTTAATCTGATCGGGTTTGATTATCGAGTACTCACGCCCTACACTGTTATTGATCCTGGAATATGGCCCACGCTGGATATGATGAAGGACGTTGAAACGGCACTAGGTCGCAGGATCAGTCTTGATGCGATTGCTTCAGCAACCCTCGGGGTGGGGAAAAGCGCTGATGGGGCACAAGCTTTGAAGTGGTTTAAGGAAGGTAAGCTGCACGAAATTGCACATTACTGCTGCGTGGATGTGAAGGTCACAAGGTTGGTGCATGAGTTTGGACGCGACCACGGGTTTCTACGTTATGTTGACCGCGACACAGGCCGAGTTATGAGCTTTGCTGTGAATTGGAAGTAACTTACTTACCTGAAAATCCGTAAGACCTTGTTAGTACTTAAAATTAGTTAAGTTACTGTTTATTACTGTTTAATAACTCGACCAACACTTCTAATTAAAAAGATAAAATAAGCCTTAACTTATTACATCCCCATTTAAGACTACATTCACGAGATTTTGAACATAACCACCATTTCGAGAATTAAAATAGACGACGAATTGGAGTACTATCCATTCTTTGCTTGAAGCAGGCTTCCAAAGTTTGGCAAATGTTCCCAAAGATGACTTCGAATTTTATTTATTTCAATTCATACGCATTTATTATTTTCTATTGTTTATGCGTTACGGAATTTTTGGCGACATTCATGCAAATTTAGAGGCTCTCGAAGCCGTGCTGGATGACATGCAAGCCAATGCTGTGACTCATTTAGTCTGCCTTGGAGACATCGTGGGTTATGGGGCCAACCCACACGAATGCCTGGAAATTGTGCGTTCTTTAGGTTGCCCTGTAGTGAAGGGAAATCACGACGAGGAGACGTGTGATACACGCCATTTGAAAGATTTCAATCAATCGGCTGCTCATGCGATTTTGTGGACACGCGATCAATTGACGGAGGAAGAAAAAAACTACCTTCGCGCACTCAAGTATACACGCCCGGTGGATGACTTTACGATTGTCCATGCCTCTCTGGATTCACCGGAATCTTGGGGCTATGTTTTTTCCGAGATGGATGCGTCAGCGAGTTTTACATATCAGACGACTCCGCTATGTTTTTTTGGGCACACGCATGTGCCACACATTTTCATGAGAGATTCTGGCCTCCGGGGCGGTTTTTATTCCAAGGTCAAATTACAACCACGCAGGAAATATATGATCAACGCCGGCGGAGTCGGTCAGCCACGTGATGGGGACTGGAGAGCGGCTTACGCCATCTACGATCAGAGAGAACAGACCGTGACACTACGCAGGGTGGAATATGATATCGTGACAGCGCAGAAGAAAATTCTCGACGCTGGTTTGCCAGCGCGCTTGGCTGAGCGTTTAGCAGTGGGGCGTTGAACTGGATCACAGCTCAGTGAAGATCTTACTAATCAAACCCAGCAGTTTGGGAGACGTAGTGCATTCGTACCCAGCGGCTGCAGCATTACAAAGGATGCCCGACGTCGAAGCACTGGACTGGGTGGTAAACACAGAGCTAGCACCTCTCGTGGAGGGCAGCCCGATCGTGCGACGGGTGCTCAAGTTTCCCCGCAAACACTTGCGGGCATTGCCTGAGTTTCTCAGGGATTTGCGCTCGGAGAGATACAACGTAGTCATTGACCTGCAAGGCCTCCTACGGTCTGCTTTGATTGCGCGCTTTGCAAGGTTGGTGAGCGACGGATACGTCCTCGGGATGAGTGATGCCAGAGAAGGGGCACTCTGGTTTTATCAGAAGATTGCCAAAGTGCCCGCCGCTCACGCGATTCTCCGTTATCTTGCAGCTGCCCATTTAGCCGGTGCAAATTTAGACTTGCAACTGCACTTTCCTTTACCTGCAGGGGAGGTTCCGGAAGGCTTTTCTTTGTCACCAGAGTACATTCTGATTCATCCTTTTTCTCGATGGCTAGGCAAGTCATTAAGTGCTGATCTAGTATCTGAACTTGTAAAACTTTCCGCCCCCAGGCGCGTAGTTGTCGTCGGGCAGGGGTCGATCAATTTACCCGACATCGCAGAAGATTGGACGGGACGCACTTCGCTGAAGCAATTGCTAGGAATAATCCAGGGCGCAACAGGTGTAATATCCTCAGACTCAGGGCCGCTGCATTTGGCGGTAGCACTGGGCCGGCCTACGGTCGGGGTATTTGGCCCGTCACATCCTGAGTTGACTGGTCCATGGGCTTCGAACTCCTGTGCGATTCGCGTCAAATATGATTCTGTTTGCCGCGTAGGGAAGCAGCGCGCCTGGAAAACCGCCGATAGTGGATTGGATGCTATCCCAGCAGAACGAATCATTCACGAGTTACACAGGATGATTGGACGTGGTCGATTGCGGCCTAGTGTGAAATTGTTATTAGAATAAAATTGTTGCTTGTCTGAGTTTTTAGTGCCTTATGATATCTTTTGTTAAATTAAAAGGCTTCAAAAAGCTTTCTAAGTATGTTAGTTAATTCAAAGTTATTCAAAATCAAATTTTGAGCTTATTTAATTTTTTATTTTAATGTTAAATCATACCACATAACATAGAACTATAGCATGAAGCTTATAAAAACCTTCAAACACACTAAGAATATTGCCTTTTGCATGCTAACAGCTTTGCTATTTAGTTTAATTACTTTGGGACTTATTGGTTCGACTGAGCGGGTCCAAGTGTCTGATGTGGCGGTGGTGCTCGGTAATAAGGTTTATCCGGATGGGGCGTTACATCCAAGGTTGGCGGCAAGGGTAGATCGAGCCCTAGAGTTGTGGCGTGCGGGTATTGTGCGGCATATCTTAGTGAGCGGCGGGGTGGACGCTGATGGGACGGACGAGGCGATGTTTATGAAGTCTTACTTAGTGCGAAAGGGTGTGCCAGCAGATGCTGTTTTTGTTCACAGTGATGGCGTGAATACTCATGCAACTGTAATTTATACGGCAAGGGCTGTGGCCGAGGGGCGCTGGAACTCAGTGTTGGTGGTTTCGGAATTTTATCATGTCCCCCGGTGTCGCTTTGCATTTTTTTTGGCAGGTGTGCGGGATGTGCGTTGGGCACGTGCTCATTATTTTGAGTTTGGAGATTTGAAGCGACTGCTGCGCGAGGCTGTCGCCTTAGTGCGGTATTTTTTTCATAATTACAATTTGAACGACAAGCCAGCTAATATGCCGGGCAACCCCGAAGGAAAGGTTGTTTTTGATTTAAAAACCACTTGCATTTCGATGTATCGGGTTTAACTGATTACAAGCGCATCAAGAGCAGCAGAGGGACAGGCCCGTTGAAGCTGCGGCAACCGGTCGAGTGACGTCAGGTGCCAATTCCTGCCCCGCTTGTCGGGGAGAGATGAGCTCAGCCGGTGTCCGGTAGTTCATCCCAAGGTTGCTCGTGGTGCTAGCGAAACACCATGATTGAGTCAAAGACGATTACTGAAATTAAAGCATCAGCCGGTGACAATCCGTACTTTGTTGCGTTGAAATGTCGTGAATGCGGCAAGCGCTATCCCAAGGTTGCAATTCATATCTGCGAAGATGATTTTGGACCCTTGGAGTGTGCTTACGATTATGATGCGATTGCCAATAGACTGACGCGTGAAGAGATAGCCTTACGCCCCAAGAGTATGTGGCGATACAGGGAGCTGCTGCCGATTGATGGCCCGCCAACTGTGGGTTTACAGGTGGGATACACACCGCTCGTGCGGGCAGATAATCTCGCTCGGGTGTTGGGTGTGGATGAAATTTATATCAAGAACGATGCTGTTAATTATCCGACTTTGAGTTTCAAGGATCGTGTGGTTGCTGTTGCGCTGAGTCGTGCGCGGGAGATGGGGTTTGAGACTGTTGCATGCGCGTCGACAGGCAACCTTGCGAATTCTGTAGCGGCGAATTCCGCTGCTGCTGGCATGAAGAGCTTCGTATTCATTCCATATGATCTGGAGCGCAGTAAAGTGCTCAACTCACTGGTTTATGGGACGCGACTCGTAGGCATCCGCGGGCCTTACGATCAGGTCAACAGGTTGTGTTCTGAAATCGCGGGTAAGTACGGTTGGGGTTTCGTGAATGTTAATTTGCGACCGTACTACGCGGAGGGCTCTAAGACGATGGGCTTTGAAATCGCGGAACAGCTTGGTTGGAGGGTGCCGCAGCATACGGTGATCCCAATGGCATCAGGCTCGCTTCTGACGAAGATTCACAAGGCTTACACGGAGCTACAGCGTATCGGGTTGGTGGCGGATTCGAGATTTAGTGTGTACGGCGCCCAAGCATCCGGTTGCGCACCTATTGCACAGGCTTGGAAATCTCGTAGTGAGATCATTAATTTTGTTCGCGAGCCTCGGACGATTGCTAAAAGCTTGGCAATCGGTACTCCTGCAGACGGATATTATGCTGTGGGATCGATGAGAGTGACCGGCGGTGCAGCAGAAGATTGTAGTGACGAAGAGATCGTTGAGGCCATTCGTTTACTGGCGGAAACAGAAGGGATTTTTGCCGAGACAGCGGGCGGAGTTACATTGGCATGCACCAAAAAATTAATTGAGAGTGGTAGCATACCCAGACACCAATCCATAGTTGTTTGCATCACGGGTAATGGCTTAAAGACCGTGGAAGCAATTACTGATCGGCTTCCATCGCCGGATGTTATTAACCCGAGCTTGAAAGACTTTGATGCATTGCTGGCGTCATCCTAGAGTATGGACCAGTGACAAGTCTTTGCTTCATGGTTACTTTTTGCCTTCCATTCTGCCTCACCTTTTGACTGGGGGTAATGGGCTTGTGGAATAAGCGATGCTTTTTGATGTTTAGTTTGATTTTCAGGAGCGATGCAATCTTACTCGCTCGTCCCGGATTGAGAAGTTGATTGAAGACATGGAACGGCGACTGTGCTGTTTATGGAAAGGATGCATGCTCCTGTCTTGTTCGGCCACTTCAGATCCCACTTTGTTCACGAACCAAATCACATGAGTGCGGAGATCTCAGCTTAATAGAATTCATGATGCTATCTAAATAAAATAGATGAAAATAAGCGATCCGTTCATTTTTTTAGAATTAATAAGTATAGCTTTTGGTGATGCTTTTAGTTTGTGAAGTGGAGACTTTTTTTTAAAATTCTTTGCAATCTCTAAATCTGCCGCGACTGCTTGTGAGGAGTAAGTTGGGAAGGACTTTTTAACCTTTTACAGCGTGGATGAAGTCACGCATTTTTGCATGATCTTTGATGCCTGGTCGATATTCCACACCGCTGGAGACATCCACGGCGTAGGGTTGGACCTGAAAAATGGCATCGCGGACGTTTTCTGGTGTGAGGCCACCGGAGAGGATCACAGGGCGGTCGGATTTGTCAGCAAAATCTGCGGCGATAGCCCAATCGAATGTTTTTCCTGTACCACCAAATTCTGGCGAAGGGGTGTCGAGCAAAAATGCGTCAACTGGGTAATTAGAAAATCTTTGAGGGGAAATGAATTCTTGTAGATGCAGTGCTTTGATCGTTCGACTAGGGTAAAGCAGCGAGCACAGCTCGGGAGGTTCCTCGCCGTGCAACTGCCATGCATCAAAGGGGAATTTTTGCTGTAGATCGGTGAGCTCTTCTGCACTGCGGTTTACTGTCACGAGCACCCGTTGTACAAAGGGCGGCAGTGCGGAAACCCACGGCCAGATATGGTCGAGATTAACGTTGCGGGGACTTGGTTCGTAAAGGATGAAACCTAAGGCGTCTGCGCCGGCTTCGATAGCTGCAAGCGCGTCTTCGCTATTTGTGATTCCGCAGATTTTAACACGTGTCATTAGCAGTCTATTGCAAGGAGTTCATGGATGGTGGCGACGGGGCTTGCCGCACGCATCAAGGTTTCCCCAACGAGTATCGCTCGTGCTCCAACGGATAGTATACGTTCGACATCCTCGCGCGTCTTGATGCCGCTTTCTGACACAATCAGCACGTGCTGCGGGATGCGTGCGGCGAGAGTGAGAGTGGTCTCGATGTTCACTTGGAATGTGGCTAGGTTGCGGTTGTTGATACCGATCAGATCGCTCCCAAGATTTAGTGCGATATCGAGCTCTCGCTCGTCGTGAATTTCGACCAGGACGTCAAACTGCAAATCGCGTGCTTCGTGATACAGATCGTACAGTGCAGGTGGCTCGAGAGCCGCTACGATTAACAGGACGGCATCAGCTCCAATGGCGCCGGCTTGGTAGAGATGATGTCGATGGAGGGTAAAATCCTTGCGCAGTATGGGCAGTGAAACAGTCTCACGCACAGCATGCAAATGCTCGGTGCTGCCTTTGAAGAAATGGGGCTCAGTCACTACGGAGATGGCTCTGGCACCGGCGTTAGCATAGTCTTTGGCTTGTTTGAGCGGGTCAAAATCTTTCGCGATGAGACCTGCTGATGGAGAAGCCTGTTTGACTTCAGCAATTAGGGCAGGTGGTTGCGCCTTTTCAAGGGCAGTCCGGAATTGCCGAAAGTCTGTACGTCGCCTGGTAATTTCCCGCATTTTTGCCGCGTGGTCTTCCAGGGCAGGCAAGTCTTGAAGCGTGCGTGCGATGATCTCCTCTAGCCTACTGGGCATAGGGATAATTAGTGTGTAAATATTTTAGAATGCAAGTGTTGTCTGATCTAATTAGCACACCCGAACAATCTAGGATTAATTACAAAGTAAAAAAAAGTGAATTTTGAGAAACTGATTTTAACTTTCGATCGGAATAATACTAAACATGATTGATCTGTGCGGATATTATTGACAGTCGATCCAGAAATTCCCGTTCCTCCTACAGCCTATGGCGGCATAGAGCGCATCGTGGATTGGCTGGCTAGGGGATTGTATCAACGTGGGCATGAGGTAGGTTTGCTGGCACATCCGGCAAGTAGTTGTGAGATAAAATCTCGTTTTGGGTGGTGTGTGAATACTTCGCGCGCTTGGCCGGAGGGTTGGAAGGCGGCATATCAACTACACCAGGTTGTCCGGGGCTTTCGTCCCGACGTAGTGCATAGCTTCTCCCGATTATTTTATTTATTCGGGCTTCTGGGACGAGGTGAAAAAATCGTGATGTCGTATCAACGCGAGCCGACAGGACGTACAGTAGCTGGTGCTGCCCGTATTTTTGGAAATCGCATTCAATTCACCGGCTGTAGCGAATATATCTCTAAGCGAGGGGCTGCGTTTGGAGGGCATTGGACGGCTATTCCGAATGGAGTAGAGCCTTGTAAGTATCCTTTTCGTGAAAAGGTACAAAACGACGCCCCTTTGGTATTTCTGAGTCGCGTAGAAAGCATGAAGGGAACAGATTGGGCGATCAAGATTGCACGACTGAGTGGGAGGCGACTGATCATAGCGGGCAATCACGCCGAGTCTGGTGTGCAGGCCGTATACTGGCGGGAAAAGATTTTACCGCATGTCGGACGTGATGGAGTAGAATACATCGGTCCGGTTAATGACAGTCAAAAATCTGAGTTGCTTGGCAGTGCGGCCGCGATGATCGTGCCTATTCAGTGGAACGAGCCTTTCGGAATCGTTTTTGCAGAGGCTCTGGCCTGCGGAACACCGGTGATCTCTTGTCCTAGAGGTGCTTTGCCGGAAATTATCGAGAGTGGTTTGCATGGTTTTCTCATTAATAGCGTGGAAGAAGGTGTGGATGCCGTAGCACGTCTGGATGAAATTTCGCGAGAGGCATGCCGACTTCGCTATGAAGAGAAATTCAGTTCGGATGTTATTGTGAGTCAATATGAGGAGCTATACTTACACCTGTGATTGTTGGCAAACGTCAGGGGCTACTGGTTTTCATCTCCAACAACGGGCAGCGGGGCATCGGGTAATGAACCGCGTGTGAAGAATGCTGCAATGGCGGCAACTACTGCCTCTGCATATTCTCTGTGGATGCTGCGGAACATTTTTCCGTTAATTTCTCGCTCGCCATCGTAATCTCCGGCCAGGAGGCGTGGGTAAGTGTCATGGGCATTCATGAGGGGGCCTTCCACAAATACAACAGGCCCTTCAAATACGCGGCTTGCTAGCAAATTTCTCGCGTAAACGTACGGACTCTCTGGCAAAGGCATCGCCCAAGATGGGGCACCGTAGTTGGCAGGGCGCCATTGTGGCCAGATGCGCGCGTACTGTCGGCCGATTTCCTCAGCGAGTCCTCGTTCGATTTTGGTATCATTTGCGAGGGTTTTACGTACGAGATGGAAGCGATGATCTTCAAGTTTAAGCTCTTCGGCCATGTAACTGCCATGTACGAAGAGAACTAGATGATTGGTGTTCACGAGCCTGGGATGATCTGGATCTCCCCATGGGGCAGCGTTGTAGTGTACAGCGATAGTGATATGAGGGTTGAGATTTCTTACTATTTCAGCTCGGGCACTAATCTCAAAAAATCGGTAAAACACTCTTTCAGACTCCAAGATTAACATTTCTCGTAGAGCATCCAGCCCTCCGTTATTTGCCCTGTGGGATAGTTCAGGTCCAGAAGCGAATCGCCAGAGCCCTAGCAGGGCGATACCTCGCAGTGTGTCTGGACGTTCTGGCGTCACAGGTTGTGGCTCAGTTTTGGTCCAGACTACGGTTGCTCCTAATTCTTGAAGGAGCCTTTGGATATGCAGGGAAGTGATCAGGTTAAGTTCCCATTCTACGATGGGTGGATCATCGCCTATACGAAACCAACGCTGTTCCGTTCGAGCCCACTCCCCTCCGATGTGACCAGGGTCTAGGCAGACGACCAAACCTCGAAGTGGCATGGCATCCGTGCCTGTTGTGGGAAGCCATCGTGTTCTTTCCGTGAGGCTTTGAACATTGGGAGAAAAATAAAGTACCCATGCAGGCACTACACGTGAAGCATCGCGGTAAATAATCAATTTCTCCTCATCAATTCGACAGTATTGCCAGAAGGCTCCGTCGCGGGAGAAGATTTCGTTCACTCGGTTTTCAAACTCGTCGCGTGTGATACGAAACTGGTACTCATCCAGAAGGCTCCAGTCCACACTTGGTGATCCCGCGGTGCGGGTAAGCACCGATGCGTTGTTTGGGATGTAAATCTGCGAGCAAAGCACTCCGGCGGCTAGAGCCCGGCAGAAAGCTTTCATCGAAACCATCTCGGAGCGCGTCGGTAACGGATCACTTCACCGGTCTCAGCGGAAACTTCCCCTGTGCCAAGTAAACGTTCCTCTTGGGAAGGGCCCGACCTCCCCCAGATTCGTACCGTCCAAACAGGGCTCAAGCGCGTGGCTGGTTTGCGGACATCAAAGCTTACTGCCGAAATGTCCGCAGTTGCCAGTTCCGGCAGTCGGCGCAGTCTGGCAAGTGCTTCTGATGAATCGACCAATAATTTAGACTTGAGCATGACTTCCTCCGCTTCGTAAGGCATCACACGAGCACGTCCGAGTTCCGTCAGCCCTTCGCGGACTTCGTTAACAACGCCACCCGCGACTCGCACGCGTTGGCCGTTCTGCATGGCCCCCGGGACGTAAAACCAAACATACCAGACGGTTGGATTAAGTGCAACTGAACTGCGTTCTCCGTGTACAGCGATGACGTTGGCGCTGCTGAGTGGCGATACAGATTTGGATGCCAATTCGATTGCCTGGAATGCCGTCAATCCCCGGCCTGTGCCCTGCGCAAAAGAGCAGGCAAGGGTCAGTAAAATTGCGCTGAGTGTATAAGGTATTTTAGGCATGAAAATCCGATAGCACGGTTGACATCACAGTCAATCCGTTGCGACGATCTTCACCGGCTCTATCGAATGCCCCAAAATTTAGTTGAAAAATTGTGCATGAAATAGTATTTTTGTTATTTATGCCAAACATACGCGCCAATGCCAAACATGCCCGTGCAACTCAGCGTCGTCGTGCACGCAATATTGCAAAAAAAAGTGCTGCTCGTTCCGTGGAAAAATCGATTCGAAAACTTGTCGCTGAAAAGAAGGTTGATGAAGCAGCTAAACTGCTGCCTAAACTCGATTCAGCATTGGCCCGCGCTGCAAAAAACAACGTGTTTCACCCCAACAAAGCATCCCGCAAAACTTCCCGCGTCGCGAAACTGATTAAAGCGGCAGCGGCAGCTTAACTGCTCACAAAGGAACTGTCCGATCACCCCTGATTTGTGACAGATAATCTTGCTTACTTCATACTGAACCTCGTACCCGGATTCGGGCCTAGGAGAACCAACCGGATCATTGCCCGTTTGGGAGGTGTTCGGTCAGTGCTGGAGGCGAGCGAGTATGACCTACAGAGCTGCGAAGGAATCGGACCGGAGCTTGCCCGTGCGCTAGCCTCCTGGCGACATACGCTGCCCTGGGAAGAAGAGCTGGCACTAGTTGATGCGGAAGGTGCAAACATCCTCACGCCAGCAGATGCAGAATATCCTGAGCTGTTGCGGACTTTGCCAGATGCGCCTTTAGCTCTTTACCGGCTGGGTGGTGGATCTTCTGCGGATGTCCATTCCCTGGCGATTGTAGGTTCACGTGCCGCTTCGCCGTATGGTTTGTCTGTAGCGCGAAAGTTATCCAGACAGGTCGCAGCCGCGGGAATGCCTGTCGTGAGCGGTTTAGCACGGGGTATCGATACCGCAGCACATCTTGGTACGCTCGATGGCGGAGGGCGCACAATCGCGGTGCTTGGCGGCGGATTGCTTCATCTTTATCCCAAGGAAAATAAAGAGCTGGCTAGACGGATTGTCAATGAGGGCGGTTGCCTGCTAAGTGAATTTCCGATGCGCCGTGCTCCAGATAAACAAAGCTTCGCGATTCGCAACCGGATCGTTGCCGGCATGTGCCGGGCTACTTTGGTGGTAGAGGCTCCCCGTCATTCCGGAGCATTGATCACGGCTCGTATGGCGAGGGAGATGGGGCGAGAAGTGATGGCTGTGCCAGGGAGAATTGACACGCCCCACGCGTCGGGCTGCCACCAGTTGATCAAAGATGGTGCTAAGCTGATTGAGGGTTTTGATGACATCGCTCACGTTTTTAATGATTTGTTTACTGGGATTGTTTCAAGTGACTCTTTCGATTCTTCTGTTGCAGCGGCAGACGAGGCTGAAAACCCCACGAGTAATAATGCCAGGATTAGAGATACTGCCAACGGAGATGCTCTTAGTGATCGTGAACGGCAGATCCTGCACTGTTTGAGTGATGGCCCATTAGATAGTGAATCTTTGGCAGAAACGCTCTCTTTACCGGCACATTTGACTAATGCAACCCTCTCACGATTGGAAATGAGGAAGTTGATCTTGCTGCAAACTGATGGTCGATATGCCCTCAGGGGTGGGGTTTAATTAATCGCCTTCGTGATCAAGCCCCGGAATTGTTATTACTTGAGATAAGTTTTACGCACTTTTTCCCAAAATGGAAAATAACCTTTACGCGCCTCCGGCCATTGACTGGCATCCCACAGGGGTGTCACCAGAGTCAGTTGAACGCCGGATTCGCGAATCTGCTTGATCTCTTCGCACAAAGTATCAGCGAGAGGGCCAACGTTAGGAGCGATCATGACACAACTGGTTACCTTTCTTTTGCAAAGTATGGATGCAAGCGAGGTTTTTGAGGGGTGAAGAGATAATGCTTCGGGTGATTTACCTTCTATTGCGGTGATGCGCGCGATGGTGTCTGCAAAAGCGGTACTGAGCCATGCAGCTCGTGGGGGCGTTTGCACAGCCATGTCGGGGCACAGTACGAAAATATGCTGGGTATTCGTTTGGGCGAAAATCGTTTCTTTGGCGCAAAGATGTTCTGAGTGAATTACCAAGGCATCAGTACATTTTGGGAAACTGCTGCTAAGGTCGTCGAGCAGCTCGACGGGTTCAGTACTTACCTCTTCTTGAATTTGTGCAGGGGCTTGTGGTTCGATTTTGTGAAGGTTGTGAGAGAATTCCTTTTGTTGGGAACGAAAGTCGTATTTGAGGATATTACCGACTGAAGGGAGATAGCATTTGCCATTGGTTTGGAGTCCTGCGACCCATCGCCAGGACAGCGTGTTCGAGGCGGCATCGAAGTCACAAAGATATTTCTCAAACAGAGCTGCTCCAAGATGCCAGGGAAGTTTACGGGTATGGATCCAGTATCCGGCAAACCACATGCGAACGTGGTTGTGCAGGTAGCCTGTTTCGCGGAGCTCTCTCATCCATTCATCAACCAAAGCGATCCCGCTAGCAGAATGCTCGATTTCTTGGCATTGTTGTCTGATTTCGGGAGCGGCTTCACAAGCAAGCATATTCAAACTTTTGCGATAGCTCTGCCAGACCTGCGGGCGCATTTGCAGCCAGCCTTTCCAGTAGGCTCTCCAGTGCACCTCCTGAATAAATTTTTCCACAGTGTGAAAACTCTGTCTGGCCAATGTGCGTGTGAGGAGCTCATCCTGAGTGATCAACCTGTGGGTAAGGGCGGGGGACAGCATTGAGACATTGCTGTGATCGTCAAGGATGTAATTTCTTTTCGATCCGTAATGTGCAGCGGCTTGATTGATAAAGAGTTCAGCCCGATCACAGGCCGACTTTCGGGTAGCAGGCAGCTTATTGGAAATAACGCTGTTTATTGCTGAAATTAAACCAAGAAGTCTGGTCGCATTACATACTACCCAACTCGGTAATGATGGAGATGAGTGGCATGAAGAGCGCAATTACGATCGTTCCTACAACGACGGCGAGGAAAACGATCATGATGGGCTCAAGGATAGAGGTAATACCTGCAACGGCATTATCAACCTCGTCCTCGTAAACATCGGCGACGCGGATAAGCATGTCCGGTAGGCGACCAGTTTCTTCGCCAATGTCAATCATACTAACAACCATAGGTGGGAAGACGCCGGATTGTTCTAGTGGGGGAGCCATGTTTTCGCCTTCCTTAACTGCGTCATGGACTTTGCTTACCGCATCGGCTAGTACAGAGTTCCCAGCAGTTTCCTTTGTGATGTTGAGGGCTTGGAGAATAGGAACGCCAGAGGTAATTAAGGTGCCGAGCGTACGGCAGAACCGGGCTATTCCCGTGAGGCGGATGAGGTTTCCAAACACGGGCAAATTGAGCACGAATTTGTCGATGGCACGTTTGCCTGCTTCAGTGCGTTTGAAGATATTAAACGCTACTGTGATGATGATGATGGCCCCAAGTATGTACAGGAAATTGCTTCCAACAAAAGTACTCAGGCCAACGACGAATTCTGTCAGTGGTGGCAATGGTTTATCGCCAAGCATGTCGGCAAAGATTTTACGAAACTGCGGTACTACGAATACAAGGAGGAAAGTTAAGATTGCCACAGCGATGACCATCACCACGATTGGGTAAAACATGGCCGCAACGACTTTGTTTTTGATGCGTTGTGCTTTTTCTTGAAACTCGGCGAGGCGTGTGAGGACGATTTCCAATACACCGCCAAGTTCACCGGCCTTGACCATGTTCACGTAGAGTTTGGAGAAAATCTTAGGATGGGCCGCGATGGCTTCAGAGAATGTAGAGCCACCTTCAACTGATTCTCCCATTTTGACAATGGCATTTTTGAGAGTGGGATGTTTTTCCTGGCGGTTGAGAGTTTGCAGACCACGCAACAAGGGGAGACCGGCATCAATGAGTGTGGCAAGCTGTCTGGTGAAGACTGTAAGCGTCTTTGCATTAACCTTTTTTTCTCCGAAGGCGGATGAAGTTTTTTTCATTTTGCCAGCCCCGGCCTTAGCCGCTGCCATTTGTGTGACACCGGTGGGGTACCAGCCTTTGGCACGAAGTTGATCGGCCGCAGCGTCGGCATTTGCAGCTTCAAGGGTTCCGGAGGTTTGCTTGCCGGAGGCATCAACGGCGGTGTAGCTGAAGGTTGGCATAGGAGGTACTTATTTGAGGTTTATGTGTATTTCAAGATTTCTTCTACGGTGCTAATTCCGTCGAATATGGCTCTGAGGCCGTCTTCGCGAAGAGTTTCCATTCCGAGTTCTATAGCCTTTTGGCGGATCACGAGCGATGGGGCGCTTTGGGAGATGAGGTCGCGGATAGGATCTGTGATATCAAGTAATTCGTAGATGCCTTTGCGGCCGCGATAACCTGTGTTATTGCAGCTTTTGCAGCCTTTGCCATAATAGAAATTCTTGCCAGCGACATCGTGAGGCGAAAGATTCAACGAAGAGAGGACGAATTCATCCGGCTCGTAGGGAGTGCGGCAATCCGTACAGATGCGACGAACGAGGCGCTGGGCAAGCACGCCTTCCAGCGATGCAGCGATGAGGAAGGGTTCTACACCCATATCTATCAGACGGGTAACGGCGCCTGTGGCATCGTTTGTGTGTAGTGTTGTAAGGACGAGGTGGCCGGTCAGGGAGGCTTGGATGGCGATTTGCGCAGTTTCCAAGTCGCGTGTTTCTCCGACCATGATGCGGTCAGGATCCTGGCGGAGAAATGCACGCAAAACGCGGGCGAAGTTCAGACCGATGGATTCGTGTGCTTGTACTTGGATGATTCCTTCGATGTCGTATTCAACAGGATCCTCCACGGTGAGAAGTTTTGTGTCGATGGTGTTAACACGCCGAAGGCAGGAATAGAGGGTGGTCGTTTTTCCGGATCCGGTAGGGCCTGTGACAATGAAGATGCCATTTGGCTTTTCTATGACCTTGCAGATGTAGTCATAGATTTTTTGAGGCATGCCCAGAGTTTCAAGTTCAAGGTTTACGACAGAACGGTCAAGTACGCGCAGCACCACGGACTCCCCGAATTGTGTGGGGAGAGTGGAAACGCGTAAATCCACTTGGCGGCCGGCCATTGTGGTTTGTATGCGGCCATCCTGTGGAATTCGACGTTCGGCGATGTTGAGGCCAGCCATGACTTTGACACGGGAGGTAACAGAAGCCGCAAGGGACTTGGGCGGGGGTGTCATCTCATATAAGGCGCCGTCCACACGGTAGCGAATTTTGAATTCGGTCTCGAAAGGCTCAAAATGAATGTCTGAAGCACGCGCCTGGATAGCTTGGGCAAGGATGGTGTTGACGAATTTGATGATTGGGGCGGCATTGGCTTGATCTTCGAGGCTTTGTGCTTGTTCGGCTTCTTTCGCGAGGTCGGCGAGAATGTTATCGGGCACGCCCAGCTCTGTGCCGTAGTACTTTTCGATGCGGTTTCGAATTTGTGTTGGTGGTGCGAAGAGGATTTGAATTTCTTTGTTGGTGACAAAAGCAAGATCATCGCGCGCTTGGATATTGAGCGGATCTGCCAGAGCAACGCTCAATGTGTTTCCAGAGATGGCGACTGGTACGGCCTCATGGAACCTGGCGGTTTGCGGAGGAATGGCGGATAGGACTTGAGGAGTCAGGTTGACGGTGTCTAAATCGATGAACTCCGCACCAACAAGAGGCGCGATTTTTTGTGAGAGTTGCTTTTCGTTTTCGTAAATTTGGAAGTTAGTGAGGATTTCTTCGATGGGTTTGCCGGAGCGGTGATATTCCTCCAGCATTTCAGCGCTTTGGTCTGTGGTGATGTGGCCGTGTTCTTCAAGTAGTGGGAGGAGGGTATTAGCGTCCATATGTGGATGTTAGTCTTTGTCACCCATCGTGGCGGTGACGACTTCTTCGATGGTGGTAAATCCAGCTAGTGCTTTGCGGATGCCATCTTCACGCAGAGTTCTCATGCCCATTTGGCGAGCGCGTTTGCGGATCTCGGTTAGAGATGCTTGATTGTTTATGAGGTGACGGATCTCGTCGTCCAAAGTGAAGATCTCAAATATTCCTGCACGACCTTTGTAGCCCGAACCTCGGCACTTATCACAACCGGCACCCTTCATAAATCGGGCTTCCGCAAGTTGTGCAGGAGTGAAGCCCAGTGAGGCGATCTCCGCTTCGGAAGGTTGGTAGGGCTGGGCGCACTTAGTACAAACTTTGCGTATGAGGCGCTGAGCCATAACAGCGCGCAGCGAAGAAGCAACGAGGAAAGGCTTTACACCCATATCCACGAGGCGGGTGACGGCACCAGGAGCGTCATTTGTGTGCAAAGTGGAGAAGACAAGGTGACCTGTGAGGGAGGCGTTAATGGCGATGTTGGCTGTTTCAACGTCGCGGATCTCACCCACCATGATGATGTTGGGTGCTTGGCGAAGCATCGAGCGCAGGGCCGCGGCAAATGTCATCCCCACGTCGTGATTGACAGGAACTTGGTTGACGCCTTTGAGTACATATTCCACGGGATCTTCGACAGTGATAATCTTTTTGTCTGGTTTGTTAATGTAGTTGAGGCAGGCGTAGAGGGTAGTGGTTTTACCAGAGCCGGTGGGTCCTGTGACAAGGAAAATTCCATCGGCCAAACCCAGGATTTGCTCCATTCTTGCTTGGTCGTCTGAGAAGAATCCGAGCTCAGGGAGTCCAAGCAAGAGGGCAGTTTTATCAAGAATACGCATGACGATGCTTTCGCCATGGTTGGTTGGTACTGTCGAGACGCGAAGGTCAATTTTGTTGTTGCCTATCGTCAGCTGAATACGGCCGTCTTGAGGTAGGCGCTTTTCCGCAATGGAGATAGCAGACATCACTTTGAAACGGGCGATAATGGCTGATTGGATGCGCTTGGGCTGGTCGGGCATTTCCTGCAAAACACCGTCAATTCTGTATCTAATCCGCAGCCGTTTTTCGAGCGGTTCAACGTGAATATCGGATGCGCCCATGCGGTGAGCGTCTGCGATGATTTTATAGCAAAGCTGAATGATAGGGGCGTCTGAAGCGGAAACGTCGGATGCGTCGTCGCTTTTATTGGTTTTTACTTGGAGCTCATCATCAGAGGAGCCTCCAGTGAGTGCGGCGACAGCGTCGGCAAGTGAGCCGTAATACTTAGAGATTGCGTCCTCAATAGAGTCTGCCGGTACAACGACCGGCATGATGGTTTTTTTGATAACGAAGTTCAATGCGTCAATGGTGTCGAGATCGAAAGGGTCACGCACAGCGATCTTTAGTACACCATCTTCTTCGCCGAGTGGCACCACACGATAACGCTGGGCGACTTCACGTGTGATTAGCTTGACGACGTTGTCAGGAAGTTGGCCAACGTCCTCTTGAAACTCTGCTGCAGCTGCGTTGGCAAGAGCACGTGATACTTCGGTATGAGTAACACGACCAGCTTTAACTAAGTGCTCGATAGCATTAGCTCCGTTTGTTGATGATGAGGAGAGTGCTTGTGAAATATCATCGTCATTGACAAAGCCGGCTTCCTTGAGTAGACCGAGGACGAAGTCATCTTGCATTGCCATTAAACCTAAATTACTGCTCGATGTTTCAATTCCAAGCCTAAATTTGATTTTTCGCAGTCCGAGTATGTTACTTTTTTGTCACATTAATGAAGGCTTTCCGCAAAGATTTGAATCCCACGAAGTGTGAGAAGCGGATCGGTGTATTGGATATCGGGGATCTCCCGAGAAATCCAGTCGGA
>CALLMV010000018.1 GCA_938005615.1 uncultured Verrucomicrobiae bacterium
TTCGAATTTGCCTGCATAAAACAGGAGGAATCGGTATGAGCTTAGTCTGGACAGCGCACGCCCGTCAAAGAATGATCAAACGACAACTCCAAGCGGCATGGATTGAGCGTGTGATTGCCAACCCTGACAGGATTGAAATGGATGAGACGGACGCGGAACTGGAACATCGGCTGGGCCGCGTGCCGGAGCTTGCCGATCGCGTTCTGCGGGTTATAGTATCTAAAACAAAACCGATGCGGGTGATCACCATGCATCTCGTTCGCAACATGAAAGGCCAACTATGAAACTCACCGTAGATCGCGAAGCAGACGCACTTTACCTGGACCTTGATGAAGCTCCTGCCTTTGAGAGCGAAGAGATTTCCCCTGGCGTAATTCTGGATTACAACGCAGAGGGAAAAGTCGTGGGCATCGAGATGCTCTACCTCTCTAAGCGGGTTTCACCCGAAAAGGTCGGGAGGTTGCAACTCGAAACGATTGGTTTGTAACCTTCGCCAAACATTCCCCTAGCCGCCGTCTCGGGCACGGTGTTAGAGAATCTGATTCCGCAAGAGCAAAGCGTAGCGCAAGCATCCAGTTTGTGTCTTGCGCTGCTCTCCAAGAGATTAGCATAGGCACTCTTGCCTAAATAATCTATTAAATAAAAAATTGTAGTTAAAGTTATGATATGTAGTTAATACTCCAATTTTTATCTTGTGTTAAAAATGAGGGGATGTCGGGTGAGGAAGGGGTAAAGCGGCTGGGCGCACACGCGGGCTTGTCAGCGCGGGTGGGGGCGGGCAGGGTGAGGGGTGTTTGCGTTGGGTCAGCCAGGCTGGTTGTTGTTGGTGATTCCGCTAGGTGTGTTGGCGTGGCGGGTGCGGGCACTGGGGTTGTTGCGTCCGCTGCGGGCGGCGATTGTGATTTTGTTGGTGTTGATGTTGTGTGAGCCGCGGGTGCGCTGGCGCTCGGAGGGGCTGGATTTGTGGGTGGTGTTGGATCGTTCAGCCAGCGCAGAGGGGGAGGTGGCGAAGTCGTCGCGGGAGTGGTTGCAGATTTTGCAAAGTTCCAAGGGTGCGGCGGATCGGTTGTTTTTGGTGGAGTTTGCCGACGGGGTGCAGCGGGTGGATGTGGAGAATCGGGCGGAGTTTTCGCAGTCGGTTTTTCGCACGCAGTTGGCGGATGCGCTGGAGTATGTGGCGCGGGAGGCGGCGGGGGATCGGGCGTCGCGGGTGCTTGTATTTACCGATGGGTTGAGCACGCAGCCGCTGGGGGGGCTGGAGTTTGCGCTGAATGCGGCGCACTTGCCGGTGGATTATCGGCTGATTCGTGGGAAAGTGCCCGAGGATGTGCAGGTGGATGCGGTGAGTGCGCCGACGGCCGTGGCGCTGGGGGAGCCGTTTTTGTTGGAGGTGCGGATGAGTGGGTCGTCGCCCGAGCCGCTGACGTTGGAGATTCGGGAGAATGAACGGCTGGCGGCGAGTGCGAAGGTGGACCTGCGCGGGGGGCGGGCGGTGACGCGGTTTGCGCACCGGGTGTCGCAGCCGGGGGCGGTGCGGATCACGGCGTCGTTGCAGCCGCCGCAAAGTGACCCGCGGCCGCAGAATAATGCGCAGCATACGTGGGTGGATATCATCGCGCCGCCGCGGGTGGTGTTGTTGAGCGAGTATGAGGAGGATCCGGTGGCGGCAGTGTTGCGGCGGGAGCAGATCGCGGTGCGGGTGTTGCGGCCGGAGGCGGCGCACATCGGGGAGTTGAGCGGGGCATCGTGTGTGATTTTTAATAATGTGCCGGCATCGCGGGTGCCGAGGCCGTTTCAGGAGGGGATGGAGTTTTATGTGCGGTCGCAGGCGGGCGGGCTGTTGATGGCGGGGGGGAAGGCGTCGTTTGGGTCGGGGGGGTATTTTGAGTCGCCGCTGGATGGGCTGTTGCCGGTGTCGATGGAGTTGCGGGAGGAGCACCGGAAGTTGAGTGTGGCGCTGGCGATCGTGATGGATCGGTCGGGTTCGATGGCGATGAGTGTGGGGGGCACAACGAAGATGCAACTGGCGAATGAGGGGGCGGCGCGGGCGATCGAGTTGTTGGGGGATAATGATTATGTGGCGGTGTTGGCGGTCGATACAGCGTCGCACTTCATCGTGCCGATGACGCAGGTGGGGAAGAATCGTGCGGAGGCAGTGGCCCGCACGCGGGCTGTGGCGAGTATGGGCGGAGGGATTTTTGTGTATACGGGGTTGAGGGACGCGTGGGGGGAGTTGAAGAAGTCGCCAGCGGGGACGCGGCATGTGATTTTGTTTACGGATGCGGCAGATTCTGAGGAGCCGGGGGAGTATGTGCGTTTGCTAGAGGAGATGCGCAGGGAGAATGCGACGGTGTCGGTGATCGGGCTGGGCACGCCGACTGATCCGGATGTGGCGTTTATTGAGGATGTGGCGGCGCGCGGGGGCGGGCGGTTTTTTCTGAACGATAATGCGAAGGATTTGCCAGGGTTGTTTGCGCAGGAGACGGTGTCGGTGGCGCGGAGCACGTTTATTACGGAGACGACGGCAGCGCGGCCAACGGGTTTTTGGAGTGATGTGTCGCCGCAGCCGTTGGATTTTTTGCGCGCGGTGAATGGGTATAATCTGTGCTATTTGCGGCCGGAGGCGAGGGCGAGTTTGTTGAGCGGGGATGAGTATGCGGCTCCGCTGGTGGCGCAGTGGCGGCGCGGGGCGGGCCGCGTGGCCGCGGTGACGTTTCCGCTGGCGGGGGAGTTCTCGAATTTGGCGCGCAACTGGGTGGGGTATCCGGATTTGGTGCTTGCGCTGACACGCTGGCTGGCGGGGGAGCGCAACCCGGCGGGGCTGACTTTGCGCACGCACTTGGACGGGACGGAGTTGGTGGTGGAGTTTTACTATGATGAGGGATGGACGGAACGGGCTTTGGCGACGCCGCCGCAGTTGATGGTCAATCGGGGGCCGGAGGGGGGCACGGTGATGCCGTGGTCGGAGATGAGGCCCGGGGAGTTCCGCGCGCGCATCGGCCTGGAGCCGGGGGAGGTGCTACGCGGGAGTGTGCTGGTGGGGGAGACGGCGTTGCCTTTCGGGCCAGTGAGTGTGGCGGACTCGGAGGAGTGGCGCTATGAGCCGGGGCGGATCGCGGAGTTGCGGGCTCTGGCGGCGGCGACAGGCGGGGAGGAGCGGTTCGATCTTTCGACGGTGTGGCGTGCGCCGCGACGGGAGACGATGGTGTCGCTGTTTGGGCTGTTGGGTGTGGCATTGATCGTAGCGATTTTGGCAGATGCGTTTGTGACGCGGTGGCGGGGGTTTTGAGCAAGATGTCACCGCGTGCGCGGGTGCGGCCAGGTGGGAGATTTCGTTTGGGGTTTGCGCAGGCTCTGCTAAGGAATGCGGAAGTGAAGTTGGTATTTGTTATCCTGCTAATGTGTGGTTTTGCGTGGGCGAGCCTTGCCCTTGCGGTAGAGGTTTTTCCGCTGGAGGAGCTGCGTCCGGGGATGCGCGGGAAGACGCTCACTGTGCTTCAAGGCACGGAGGTGTCTGAGATGGAGACGGAGATCGTGGGGGTGATCGAAGATCGGCTCGCGCCGGGTAAACATCTGATTGTGGGGCGACTGTTGGATGAGCGGGTGCAGCTCAGCGGTGCCGTGCACGGGATGAGTGGAAGCCCGCTGCTGATCGAGGGGAAGTTGGTGGGGGCGCTGTCGCGGCGGTTGGGGCTGTTTGAGAAGGATACGCAGTGCGGGTTTACGCCTGCTGCGGATATGTTGCAGGTGTGGGCTATGATGGCTCGTGATGCGGCAGGGGAGGATGAGGGGATGCCCACAGCCGTGGCCGCAGGGGATGAGACGTTGTTGCTCTTGCCCGTGGCAAGTGGGCTGCCGGAAGGGCCGAGGCTGGAGTTTGCGCGGTGGATGTTTCGCGGGACGGGGCTTTTGCTGCAGGCCGGGAGCGGTGTGGCCCCTGGGAAGGATTTGCCCGGTGCGCCGCTGGTGCCCGGCGCGCCTGTGGCGGCGGCGTTGGCGACGGGGGATTTGGGAATGGCGGGGACGGGGACTTTGACGTGGCGCGAGGGGGATCGGGTTTTGGCATTTGGCCATCCGATGTTGGGGTTGGGGAGCACGACGTTGCCGCTGTGCGAGGCTGAGATTGTGACGATTATTCCGAGTTACATGATGCCTTATAAAATCTCGAACACGCGTCGGCAGGTGGGCTTGGTGCGCGAGGACAGGCTCTCGGCTATCGCGGGCGTGGTGGGCGAGATGGGCGAGCTCCCCAGCTATGACATCACGGTCGCTTTTAACAGTGTGGAGAGTCGGTTCCGCGGGAATTATTTTGATCACAGGAACATGTCTCCGATGTTGACGGCGACACTGATGTTACGTGCCTTGTCGGCGAGGGAGGATTTGCCTGCCGAGATGACGTTTCGCACAGAGGGTTCTGTGGGATTCAGCGGCGGGGCGAGGCGAGAATTTCGTTTCCGCCATAGCGGTTCAGGAGGGGAAGAGGCTTTGCTAAGTTTTTTGGTGGATTATCTCTTTAATATGCAGACGCTGCTCAGGCAAAATTTTGAGCGGGTGAAGACGACGGGTTTGCGTGGGCGTGTCGAAGTGCAAAAGGGGAGTGATGTTCTGACTTTGCGCAGAATCAGCACGCAGCCAGTGAGGCCCACTTCGGGTAACGCGTTCACAGCGGAGGTCCGCCTGAGTGATGAGCAGGGCGGGGCTGTAGTGAAGCGAGTGGAGTTGAAGTTACCGAATTTTTTTCCGGCGGGTGAGGAGATTACGTTGAGGGCTTTAAGTGCGCGGGCTTTGGAGATGGAGCGACGTGGGGTGGAGGAGGTGGAGGTGGGGGGAATGGTGTTGAGAAGGATTTCTCCGCCGCGAAATAGTGCGACTTTGCCGCAGTCGTTTGAGGAGTTGCTCTCCGTGTTGAATAGGGTGGCCGATGCGGAGGAGCTGGTCGTGTTAGCTCTTCGGCGAGGTCGGGCGTTGAAGCTGGGTGTGGAGCAATTGGAAGGACTGCCGTTGTCGGTTCAATCGATTGTGGCTGCGGATCGCCGTGCGGAAACGTTGCAGGAGCAGGTCGTGGGTGAGGTGCGGTTACCCATCGGGCGTGTGCTCGCAGGTGAGGCGAGGACAACTTTCCGCGTGGCCGATGGTTGGTTGAGTTTTCAGGACTCTCCAGTTGAGCAAGAAAGGTGATTTATGATTGTAAGACGATTTTTTAGATTAGCAGCCGTGGGTTGTTTGGTGGTCTGGCCAATTGCTGAGTGCGCAGCACAATCGCGCAGTGTGGTGCATGACAAGACGGGGGACTGGCTGGCGGGGCAGTTGCGCGGGGTGCAGGTGACGGACAACGGGTTGCTGCTGCCAGGGATGATTTTTACCGAACAAGGGCGACCGGAAATTGAGGGTGTGGAGACGGTTTGGTGTGCTTTGCCCATGCCGGATGGTGCGGTGCTTTTAGGCACGGGGCCAGAGGGGAAGGTGCTGCGCGTGGAAAACAATGGCGCGGTTAAGGAGTTGGCCAAGTTGGAAGAGTCACACGTCTTTGCTCTCGCGCGTGCTAGTGATGGGATGATCTTTGCTACGGCTTCGCCGGGCGGGTCGGTGTATCTTTTAGAAACAGAAGGCGTGCCTGAAAAGTGGTTCGGTGGGGAAGCACAGTATGTGTGGGCGCTGCTTTGGCACCGTGATGCCCTTTGGGCTGCGACCGGCAACCCGGCGAAGATTGTGAAAATCCTTAAGCAAGGTGAGTTTGAGACGGTTGTTGAGGTTCCCGATACACACGCAAGAACAATGGCGGCGGATGGGGCGGATTTGGTGATTGGCACGGCGGGGCGAGGGTTGGTGCTCCGCTGGGGAGAGAGCACCGGATTGCTGGCTTTGCACACGGCGGAGCGATCTGAGGTGCGGCAGGTGGAAGTGCTTTCCCGTGGGGAAGTGGTGTTTTCTGTGCTTGGGGAGCGCAAATCGGGCTTGGATTCCGGTGCGGGCTCGGGGCCAGCATCCCGGGCGTCTCGACCCCGTGGAGATTCTTCTGCATCGGG
Source organism: uncultured Verrucomicrobiae bacterium (assembly GCA_938005615.1). Lineage (GTDB taxonomy): Bacteria > Verrucomicrobiota > Verrucomicrobiia > JADLBR01 > CALLMV01 > CALLMV01. Next base: position 6,027 of record CALLMV010000018.1, read on the forward strand.
TGGGGCTAGTTCACAACGAAACGAGGATAGGTTTGATGTGTTCACCTCTCTCGGAGGCGAGCGAGAATCGGGGTCCTCCATGCCCGGAGCTTTGCCAGATATTCGAGGGGAGATTATGCGGTTAAAGTCCGGTGGAGAGGTGATGCGAATTATGGCTGTGCCTGGGCAGCCGCATTATTTTGTGATTAGCGGCGGAGATGTTTTTGTCGGAGCGGGTTCGCGAGGATTTGTTTTTCGGGCATCGCTAGAGGGAGATTTGAGTGCGGCTGTGGCGCAGCTGCCGGGGAGTCACGTGACGGCACTGTGGAGTGTTGGCAAAAGTGTGCGGGCGGCATGCAGTTTTCCAGTCGGATGGGGTTTGCTTGAGACCTCGACCGAGCCAGTGTTTCAATCTTCCGTGATTGATGCAGGGTGGGAATCGCAGTGGGGTGCACTGAATATTTTGGGAAGCGCGGAGGGGGTGAGTGTTCGGTTTGGCGGCACGCCTGAGCCAGATGCCCTGTGGGGCAAGTGGCTGGAATGGGACAAGCCCTCGGTAGGGTCGGGCACGACAAGTCGTTTTATGCAGTATCGTCTGCGTCCTGGCTCGGATGGTGTGCGGCGCGTGGAGGTGTTTTATCAGCCGCGGAATCGCGCTCCGGTGTTTCGCGATTTGAAGGTGCTTGAATCGGGTGAGCTTTTTCAGGCGGTGGAAAGTTCGCCTAGCGGGCCTAGCCCTCAAAATGTGGAGCAGTTGCTTCGGAGTGCTGGAGCTGGTGCGGCTGAGTCTTCCTCGAAGAGCGGTTCTGATGGGACGCGAATTATTTCCACCGGGGGGCGTTCAGCACGCACGTTGGTGTTTTCGGTTGATGACCCTGAGGGAAATGATTTGCAATACGCGATTTCTTATCGCAGTGCAGGCGGATCAGAATTTACGCTGCTGAAGGAAGGTTTGGAAAAGCCGTTTTTTAGTTTCGACACTCGCGGTTGGCGGGATGGGTGGTATGAGTTCCGAGTCACGGCGACAGACAAGCCGATGTTGGGCCAGTTGCCTCTGAGTGCGGAGCGTGTCACGTTGCCTGTGTTAGTGGACAACACGCCGCCGACTATCGAAATGTTGCAAGCTACGAATGATGCTGTGACTTTTCGGGTTGCTGATTATGCCTCTGTGATCACCGTAGTGGAGGTTTCTTTTGATGGCCTGAATTTTACTGCCGCATTGCCAGAGGATGGGGTGCTTGATTCGCTTGAAGAAAATTTTCGTGTGAGCCCCCCCAAGGGGTGTAAGGCACTGCATGTGCGGGCATCAGACCGCGCCGGGAATTTGACCGGGGCTTATGTTGAGTTGCCATGATCGGGGATTTTTTTCCAGCAAGTTTGTTTGATCTTTCCCGCACGGAGCATCCGGAGCTTTTTGACAAAGCTGCGCCGGCGTGGGAGGCCGTGCCAAAGATTACATCTTTTCTGGCTGGGCTGGTGAACACGTTTTCTGTGATTGGGAAGGTGATGCCGGGGGCGCATCTACTAGGTCAGGTGCATGTGGGGCCGGGCACGGTGGTAGAGCCGGGTGCGGTGATTAAGGGGCCGGCGTGGATTGGGGAGAACGTGCAGGTGCGGGCCGGTTGTTACATCCGGGAAAATGTGATCATCGGCAGCGGGAGCGTGGTGGGAAACTCCTGCGAGTTTAAGAATTGCGTGCTTTTTCAGGAGTGTGAGGTGCCGCATTTCAATTACGTGGGCGACTCGATCCTCGGGCACAAGGCGCATCTGGGAGCGGGCGTGATTCTGAGTAACGTGCGTCTCATGCGCGATGAGATCGTCGTTCGTGATGGGGGAGAGACGCACCGCACAGGACTGAAGAAATTTGGGGCGTTGATTGGTGATCGTGCGGAAATCGGCTGCAACAGCGTGCTGAATCCGGGAAGTGTGATCGGGCGGCAAAGTCTGATTGCCCCAGGGATTGTTTGGTCTGGGGTGTTGGAGGAAAAATCTGTGGTGCGTAGGAAGGATGAACATCTGATCACTACTCGTAGAGCGTAGTTAGCTCTGTGCTTGAGTGAAATTTTCGCTTTAAAGATTCACACGATGAACCACAAAAATCTGCCCATCGGAATGGTGATTTTAGGGCAACCCTGGTGGTGCTTGGGCCAGCGATCGGCGTAACTTTCACCGCCTTTTGGATGATTTACAGTTTTGATTTACTAGGCAAGGCAGAGGATACGGATCCGCAGAGCTTATCTTCTGCTATCAGTCAGGCAATTTTGTCCTCTGTTTTGGGTTTAGTGGTTGGAGTGGTCGGATTTTTTATTTTGCTGAGGGGATTAGTCATGCTCGTCAAACTCAAGAAGCAAGGTCTTCAGTAATTACAAAAAATACCCGCGCGTTCGCAAAGAAGGAAAAAAAGTTTGTTGATTGGCAACAAGGTTCAATCACCACAACATTGATGAAAAGCCGAGCAAAGATGGATTTTGATTAAGAATCTAGATGCGATCTTCTTAAAATAAATTGGCCGAGTATTTGCTAAAGTTAAACACATAGGTGAGACCAATATAGAAATTGTTATTTATTCATTTTTTATATTAATTAAAAATTTTGTTGACTTCATCAAAGTCAATATTATGTTTTTCTCCATGTGCAAAAGAGATTATAGATTTTTTGTTGGCAGCAATTTTTCGCTTATATTTACAATATTTATTTATATAAATAGTGCAATTTCTCTCTATCCACAAACCTGGATCAGCACGCTGCCTACGCATCTCCAGAATTCGATCATCTGGTATGCTGACGCGGAAACAGGGAATCTCGATCAGTTTACTTATGGCAATAATCCCAGCGCGGGTGGCGGCGTTTTCAATACACCATTAAGTAATCCCAGCCAGGCGCAAGTCACGGCCTCAACCGGCGTTGCGCACTCGGGCAACTACGCGTTCCGCACGGAAATAAATGGAGCTTACCATGAGGTAACTCGTGCGGTGAGAATGATGCGCTGGACGGACAAACCTTGGAACATGGGCGGCCAATATTTGCCTAGCGATGCCTACTACAGCACATGGATGTATCTTCCCCATCTCTACGATCCACGGCAATACGCCCCTTGGGATACGAATGGGGACGGGGGATGGTGGAATGTGTTCCAATTCAAATCTTACGATGTGAACAATATTAGTCAGCCAACATTTGTGTTAAACATCGGACGGTCGGGAGGAAATATGCGTTTTTATCTGACGCGAATTCATCCTACGGCGCAGACGTATTATCCGAGCTTTACGTTTAATATTCCTGTAGGTCAGTGGTTTCATGTCGAAGCAAGGTATGTGGCGTCGGAAAATCCTGACGGGTTGATCCAGATTTGGCTGAATGGGCAACTGGCCTTCGATGTGCAAAATGTGGTGACATCGCTGCCGAATAATCCGCCGGGGACTTATGAGCACGCTTGGGGGATCGGAAATTACACTGACCACGTTGTGGGTCACCCGAACAGCGATGGCACGGCGGTGGTGTATTTTGATGATGCGATTATCTCTAGCCAGCGAATTTCACAGGTTATCCCGGAGACTAGCCCAGCGCTGCTCCAGATCATAATGCTATCTCTTTTCTTAGTCATCTTTTCTAAGTATTCAGGTAGTCGCCGAGCCAAAAGTTGAAGGTTCTATCTACTTCTAAAAAATCGCTTTAAACTGAGGATTGTTTCCTGCGGGTAAGCTCGTCGTGCTTTGCGAAATAAGAACCTGCATCTTTTGAACGAGTCTTCGTTTTTGAAAAAATTTGTTAGCCCTCGAGCCAATACGCTTTAGTATTGGACTTTGACCATGAGTGCAGCGCAAATCATCGCAAGCAACACCAACAAACGCACACGCCTGCTTGATGTGATGTTCACTTCTCGCGAAGCCGACCGCCGCGAAGGTATCCTCTCACGCCAGGGCAAGGGATGGTTTCAAGTAGCAAGCATGGGCCATGAAGGCCTTGCTGCAGTTGGTCTTGCGATGCACCCTGAGGATTACCTTTTTCCGCACTATCGTGACAGGGCTTTGATGTTGGCTCGCGGTGCAAGCGTAGGTGAACTAGCGCGGAACTTTCTTGCCAAGCGCAATTCCTCTTCCGGTGGGCGCCAGCTCCCGGGCCACTTTAGTTCTCGGGCACTGCGTGTCTTTTCCTTACCTTCGCCCACGGGTTCCAATCTGCTGCCTGCTTGCGGTTTGGCCTGGGCAGAAAAGCTGTGTGGACATCGCACTGTCACAGTAGCCTGCGTTGGTGATGGCGGAATGCGGCAGGGTGAGTTTTATGAGGCAATTTGTTTCGCCAGAGAAAAACAGCTTCCGATTTTATTCGTAGTCGAAGATAATCTTTACGGCATCTCTTCTCCCACTGCGGAAGGAAACCCGCTGCGAAACGGGCTGTTCTCGCCTGAGTCTTTTTATCACGCTGATGCTCGAGACGCGCTGGCACTTATGGCTCTCACGGAACGCCTCCTCTCAGATATTCGAGCTGGAAATGGCCCTTTTCTGCTTTGGTGCGAGATGGATCGGCTCTGCTCACATTCTTCGAGCGACGATCATCGTGTTTATCGCAGCGCGGAGGATATCGCAGCCATGAACGAACGCTGCCCTATCGAACGTCTTCGCAAACAGCTCATTAGCGAGGGCTCCCTCAGTGAATCGGAATGGGAAGGACGGGCCGCAGAAATACGCGCAGCCATCGAGGCAGATTACGAGGCTGCAGAACGCGAGCCCGACCCCTTGCCGGCTGATGCTCACACTCACATCTGTGCCCCACCATGCAGTCCACCACCTGCACGAATTCCTGCAGGTAAAGAGTTGCGCATGCTCGAAGCGGTGAATCTTGTTTTCAAAAAGTCTCTGGCTGCAGACGAACGGATTATCTTCTTTGGTGAGGACATCGCCGACCCGATGGGCGGCGTCTTCAAGCTTACGGCAGGCCTAACCGCCATCCGTCCCGACCGCGTCTACAACTCACCTCTGGCAGAGGCGACAATTGTTGGAGTGGGCTGCGGGCTCGCAGCGGCTGGAATGAGGCCTGTTTTTGAACTGCAGTTTATCGATTTTATCGGGCCGGCCTGGAATCAGATAATCACAAACCTTTCTACCCTACGCTGGCGTACTTGTGGGGAGTGGAACTGCCCTTTCATCGTTTACGCGCCCAGCGGAGCCTATCTACCAGCGGGCGGACCCTGGCACAGTCAATCTTGCGAATCTGCGCTAGCACACGTCCCGGGCATTACAGTTTGTGTACCTTCGACACCAGAAGATGCAGCCGGACTTTTCCTCACAGCCCTCAACTACCAAGACCCTGTTTTTATTCTTCTTCCTAAACATCTTCTGAGGCAACGACACCCTGTACCAGAGCATCTCGAGCCAGTACCATTTGGTATAGGCGCAATCCGCCAACCAGGAAATGACCTAACTTTGGTCACCTGGGGCAACGGGGTAGAGCTTGCAACTAAAACATTAACTCAGCTTGATACCACGGTGTCGGTTGAAATTATTGACTTGCGGTCGATTCAACCCTGGGACCGCGAAATGGTCGCGGCATCAGTCCGCAAGACCGGACGCCTCCTCGTGGTTCAGGAAGAGGTGCGTTCCTGCTCCGCCGGGCAGATGATCATCACGGAAATGATCTCACGGCCAGATCTGGCCTCTTGCTGGCTTGCATTGCCCAGGTTGGTTTCCCGAGGAGACGTACACATCGGATATCATCCAACACTTGAAGAAAGTGTTTTGCCCACTACAGCACAAGTAGCAGAGGCCATCAGATCCCTGCTTTCTGAACGTCGTTTTACAACCAACGTGTCGGTGCATCGCGATACGATAACCTCTGGCAACACCCTTCTGAGCACTGCGGGTAATGGAGTACATACCCCTTTGCAAACTTCCCCGCGTCACGAGCCGCAGATCCAGCAAGCCGAAGCATCTCCTCCTGCTATCCCTATCATCGTACCGGCCCTTGGCGAAGGATTGGAAGAAGCGCGCATTTTGAAATTTTTCAAACGCCCAGGTGACCTCGTCAAGCGCGATGAACTCATCTACCAAATTGAAACGGACAAAGCAGTAGTTGATATCGAAAGCCCTACCGATGGCACACTGCAAAAATGGCTCACAGATGCAGACACCACTGTACCAATTGGTACGACCATAGGTTACATACAAACCGCGTCTTCCCCCAGCGCGGCACGCATCGCTGTTCCTCCTTCGCCCGCGCTAGCCTCGCAGCGCCTAGACAGGGTAACGCCCAACTATCATCAACCGCTACATGCCACACCCACGTCACTCGAATACGACGAACATCCCATTTCAGAACGCCAGCAACGCCTAGCAGCTCGCCTCACCCGCGCCGAACAGATCGCCGTGCCAGCCACAATCTGGCAGTATGCCGCTTGGCAAAAAATCCGCGCCGCCCGCGATCATTACAAACAACAAGAGAGCACAAAATCTATAACCACATTCCTCATCGCGGCTTGGTGTGTCGTGCAGGCCGCAAAGTTACACGAGCGCTTCCGGTCCTACCTGCCCCAGTCGGCTGACCGTCTGCGTGTTTACCGTCGTGTAAATATTGGAATAGCTGTCGCCATGCCGGGCGACGAGCTGCTGACTGCTGTCGTAGAGAACTCCGACCTCATGTCGCTGCCCGAATTTGCAGCCGCAGCCCGCCGCCAGATTGACCTAGCCAGGCAGGGCCAAGATCAAGCCCGCATGGGAGCCTCGCTAATCCTCACGTCCATGACGAGCTCGGACATTCCAGGAGCCATACCCGTCATCGTACCGCCAGCCGTAGGCACACTATTTCTGAGCGCGCCGAGTCATCTTCTCTTTCCTGACCCCGCCACAGGGCAAATCTCGCCGCGCGAGATCATCCAGCTCTCGTTGACTTTTGACCACCGCGTTATTAACGGCATAGGAGCGGCAGCCTTCCTGAATGATGTACGCGCGCAATTGGAAAACTTCTCACTAACCGAATAACTTCGCGTTAGTTTTCTAGTTTCAATAACTGTTCGCTAGCATCTCAGATCGAATTCACTTGCTCGCAATTTTTAAACAGAACAACATCGGACATGGCCACACTCTCCGTACCCAAGACCTATAAAATGTATGTGAACGGCACATTCATCCGGAGTGAAAGTGGGCGTACCACAGAGTTACGCGACCCTTCCGGCACACTGCTAGGCAACATCCCCCTTGCCAGCCGTAAAGACTTTCGCAACGCAGTCGTGAGCGCACGCGCTGGGCTGGCCAAGTGGGCCGGAGCCACAGCTTACTTACGCGGCCAGATCCTCTACCGCGCCGCAGAAATGCTGGATGCCAGAGCCACAGAATTCCAAAAACTGCTCATATCCAAGCACCTCAAAAACGCCGCTAGCGATGCCAAAGAAGCCGTGGAAGAGCTAATCCACTACGCAGGCTGGACGGACAAGTACTCCGCCATCTTCTCTTCGGTCAATCCAGTAGCATCCCCACACTTCAACTTTTCCGTGTTGGAGCCCATGGGTGTAGTTGCAATAATCGCTTCCGCAACTTTCGGACTGCGCGACATACTCCGCTCTTTCGTGCCTGTGCTTGTAGGTGGCAACACCGCAATAGTCATATTTCCTGCTGTAAACGCACCAGTCGCGCTTACACTGTCTGAAGTCTTACATCATTCAGATTTCCCTGCTGGTGCTGTGGCGTTTCTGAGTGCAGATATTGGAGAACTGTTGGAACCCGTCGCCGGACACTTGGACGTCAACGCCATTGCCGCTTATGGCCTCGAGACAGAGCAAATCAAAAAACTGGAAACTTTAGGCGCAGAAAACGTCAAGCGCATCCGACACGCCACTGCTGCACCGGTGCCCTCCCCCTACGCGATCGTGGACTTTCAGGAAACCAAGACCACTTGGCATCCGGTAGAAGTTTCCTTTGCCGGCACGACAACTTACTAAAGCGAGGCGGCCACCGTTTGCTCTCCCTCCGCCTGAGCGGGCCCGTGTGTTCCCTGTGTATTCACCCACTGGGGAATGAATTTTAGCAATCGCTCATCAGCCGCCTCTACACTTGGCCAAGCTGGTGTAGTTATAAGCAGGTAAGCCTGTTCGCGACGCTTATCTGTGCGCGTACGAAGTGCCATTTTGAAACGCGTCCAAATCCGATCACCCACCTCCATAAAGGTAGAACCGCCAAGCAAATTTGCATAGTAGATTACCACCGTTTGGCCTGAGCGAACTTTATAAACCCGTCTCCCAAAGGGCACAGCTCTGCCCTGAATATCTATATACGTCAAAGGGTCCTGTTTGCCGCTCAAACAGATACCACCCTGTGCAGGATAACAGACATCAGGCGTGTGAGGTCCAAACACCAAGTCCGGGCCCACACCCGTGATCCACGTGGCGGCGAATGCGCTAATCACACTGTTATCTGGCGTGCGGTAAAGGCCACTCACCAGATCCGCGCCCATGTAATGGGCCAAAACTTCTTTTTCCAACTCCTCGCTCTGCCAAGTGTAACCGGGAATCTCTTGACGTACGGAAATGGGCCAGCTTTCCCCACGTGCTGGGAAAAGATCCAGCAGCCAATAGGGGGACGAGATAGCGAGAATTAGCAAAACAGTCGCTATAATACCCAAAACGGGAACGGTTTGTTTTGCTGACTGTTTCTGTCGCAGAACAGCATCCGAACCGGAGTCATTTGCTGGTGAGGAATCGCCTGTTATCGCACTCATAATAATCGGAAGATAAAGTGAATGTCAAAAATGCAATAGACCTTTTGCCCTCAGGCGGCTGCTTCAGTCGCTCTCGAATTGGAAGGTTCTTCACGTTTTGTCACAGGCTCGTCAGGAGCCAGCATGAAGTTTTCGAACTTCACCAACAAAAAACACACAACTCCTACTCCTACCACAGTAGCACCCATCACCACCCAACCAGCCAGATCATGTATGGCCTGCATGGCCTTCATGCCTTCGAAGTGCGCGGTCGTCGTTAACCACAGCGTGCGTATTAAGTTACCCGGAATGGCGATCATCATTCCAAGAATTACGATCAGAAAGCGAGTGAAGTATGTTTTCAAAAAAAGTTTGCCCAGCAGCAGTCCGATCATAATGCTCATTTGAAGAGAACGGATCCCACTGCAAGCATCTGCGATTGCTAGCTGCCCGCTCTCCAACTCAAGTGTGTTTCCATGCTGAAGGACAGGGATGTTCATGATGGTCAGGACTTCCACACTCACAAAAGCCACAAATCTTTGCAGTGCCTGGGAAATTCCGCCCCAAAGTGATTGCGGCAAAGGAACCGCCACGAAAATAAAAAGAATCGGGAACAGGCACAATCGCAATGCACGCCACCCCCACGTGGCGACGATAGACGCCGAGAAAATCGTCAGCGCGCCAATCGCAAGCACCCAGCTTGGTGTTTGGTCATGACCTATTAGTGCTTTGTAGTTTGCCACGGCCAGAAAACAGACAGCCGCGAAAATCCATGCAGGCAGATACCAACGGCGATCCGGCGACTTCTTTTTGGTGATTATCGCCCAGTTTTCGTAAATCAAGTAGGCCGAGAAGAGTGGGACGATGTATCCAAAATTGTAATCCTCCAGCTTACCCCACCAATAGATCAGGTCCCAAAGCATGTAGGCGAGCGCACCCAGAACGGGGATCCAGAGCATCCATTCCTCGCGAGTAAGGATTGGTTGTGGCACCCGTGATGGTTCCAGGGTTTTTGTGGTCTGCTCCATTAGCTCTCTTACACGCAAAACTGAGAAAAGACAACACGGGGGTGTTGTAGTTGTTTTCGCTGTGTCAATCGCTGTCGCTGATCGCCAGAATGCGTTCGTATTGTGAGGCAGTGACTGGCATAACCGAAAGCCGGGATTGTTTAACGAGTGCCATCTCGCGCAGCAAAGGATCGGCCTTGACTTGATCTAGCGTCACAGGCTGCCTGAGGGCGCGAACTGGGCGCAGCTCTACAGAGAGCCAGCCAGGTTCATCTGCTGTGGGATCGGGCGCGGCAGTGCGCGTCACTTTCGCCACACCTACAATTTCTTTCCCTACGTTAGAATGGTAGTAGAGCACAAGGTCGCCGACTTTCATAGCCGCAAGGTTGGCCCGAGCCTGGAAGTTGCGCACGCCGGTCCACTCCGTCTTCCCATCGGCAACAAACTGGCTCCATGGATAATCTCCCGGCTCCTGTTTGACGAGCCAATAAGCTACCTGACTTCTGGCTGTGTTTTTCCGATTTTTATGCGGGGAAGAATTTTTATCAGATACTTTTTTCACGAACTTTTCGTCATCAAGGCTTTCAGTTGCAAATGAAATCTGGCTTTCGAAAACATCACCTAAAACTTGAAGTTGATGTTGATGTTGATGCTGCCATCTCAGGTCGCAATGAGTCAGCACCCTCGGGCAGTTTTTTTCCACGACGTTTGCTTTCGCTAACGATTTTCTTCACAAGGGCAAACTCCCCGTAATCAATCCACGGGCCGGGGGGCACTTCGTGGTCGTCCACAAAGCGCCAATGGGTGATGTCGCGCCCACTCAAGCCGAGGTAGTCGCGTATGGCTGGCGAGACATCCAAGCCAGCACCGGTGGGCGTGCGGGGGCGTTCGTTGCCGAAGACATATTCGGCGTGATCGGTGCGGAAGGGGCCGACATCTTCCCAGGTGCCAAAGGCGAATTTGCCGCGGAAGAGCACGGCCACCCACTTGCCGCGCACGATGGACTGCCATCTGCTGACGGGCTTCGCCGGGTCGAACCAAGGCACCATCGGCCGTTTTTCCGGATGGGCTACGTCGTTGAAGGGAAGCGCAACATAGAAGGGGTTAAGCTCGGGAAAAAAATTTTTGGGCCGGTAACCAATACGCTCGTTCGGACAGTCATCTCCGCCGTAGTTCTTCTGCCAGCGTGTATCCCAAGCCGATTTGAAGTTACCTGAAGGGGAGTAATTGGTGGTGTTGTTGCCGATCCAAAAGAAGGTGGTAACAATGTTAGTTTTCCAAGTGTATTTGGAGCTGAGCTTCACACCGTGACGACGCTCTAACGCTTTGTCTAAATCCGATGATGTCTGAGCTTGAGTTGGAATAAGGGAAGAGCTCAACAGCACAAGCCACAGCAACCAACTCCAAGCGGTAGCTATTTTCCCCATGCTAAAATTTATCCTAGGAAGCTGACCCACACAAGCCGGTGTTACTGTTTCTTTTTAGATGGTTGCGCGAGGTTGCTGGTGACTGATGTGTGAGTTGAAGATTTCGAACACAGGCTTTAATGATTAAGGATGGTCAAACCGCTGCAGATTGCCGACCGAGAGTTTGATTCCCGCTTGTTCGTCGGCACAGGCAAATTTGCCTCTCTGGATCTCATGCGTGAGGCTTTGCGGGCTGCGGAGCCTGCACTTGTCACCGTCGCACTTCGTCGGGCTGACCTCTCCGGTGGCAAGGACCCGTTTGCTGATATTTTAGATTATTTGGAGCCTGACCGTTATCTACTCCTGCCTAATACGTCCGGAGCCATGAACGCGGAGGAGGCTGTGCGGCTCGCGAGACTTGCCGCCTCAGCCGGTCTGCCCAAGTGGGTGAAACTGGAGATTCATCCCGATCCGCATTATTTGCTGCCGGATCCGATTGAGACTTACGAGGCCGCATGCCGCCTGGTGGATGAGGGCTTCACCGTGCTGCCTTACATTAATGCTGACCCCGTGCTAGCCAAGCGCTTGGAGGACGCGGGTTGCGCCGCGGTCATGCCACTGGGTGCTCCTATCGGCTCCAACCAAGGGCTGGAGACGCGTGCCATGATCGAGATCATCGTAGCGCAAAGCACCGTGCCCGTGGTGGTGGACGCCGGGCTGGGCGCACCCTCACACGCCGCGGCGGCCATCGAGCTGGGTGCAGACGCGGTATTGGTGAACACTGCCATAGCGGCGGCAGGCGATCCTGTGCAAATGGCGAAGGCGTTCCGCGATGCAGTGCGTGCAGCACGCGTTGCTTTCGAAGCAGGATTACCAGAGCGCGCCACTACTGCTGAAGCCACAAGCCCGCTCACGGCGTTTTTTCAGGAGACAGCCGCATGATGTTTTCTGAAGTTTACCGCACTGGCACTTGGGAAAACACGCCAGAGGTGCGCCGCTTGAAGCAACTTCTCGACGGACCGCGCACCTTGGAATCACTGGCGCGCGAGGCCTCCACGCTCACCCGCCGTCACTTCGGCAGGACGATGCGGCTCTTCGCCCCGCTGTATCTCTCCAACGAGTGCATCAACAATTGCGCTTATTGCGGTTTTTCCCGCGACAACCCCATCCTCCGCACCACACTGACCCCGGCTCAGGTGGTCGCTGAGGCACAGCACCTCGCCGGACAAGGATTCCGCAGCATACTGCTCGTCGCGGGCGAGCATCCCAAATTTGTGTCCAACGGGTATCTGGAGGATTGTGTGCGGCGCGTGTCCGCAATCGCCCCAGCGGTCGCTCTCGAAGTCGGCCCGATGGAGACGCCCGACTACATCCCGCTTGTGCGTGCGGGCGCCGAGGGATTGGTGGTTTACCAGGAAACTTATGACACTGCAGCTTATGCGGAGTATCACACCGCCGGGCCAAAGAAAGATTTCCATTGGAGGCTAGATACTCCCGAGCGAGCGTATGCCGCGGGATTTAAGCGCCTCGGTATTGGAGCACTCTTCGGCCTGGCCCCGTGGCAGCGGGAGGCGTTCGCGCTGGCGGCACATCTGGCTCATCTGCAAAAGCATTGTTGGCGGGCTTTTCTCACGGTGTCCTTTCCACGGCTGCGCCCTGCCGCGGGTCAATTCGAGCCAAAGCATGTTTTTACTGATTCGGAATTGGCTCGGCTGATTTGCGCTCTGCGGATTGTTTTCCCGCACGTCGGAATCGTGCTTTCCACCAGAGAAAATGCGGCACTCCGCGAAGCCTTGCTCCCACTGGGCATCACACATATGAGCGCAGGCTCACACACAGAGCCGGGTGGTTACACGGGCGCGGGCACGGATGCTTTACACCGCACTGTGCGCGGACGTGTCTTGGCTATTGAAGGAGATCTGCTACAAAAACGTGCTACGGAACAATTCACCATCGCTGATGAACGCAGCCCGGCTGAAGTCGCCGACATGCTCCGCGCCAAAGGCTTCGATCCCGTCTGGAAAGATTGGGACGGCGTACTAAATGGCGATTCAACTGCCCTGCGGACTGATCAATCGTGCACAACGGATCAGACGTTTTCCGCGACATCCACTCAACCTTGCAAAGCCTCATGCGCATAATTGTTCAAGGCCAAGTGCGAGAAGTTCCAGAGGGCGCAAGCATCGAGTCTCTCCTGCAGCTGCTTGGTCTTCATCCCTCCGTTTGCCTTGTGGAGCACAATGGCACTGTGCCACCACGAGAACTCTGGCCTTGCACTCAGCTCAAAGAAGGAGACCGTTTGGAAATTTTCCGAGTGGCAGCGGGAGGCTGATTTTTTTTCAAAAACGATAATAAAATTGGGCATCACTAACCTAGCTTTCCGCCGCCCAATGCTCCTGCGCGGATCGAGGCAAAAGAGAGTCATTAATTTCCCAACGATTGAAAACCTCCTCGCGCAAACGTGCCAACGACTCAGCACATTTCTGAATAAAAACTCCCTCCCCATCCTGCTCGTCGGGCTGAATTGCGAAAGAATACGCCACGTAAACCGGCGCAAATTTCGGCCAGGCTCGGCGAGAGTAAAGAGCATCCGCGCCGACAATCAACGCGTTCACTACAGGCACTTGCGCACGCCAGGCGAGCTGCCATGCCGACTCCTCCATCTTCGCCCCGCAGAGCACCGAGGCTTTCCCGTGCCGGATTCCGCCTTCGGGAAAAATGCCCACAGGCACCCCACTTTTAAGACTTGCGAGCACATTTTTTAGTGCACGCGCATCACGCCGACCGCGCTCAAATCGAATGCATCCCAACGACTCAAACAGCATCTCAATTGCCGGATGCATGTAGAGGTCAGACGCCGTGAGCCAGTTTACTCGGCGCCAGAGCGGTGAGCCAATCAGCGGCGGGTCAAAGTGCGAAATATGATTGGCCACCAACACAAATGCACCCTTGCGCGGCACGCGTTCCTGCCCCAGCACACGTCTGTCTATCGCAGCTGCAACCAACAGCTCAGTCAAAACCGTGCACACCAAATAACTCCCATCCTTCACCCACTCTGGCCAAATCTCAGCCTGCGACTTTTCTCTTGTTTCTGACATTACTGCTCATCCCTAAATCATCCTCACCAAAGACTGCAAGCTTCACCACGCAGTCCGAAAACTACTCCAATGCTGCCTGTGCACATTATAACCGCCCACTTGCTCCTTGCACTTTTCCATCTCCAGGATATCATTTGACTCTACGGCGGGGTAGCCAAGTGGTAAGGCAGAGCTCTGCAAAAGCTCCATTTCGTCGGTTCGATTCCGACCCTCGCCTTATCTCAAAAAAATTATAAAACATCCTTGTGCCAGTCCCTTTCACACAATATATACGCCTCCACAACAGTTAACCTCAGATCCCAAACCTCAAAAAGTTATAAAACTATGGCAATCAAAGTAGGCATTAATGGATTCGGACGCATCGGCAGGCTTGTCTTTCGCGCACTCGTAGAAAAAGGTCACCTCGGCAAAGACCTCGACGTGGTCGCCGTTAACGACCTCGTCCCCGCAGACAACCTGGCTTACCTCCTCAAATACGACTCTACCCAAGGCCGCTTCAACGGCAGCGTCCACAGCGAAAAATCTCCCGGTGCCGCAGAGGATGATACCCTCGTGGTCAATGGCCACAAAATCAAATGCCTCGCTGTCAAGGAAGGCCCTGCCGCTCTCCCGTGGAAAGATCTCGGTTGCGACATCGTTGTGGAATCCACCGGCCTCTTTACCGAAGCCGAAAAAGCCCGCGGCCACATCACCGCGGGTGCCAAAAAAGTCATCATTTCCGCACCCGCCAAGAACGAGGACATCACCGTCGTGCTCGGTGTGAACCACGACAAATACGACTCCACCAAACACCACATCATCTCCAACGCCTCCTGCACCACCAACTGCCTCGCCCCGCTTGTCCACGTCCTCCTCAAAGAAGGCTTTGGCATCGAAGAAGGCCTCATGACCACAGTCCACTCTTACACCGCCACGCAAAAAACGGTGGATGGCCCTTCCAAAAAAGACTGGAAAGGCGGACGCTCCGCAGCCATCAACATCATTCCCTCCACCACAGGCGCGGCCAAAGCGGTCGCCCTTGTCTGCCCGGAAGTCAAAGGTAAACTCACCGGCATGGCCTTCCGCGTGCCCACCCCCACTGTCTCAGTCGTAGACCTCACCGTAAAGACCACCAAATCCACATCTTACGACGAAATCTGCGCCGCCATGAAAAAGGCCTCTGAAACCTACCTTAAAGGCATCCTCGCTTACACTGCCGATGAAGTCTGCTCCACCGATTTCATTCACGATGCGCACTCCTCCATCTTCGATGCGGGCAGCGGCATCCAGCTCAACGACCGCTTCTTCAAACTTGTCTCTTGGTATGATAACGAATGGGGCTACAGCAACCGCTGTGTTGAACTCATCGAACACATCGCCAAGAAACTCTGACCGAGTCTCTGTGACGAAATGGTGAACTTTTCCAAAAGACGCGTGATTCGAGTTGACGCCCTTTCACAGTCTTATTAAACAATAAGCATGGCAGATAACGTTCCCGTCCCACCAAAGCCACCAGTTCCCACGCCACCCCGCCCACAAATACCTAAACCCCCTGGTGTTGTACCGCCGCAGACCGCAGCCTCTGCACCAGCTAGTGCGCCCAAAAAGGAAACAGCCAGAATCACACTGCCCCCACGGCCTGGCGCACAAGCACCTAGCGAAGCTCGTACTACAATTCCTATCAAAAAATCTACGGCCACGATGCCGCCACCCGCAACAGCAGCTGCCCCCGCGGCAGGCACTACGGTCCCCACACCAACTACTCCCCCATCGCAATCCCCGGTACCATCGCCGCGAGCCACTGCCCCTGTTGCACCGCCACCCGCATCCAACGTACCCAAGCCCGCTGCTCCCCCTGCCCCCACAGCAACTCCACGGCCACCGGTACCTGCCACTGCACCGCGTCCTTCCGCCCCACAGGCTGCTAAACCCGCGGTGGCTGCAGCTCCCGCCAAACCTTCTTCAGTTCCCACTTCCACCACTACAGCATCAACCCCTGACGAGGAAAACGACATGATCTCACTCATCGCATCCAGCGTGGCTGCCGTCGCAGGCATTGCTGCAATCATCATCATGCTGCTCTAATAATCAAACTTTCATCCCACTCTCCCATGTCAAGCGCACACGTACACCATCTCGACGAAGCTTCATTTAATTCCACCATCATCTCCCATCCAGGACTTGCACTTGTCGATTTCTGGGCTGAGTGGTGCGGACCCTGCAAGCGCATTGGCCCCATCATAGACCAAATCGCAGATGAAAATGTGGGTAAAGTCAAAGTTGCCAAAGTCGACGTGGATTCAAATCAATCTCTAGCTGCCAAGTTCGGCATCCAATCCATCCCGACGCTGCTCTTTTTCAAAAACGGAAAAATCGTTGACCAGATCCTTGGAGCCGTGCCCAAATCGGAAATTCAGGCCAAAATCAACCAACATGCCTGACACGCCCTGCGCCAAAGAGCGGGCCCAGCCATGAAGATTGCGCTCTACGGCCTTGGCATCATTGGCTCCATCTGGGCACGTCACTGGCGCGCCGACGGCCACGAAGTCCACTCCTGGAATCGCACACCCAAACCTGAAGAACCTACCTTCTGCCCCGACCCACAACAACCCGCACGCGGAGCCGACCACATCGTCATCTGCGTGGCCGACGGTGCCGCAGTTCACCAGATTCTCGACAAAATCCTCCCTGCCATCGCGCCAGACACACTCATCGCCCAACACTCCACTATCTCCATTGCCGATACCGAAGCCATCCGCCGCCGCGTCGAACAACACGGTGCCCACTTCCTCGACATGCCCTTTACCGGCAGCAAACTCGCCGCCGAAGCCCGCCAAGTCGTCTTCTACGCCGCTGGCGATTCCCGCCGCATCGAGCTGATCCGCCCGCTTTATCGCTCCCTGGCACGCAGCATCATCTTCCTGGGCGATCCCCCACGCGCCACCGCCCTCAAACTGGCCATGAACCTCATGATCGCCAACACCTACCAGGCCCTAGCCGAAGGCTACGAACTCGCCACCCGCTGCGGCGTGGACAGCGACACCTTCTTCGCGGCACTCGATCTGAACGTCGCTAAATCTGGTGTCGCCGATCTGAAAAAACCTAAACTCCTCACCGGCGACTACAGCCCTCACTTCAGCGTCAAACACATGCACAAAGACCTGCGCCAAGCCCTCGAAGCCGCAGCCGCCCACGGACTGGAACTTCCCCAAACCGTGCGACTCTGCGACACCTACGCACGCGCCTCCGCCCTGGGTCACGCCGAGCACGACTTCGCTGCCCTCATCGAGACACTCCGCAAGCCTGCGTCCCATTGAGAACTTTCGGTCCGCGCACACTCGCCCTCGCCTTCCTGGCCCTGCTCAGCGTGTTTTGGTTTCTCTGGCGAGGACAGGGAGATAACGCCCAGACTGTGCTCGCCCTTGCGAAACGCTGCTGCGCCCACGCCAACGCCGGCGAATACTCCCGCCTCGAACCTTACATCGGCCCCGCACTGCAAGAAAAAATCACCTCCGGAGGACTCACCCTCACCCAGGCACTGCAGCTTGCCCGCCGCATTGACACCCAAGAAAACGCCACCTACACCGCCCTGAGCGTGCTGGAGCAGACAGCCGATGGGGCCATCTCCGTGAATGTGCGCCGCAGCTCCACCCTAGGCGCGGAGGACTTTGTCGTCGTCTGGGAAAAATCCGACGGCTCGTGGAAAGCCACAGATGTGCGAGAGCTGCGCGCCTTCGAGTTTTAACTCACTTTTTTGGGATTATTATTTTGCTATATTGGAATATTTTAATATAGCAAAATAGTAAATTAAAAAACTTCTTTTTCAATGAACTTTACACCGGGCTCGTCAGAAAATTCATTCACCTTAGCCGATATTTGCGGGCAGGATGCACGCTCTCCTAGAGCAAAGCGACCGTTGGAAAACAAGATTTCTCGCTGCGCTCGAAATGACAAAAAGAGGGGCTTGATATGTATTCGATAGGATTGCGGACATCTCGGTGGCTTTTTTTGCGGGCGAGGACGCGCACCCTCCCAAGGTATCGATCTGCGTAGCGTTTAAGTTGGTTGTTCCACGTGGTAGGCCCGCGCGCACGACAGCATAAATCGAGTCTTAGCGAACAGATTCAATGATAATTTTTTACTGTATTGGAATATTTTAATTTTGTAAAATGATTAAAATTCCCTGTTGAACGTGCCTCTTGCTCACGCTCTTTTTTTCATCTCGGGCAGGATGCCCGCGTCGTTCGCTGTTAAATGAGCACACTCAGAGTGATCGCATTAGTGGATTTCTCGCTGCGCTCAAAATGACAAAGAGAGGGGTTTGATTTGTATTCGATTGGTTTGTGTGACCTCGGTTGCTTTCTGCGGACAATATACCCGAGCACACCTCAGCTAGAACACCTGAACGAGACGTGCAACGCTCATCGCCTCCGCGAAGCACGCTCCCCTCAAGATGCGGGTGCCCGTCCCGAAGCGTCCTTAAATCGACTAACTGTCGTATGTCATTTCGAGCGAGAGCGAGAAATCTTCT
>CALLMV010000019.1 GCA_938005615.1 uncultured Verrucomicrobiae bacterium
GCCAGTCGTCGAGCGCGGGAGGGGGGGGCGTTTTGTTTTTTTTGGTGGGGGTGCGGGGTGGGGTGGGCGGGGTGTCGAGGGCGTCGAAGAGGGAGGTCTGGCCGCGGGCGGCGTCGCGCTGGGCGGTGGCGGCGGCGGCCAGGGCGGTGTCTACTTCGTTGAGGAGGGCTTGGCGGGAGGGGCCGAGGGGGTCGAGGGCGCCGGCTTTGATGAGGGCTTCGAGGGTGCGTTTGTTGAGGTTGTGGGTGGTGTTGCGGCGGGTGAGGTCGGTGAGGGAGGTGTAGGGGCCGTGGGCGAGGCGCTCTTGGACGGCGGCTTGCATGGCGCTTTGGGAGGCGTTTTTGATGGCGGCCAGGCCGTAGCGGATGGTGCGGCCATCGGTGGTGAATTGGGCGTGGGAGTGGTTGATGTCGGGGGGGAGGATGGGGATGCCGGAGGCTTCGGCGTCGAGGCAGAAGGCGGCGATTTTTTCGAGTTTGCCGCCGATTTCGCAGGTGAGCAGGGCGCAGAGGAATTCTGCGGGGTAGTGGGCTTTGAGCCAGGCGGTGCGGTAGGAGAGGATGCCGTAGGCAGCGGAGTGGGATTTGTTGAAGCCGTAGCCGGCGAATTTTTCCAGGAGGTTGAAGATGCGTTCGGCTTGTTCGCGGGGGATGCCGTTGTGGTGGGCGCAGCCTTCGACGAATTTGACGCGTTCTTTGGCCATTTTTTCGGCGTCTTTTTTGCCCATGGCGCGGCGCAGGAGGTCGGAGCCGCCGAGGCTGTAGCCGGCCAGGAGGTTGGCGGCGCGCATGACTTGTTCTTGGTAGATCATGATGCCGTAGGTGTCGGCGCAGACGTGCTCGAGGAGGGGGTGTTCGTAGGTGACTTGGACGTGGCCGTGGCGGCGGCGGATGAAGTCGGGGATCAGGTCCATGGGCCCGGGGCGGTAGAGGGCGATGAGGGCGATGATGTCGTTGATGTGGGTGAGCTGGAATTGGCGGCAGAGGTCGCGCATGCCAGGGGATTCGAGTTGGAAGATGCCCGTGGTGCGGCCTTGGTTGAGGAGGGCGAGGGTGGGGGGGTCGTCGTCGGGGAGGCTTTGCCAGGGGATGGTGCGTTGGTGGTTGGCTTGGATGAGTTGTTCGGTTTGTTGGATGACGGTGAGGGTCTTGAGGCCGAGGAAGTCCATCTTGAGCAGGCCGATGTCGGTGATGGCGTTCATGTCGTATTGGCAGACGAAGGAGCCATCTTCGGCGCGTGCCAGGGGGACGTAGTGGGTGAGGGGGCGGTCGGCTATGATGACGCCGGCGGCGTGGACGCCGGGTTGGCGGTAGAGGCCTTCGATGCGCAGGGCCAGGGCGATGATGCGGGCGGCGTCGGGGTCGGTGTCGCGCAGGGTGGCGAGTTCGGGGTTTTTGTCGAGGGCTTGGGCGAGGGTGATGCCGAGGGGTTGGGAGGGGATGAGTTTGGAGAGGCGGTCGCCCAGGGAGTAGGGGAGGCCAAGGACGCGGGTGACGTCGCGCAGGGCGGCTTTGGCGCCGAGGGTGCCGAAGGTGATGATTTGGGAGACGCAGTCTTCGCCGTATTTGTCGCGGACGTATTGGATGACTTCGGCGCGGCGTTCGGGGCAGAAGTCAATATCCACATCGGGCGGGGAGACGCGTTCGGGGTTGAGGAAGCGCTCGAAGATGAGGCCGTAGCGGAAGGGGTCCACATCGGTGATGTGGAGGCAGTAGGCGACGAGGGAGCCTGCGGCCGAGCCGCGCCCCGGGCCCACAGGGATGCCATGGCGGCGGGCGTAGTCAATGAAGTCCCAGACGATGAGGAAGTAGTGGTGGAAGCCCGTCTTGGCCAGGATGCTGAGCTCGTAGTCGAGGCGTTGGGTGAGGCGCTCTTCTTCGGCGCGCACGTCGGGGGCGCCGGTGAAGGCGTGGGGGTAGCGTTCGCGCAGGCCCTTGCGGCAGAGGGCGGCGAGTTTTTCGTTGGCGTCTTCGCCAGGGGGCAGGGGGTAGGCGGGGTAGAGGGAGCGGCCGAATTCCAGCCGGGCCTGGCAGCGGGTGGCGATCTGAAGGGTGGAGGCCAGGAGCTCGGGGTGGTCGGGGAAGAGGTCGGCCATCTGTTGGGGGGTTTTGAGGAAGAACTCTTGCGAGGGGAGGCGGGGGCGGGTCTCGTTTTCGAACTGGGAGTTGGTGGCGATGCAGCGTAGCACGTCGTGGGCTTCGGCGTCCTCTGGCGTGAGGTAGCGCACGTCGTGGATGATGGTGAGGGGGATGTGGTGGCGTGGGGCTGTTTGCAGGAGGAAGGTGTTGAAGGCCTGTTCGTCTTCGGCGCCGACGCGTTGCAGCGCGGCGTAGAATTGGTGTGGGGGGAAGATGTCGGCCAGGGCTTGGAACGCGGCGCGCGCGGCGGAGGTGTCACCGCGGGCGAGATGGAAGCGGGGTTCGCAATGCAGGCCACCAAGGATGGCGATGAGGCCCGCGCGGTGGGCGGCGAGGTCTGCCGCGGTGATGTGGGGGGCAGATGTGGCTGCGCTGTTGCGGGCCGCGATGGTGCAGAGGGTGTTGAGGTTGGCTAGGCCGGGGGCGGTTTCGGCCAGGAGGATGAGGCGCAAGTCGGGCTGGGGAGCACCGGGCGGGAGCGGCTGGGTGGGGCGCAGGTTGATCTGCGCTCCCAGGATGGGGCTGATGTTGGCGGCTGTGCAAGATTGTGTGAAGGCGGGGGCGTTGTAGAGGCCGTGCCGGTCGGTGAGGGCGAGGTGTGCGTAGCCTTGCGAGGCGGCGAATTTGGCCAGGGGCTGGATACCCGCGCCGGAGTCTTCGAGGGATTTATCCACGGCCACGCGACAGGTGCTGTCGAGGAAGGTGGCGTCGGATTGCACGAGGAAGTGGACGAACTCAGGCACGGGAATTGAGTAGACGTATCTTTTGAAAATGGGAAGCAAAGGGTGAGCTGGAAGTTTTGCGCTGCCGAAGGTGATTGGCGTGGCTTAGGCCTTACTGTGAAGGCTCTCTGAGCAGTACGGCGTGACGTTTTAACCAAAGCTCTGCCTCATGATACCTGGGGAATGCCACTTCGACTTCCTGCCAATACTCTGGCCCGTGATGAAAGTGCCGCGTGTGGATGAGCTCATGCACGATGACGTAATCTGAAACCCACGAAGGTGCCTGCATCAGGCGCCAGTTTAGGGAGACGTCGCGCCGCGCCGAGCAGGAACCCCACCGGGTGCGTTGATCGCGAATGGTGACGCTGCGAACTTCAACACCCAGCTCAAGGGCTAGCTGGGCCGTGCGTAAGGAAAGCTCCTCAGAGGCCAGCCTCCGAATGGCCCGTACCAGGCAGGTGATGATGTCTTCACGCTTGCCCCAGGGCAGTTGAATCGTATCCTGACCCAGAAGTGCCCTCCAGCCCTGAGTGGTACGCTCTACGCGCAGGGGGACTCGCTCGCCGCGCCAGAGGATTTGACGGCCTATTTGCCAGCGATGTTCGCCCTCCAGGATTTTCATTCGGCCCATCTGCTGGCGAATCCAGTTTTCGCGGTTTGCCACGAAGGCTCTGGCTCCTTGCAGTGTCCCTTTGGGTGGGATGGTGACAGTTAGCTGGCCGGGGCGATCGACACGAACAATGTAATGACGGGCACGGCGGTTGTGGCGATATTGGATGGTATAGCTCCCGCGGTGAGGGCGCACGGGTTCGTTGCCTTGGAGTTTGAGCAGTTTGCGGGCAACACCCTGCCTGCGCATCTGTGCTGCGGAGCTGGCGAAGTCTGTCTGGGCGCTGCGGTTCATTGGTAGCTTATAGAAGATTTTTCATAGATTGGCAAAGGGCGCTAGCGCCTGCAGTTGGTTGTGAATTGTTACAACTCTATGAACTTTAATGGCTTAATTTGGTGGAAAAAAAGTTGTTCGCACAAGACTTTTTGGTATGCACAAATTAATTATAAAAATTTCGTATTGAATGATTTAAAAAAATACTTCGCAAGTTTTCCTCAAGTTATTCACATGATAATCGGGGGTGAAATCCTGAGGGCTTTTAGCTGGTGCTGAGAAATATTGAGAAGGGGAGAGAATTACGATTCGATGTGTAGGCGCGGGGCGTCGTTCCAGTAATCCTCAATAGCATAAAATTGGCGCGCGTCGGGCTTGAAGATATGTGCAATCACGTCGCCGAAGTCCAAAGCAGTCCATGATGTGCCGAACTCTCCATCACGGCCTGTTGTATGGTGGCCGGCCTCTTTGGCGGATTGTTTGATGTGGGAGCCGATGGCTTTGAGCTGAGGGGTAGAAAGGCCGTTGCAGAGGACGAAGTAATCGGCGATGTCGCTGTGTCCGCGCAGGTCGAGGATCAAGATATTTTCCGCTTTTTTCTCCGCAGCCCAGTGGGCGATAGCATAGGCGAGTTCTGTGCTGTCTTTCATGCGGGTTGTGGAGTGCGATAAAGTCCGCGGCGGAGTATTTCCAGGCGTACAGGCTCAGGGACAAGGTATCTGATGGATAGCCCCGCGGCGACACGACGCCGGATTTCTGTGGAGCTGATGTCGAGGCGTCGTCCGAGGGTGAGGTGTGATTCTGATCCTTCCCTGTGCATGAAGCGAAATGTGATGAGTTTGCGAAGTTCCTCGATGCGGTGCCAGCGATCCAGACTGACTGCCTGGTCTTCGCCGACAAGCCAGAAGAAGTCCCTTGAGGGATATTGGTTTTGGAAGTGTATAACGGTATCGATGGTGTATGAGATGCCGCTGCGGCGGATTTCCCAATCGCTGAGGGAAAAGCCCGGTTCTTCACACAGGGCGAGTTTGAGAAGGGTCAGACGCTCTTCGTCGGATGCCTGGGTGCGGGTTTGTTTCAGTGGCGATTGAGAGCATGGTATGAAGATGACTTCGTCAAGCTGGTCTAGTTCCATGACATCGCGTGCCATGATGAGGTGACCGTGGTGTATGGGATCAAACGTCCCCCCGAAAAGTCCAATTCGTTGCCCATTCATCTTGGAGCTGATTTGTTGGTTTTCCTGGTAAGCAATTTGAAAAGGAAAACTATAAACCAGCGGATGTAATTCATTATTGCGAAGAAAACCGATAAAATCTGGGCCAGAAAAGATATTACTCGAAGGCCCGCCCCACTAAACTGCCAGATGCCCTTAAAAGCAGGAAAAAGTTTTTTGAGGCTTGTTGGTAACGCCTGCGAGAGAAAAGTGCTCAGGGCAAGTTTTGTGACGACAGGGTTGGTTAATGCAATTGAAACAACTTCGATGAAGCGCAAGGAAGCGGCAGACTGTGAGAGTGCGTCACTCAAAAGCACGCGGTGGTAGTCACTGAGCTTCTCGAGCTCAATCCGTCGAATATTCAAATCTCTGAGAGAAGGCATGTTTATTTGTTTAAAACTTTGAGTGCTTCTCGGTCTTTACGCAGTTCTGCTAATGTGCCTGCAAAGGGGCGATGGGCGCGTGAGAGCATCCTAGCCAGAGTGAACGCAAACCCCCCGGCAGTCAGCAGGTAAATGAAAAATAGCAGGAGGATGGTGTGCCTGCGCCACTCGGTCTCCCAGGAGATTTCGATTATTAAAAAAGTAAAAACAAAGAGTGCAAAGACAGAGAATAACGAAGTGCCCGCAACGAGAATGAGAGCAATAATTAAGCGCTGCCTCTCGATTTGTAGCTCAATTGAAAAGAGCTCTAGCCTCGTTTGTAACAGTGCTACCGCATGATGCGCTACACCCCGCAGGCCCTTCAGCCATCCGGCAGAATTAAGCCATTGCCACATGCAGATCAACGGCGGGTGAGGAGAACACCGATTACGATGCCAATTGCCACTCCGATGCCGATGGATTCCCAGGGATGGTCGCGGACGTAGTCGTCGGTTTGTTTGGCTGCGAGGCGTGTTTTATCAACAACGGTTTCTTCGATTTCTTCAAGTTGTGCACGAGCTTTCGCGGCAGATTGGGCGATGCGGTTACGTAGTTCTTTGGCACGTTCACCAACCACGTCGGCTGTTTCACGCACGAGGGCTTCTGCGTCTTGTGCCACGTGTTTGATGTGTTCAATTACGCTCTGAGCAGCAGAGCTGTTTGTTGATGTTGTGGAATTTGTCATAGTTTTTGTACCTCCCGAGCAAGCTAACTCTTGGCTAGTACGAATTCAAGCAGCTTTCACGCTATGAGATTGAGATTTCATGAGGTAGTAATCGAAAGCGTCCTTCAGTGCGATCCAAGAAGCTTGAATGATATCTCCGGATACTCCTGTGGTATTCCATTCGAGATTCCCGTCGCTGCTTGTGATGAAAACGCGGATCTTGGCTTCAGTGCCGAAGTGGGAATCGAGGATTCGGACTTTGTAGTCAATTAAGCGGACATTAGCCAAGCTAGGGTAGTGTGGTGCCAAGGCCTTGCGTAGTGCCCGATCCAGGGCGTGAACAGGGCCGTCACCTTCTGCGACAGTATATGCCTCTACCCCCTGTACGAGCAGCTTAACGGTGGCCTCCGCGACTCGATAAGTGCGATCAGAGACGCGTCTCATCGAGACATGGTAATCGATTAGATCAAAGAAACTTACAGTCTCGCCGAGGCCTTTCCTAATGAGAAGTTCAAGGGATGCATCGGCAGCTTCGTACTCATAACCTGCGGCTTCGCGAGATTTGACTTCTTCTAAAATCTGAAGTGCCTCTGGTGATTTTTCTGGAAGGTTGATGCCCAGCTCGCGGGCTTTGTAGGCTACATTGCCACGACCGGAAAGTTCGCCGACGAGCACACGCTGTCTGTTGCCCACTAGTCGCGGGTCGATGTGTTCGTAACTTTTGGCAAGTTTGTTGACTGCATTTACGTGGATGCCGCCTTTGTGAGCGAAAGAAGACTCTCCGACGAAGGGAGCGCGCTTATCGTGAGGTTGATTTGCGATTTCGTCGATGAAATGCGAGAGGGATTTGAGCTCTGCCAGACGCGAATCTTCAACAACTCGAATGCCCATTTTGAGCTGCAGAATTGGAATCACAGTCGTCAGATTGCAGTTCCCTGTGCGCTCTCCGTAACCGTTCATCGTACCTTGCACTTGAGTGGCCCCTACTTCCACAGCAGCTAGAGCATTAGCAACACCTAGACCGCTGTCATTGTGTGTGTGTATGCCAATTTGAACTTGAAAAGATTTGGTGACTTCAGAGGTTATTTTTGCGATTTCCGAAGGAAGGGTCCCGCCGTTTGTATCACAAGGAACCACCCAGTCAGCTCCAGACTCTGCTGAAGCCATAATACACTTTTTCGAGTACTCTGGGTTATCTTTAAAGCCATCGAAAAAATGCTCCAGATCTACGACAACTTCGCGTCCCTTGTTTTTGAGGAATGCGACTGTATCGCGAATCATGGCTAAATTTTCTTCAGGTGTAGTGCGGAGAACTTCATGAACATGAAGTAACCAGGATTTGGCTACCAATGTGACAACGGGAGTATCCGCCTCCAATAGTAGACGCACCTGAGTGTCATCCTCCACCTTAAGGCCGGCTCTGCGAGTGCTGCCGAACGCAGCAAGGCGGCTGTTCTTAAACCTACGCTTCGATGCCTCGGCAAAAAAAGCGATATCCTTTTCGTTTGAGCCGGGCCAACCGCCTTCGATATAGTGAATCCCGTAATCATCTAGACGTTCTGCGATTCGGAGTTTGTCTTGGAGTGAAAAGTGGATTCCCTCGCCTTGGGCACCATCGCGCAAGGTCGTATCGTACAACTTAACAGACAAACTCTGATTTTTCATTAGCCTATCAGCTTAAACGGAATTCTGGAAAAGAGAAAGCTAGAACCCAAAGTCATAAGAGTTGTGACTGGCCATGCCCAAGCTGATGAGAACCGGGCAACAAGCCTTTCCTGGTTAGGATTCCAATCGTAAGTCGGTAATGCCGCGAGTAACTTGATATCCATCCCTGCAGCCTGCAACAAAACCCATACATCCGTTCGGATAAACAGCACGAGCAAGATAGACAAAATGGTTCCCACAGTGAGACCTAGCCACGTCAACTGTCCGCCTCGCAACAGTAATGCACAGAGCATAATGCCTAGCAGCGGCCCTACCGCGTAAGCCGTCATCCCAAAAGCCAATGGAAGAATTGGGATCCCCTCGCGAAAAATGTTCATCAACAAAGTAAAACCAACCAGCACCACACACCACCCGGCCACTAGCCAGCGCGCCTTCTGTACCAGATTCAACCTCGCCAGTTCTTCTCCCGAAAGCCGCTCTGGATGATAAATCAAAGACAAACTCGTTTGGCTCAGTGCACCGAGTACCGAGTCTAGACTAGAAATTGCGGCGGCAAAGATCGCTGCCAGCAGCAACCCCGTTAGCCCCGCAGGGAGCACTTGCACTATCCACATCGGGAAAATGTAGTCGCGGTTAGAAACAAGTGGCACGTTCGATCCGGCCACAAAACCTGCCTGAATCATTTTTACTTCAGGCGAAACCCCAGCAGCAGCTTCCTCAGCACTTAAAGGGAAAAGCACCTCCGCCTGCTCTGGCCCCATCGGATGATGATGATAGTAAACAAAAAGAGCCAAACCCACGCAAAGCATCAAAACGGTTACCACCTGACCGGCGCAAGAAAAGATAAGAGCCAAACGCGCCTCGCGTACCCCATGGCAGCAGAACATGCGTTGCGCATTCATTTGATCCACACCAAAAACAGACAAATTTTGAAAAGGCACCGCGATAAGCGCGACCCACAACGTAAACTCCAAATGTGCCATTAATTTCCCATCAACAAACAATCGAGTATCCCACAAGTCTGTGCGCCCAAACTCACGAGCCGTCTCCCACACCCCCGCCCAACCTCCGGGTACCGAGAGGCAAATCCACACAAGCGCCAGAACGCCGCCGAACAAAAAAACACAAAACTGCACTACGTCCGTCCAGATTACCGTTCGCATCCCTCCCATCAGCGTCCACAAAAGAGCAAACGCTCCGATAATCACAATGCACCATTCAATCGGCAAACGCGTCACTACATTGAGCGGAATCGCTGCTACCAGCACGCGCACACTTTGCCCCAGAATTGCACCCATGAAGAACAAAACAGTCGCCAAAGTCTTGACCGGGCGTCCAAGTTTACGAGCCATGTAATCATAAGGACTATAAATTTCTTCTTCATAAAAACGCGGCACAAAGAACCACGCCACCAGCAAGCGCCCGATGATGGACCCAATCGCCCACTGCAAATACGTCAAGTTACCCTGCGCCGCAAAAATCATCGCAGGCACCCCAATGAAAGTGACTCCACTTAACTCCGTTGCAATCACCGAAGCCCCCACAGCCGGCCAGGGCAGCGCACGTCCAGCAAGGAAAAAATCCCGAATACTACTCTGCTTACCTGCAAGCGCATGGCCCACCCAGGTGCTCCCCAGCAGATATAAAAGGAGCACCAACCAGTCCACCACGTGTAAACCAAGCCAGTTCATTCCGGCAGATTAACTGCCAAGCAACCCTCGCGTCACTCCACAAAAAAAAGACAACACTTGCCCACTCAAAATGCGTCCAGCAAAGTAGCTCATGTCAGCACAAGCACTCCAAAGTCTGGCCTCTGGAAAAGCCCTTGGCTCCCCCGCCATGCAAATCGCCTGGCAACGCGCCGCGCAGGCCTTGCAGCAGGCAGACTTACCTGCGCCCCAATCGCAGCAACTTCTTGAAGCCAGTGGTCACCCGGATGAACTGCCCACGCTCATTCACCACTGGCGTGAGCAGAGCGCGGAGTTTTTTGCATCACTCATCCAAGAATCCACACACACCGACGCCCCACTGAGCGAACTTCTCGCTGCTGCCGCTCACTGTGCACGCTGGGCGGAACTTCACAACCGACACGAACCACCCGCGCGTATCCTTGGCTACATCCGCTGCTGTGAAGAGGCTCGGCAGATGATGCACGCCCCGGAAAAACTTTCCCAACTTACGCTCAAATACCTTCAGCAATACGGAATTGCAGAGGAGTAAGCTTTAACGCTTCGAGCCTGCGGATCAGTGCAAAATAAAGAAGCATTAAAACATTAACATATACTTTTATTGTAATATTTAATCACAGAATGCTTCGCACCATAAAAACACACATCAGTGCCCAGGGGTCGGCTCATTTCGCAGGCCAATTGTACATCAGCTCTTGGTTTGATGACTTGTATAACCTAAAAGCTAAAGGGGGATATACTTAGCGGAAAATAAGTTAAAAAAAATAAACTATTAAAATATTAAAACATCCACAGATCAATATATAGTAATTAAAAAAGTTTGCACAACTTGGAAAAGACTTTTCCTTCAGGATTTAAATCAAGCGAAAGTGATTAAACTCCAGACTACAGGCTCTAGCGGGGGAAGATGCTCAAGTGCCATTTACGCAGAGCGAATTTTTTCAACAGGCAAGCACTCAACAACCCTCACCTCACCACGATGTCCTGACTCTTCTGCACATGGGGATAGCCCGATACAGCCGCGACCAAACGATATGTGCCCGGCCGGATACCGCCACTCCAGCCCGAAACAGGTACGTGAGTAGTAAAGACCACGCGCTCGCGACGATTGATAACAGTAGTGCCTTCCACAGGATCAAATCGTTTTTGTGCAGACTGCAGATAGACCTCGTTCCCTGCATCATTAACAACGGCGATCTCTAAACGCTGAGAATCGGGGAAAAGCAACATGATGGGTCTGCGACTTCTGTTGAAAACAGAAAGCGTCACCATCATGAGCCTTCCAGGGCTTACTTCCTGTGGTTCAACTGATAGGTTTAACTCCACATCACGAAGCTGTACGGTGTTGGCACGTTCCAATCGCCGAGGGTCTCCTTGAAAGAGATACGGCCGACTGCCTCTCTCAGGACTCAAGCGTTCCTTGCTCGGGTTTACCTCGATGGCTATTGCGGCATTGAGAAAAATGCAAAAGATCAGATTTGAAACAATAATTTTGAGCACAACATTACATATTTGTTCATTTCCCGCTTTGCAGCAACCTAATTTCGAGCTGATCAGAGACTGTACTACAACCGAGGCCAGTTCTGTAGATACGGTTGCTTTAATCTGTTGGGTAATTTTGTGGTGGATAATCAACATCCGCTGGAAATATCGTGCCAGATGGGGGAGGGACGCGCAGAAACGCAGGTACCGGCAGGGGCTGGGTGTGGTAGTCACGAATTTTTGGAGGAGGAATTTTTGCTTTCCAAGCTAAAGCTTGGTTGACGGATAATCCCGCGACGGGTGTGCTTGGCTCGCTGGGTTTTTCGGATTTTGTTGAAGCAGCTTGAGGGATGTGTTCTTGGCTGAGTCTATCGGTTTTCTTGGCAGCTTCATGTGTTTTTTTGCCAGTAACAAGGTGTTTTATTTTTGAAACAGTCACCCCGTCGATATGGCGTGCTAGGCTGTCTGGTCTAAGCAAGTTCACTTTGAGAAACTCTTTGAGTGTTCCGATGTTTGTGGGTCCATAATCCTCACCATCGGCAAGCATCACTTTCCAGACCATTTCAAATTCTGGAACCTCCTGCGCTCGTATCCATTTCACACCGTCCTGGCTCAATTCATCCAGAGGATTGACTTGCGCAGAGTGGGCCCAGGTGCAAAGCTCCTCTAAAGTTCTGTTCCTGAATTCTTCGCCGTTGTCCGCTTTGCGTAAAGTCCAGAGCATAGTCAGCGTTTGGGGATGAAGAGTTTTTGTCCGACGCGGATCATCGTCGGGTCGCTCAGATTGTTGGCTGCGCTAATTTCTTGCACACTTGTTTTTATGCCTTGCGCAGCGAGTGTACGCACAATTTTCGAAAGCGTATCTCCTCTGCGGACAACGTATTCGTAGCCGGCTTCCTGCGCGGTTGTGCTTGTTTGCTGCTGTGCAGGGCGTGCCCCGCCCGGGGTCGGATTTTTGATCGTGGGCGGTGGTGCGGAAGTGGTTTTTTGGGATTGTGCGACGATCTGTGCGACTTCGTCGAGTATTGCGTCGCGATCTTTGGATATTTTGGCATCAAGTGCCGTTATGCGTCTTTCTGTGGCAAGGCTTGCGTTGCGCAACTGGGCGATTTCCGCTTCAAGCTTGCTCATTCGCTGTTCTGCGCGCTCGAGTCGAGTAATGAGGTTGGCAATTTCTTCGGTTTGACGCAAAAGCTGTTCTTCACGTAGTTTAGCCTCTTCACGCTGGGCGGCAGTCTGTGCTTGCATCGCCACCAAGTTAGTCATGTACATGAGCAGCAGGAGGTAAAAACGGTACATTATCACAATATTAACATTTAACCTCATTCGGGCAAGACTTTCACCCTTTTGAGGAATTGAATCTTGAGATTTCGACGCGAAGTCGCCATTACAAGATGTATGGCTTCAAATCCTTTCATTCGTGCCTTGGTCCCCTTAGCGGAGGGTTTTGAGGAGATTGAAGCTATTACTATTATAGATGTACTTCGGCGTGCGGATGTTCATGTTACTGTAGTATCTTTGGATACACCTCCCTCGCAACCCATCAAGGCGTCCCGACGAACCTTGCACTTGGCCGAGGAGATGCTGGAAAATGTTGTGCACTCCTGGTTTCACGCGATTGTGCTGCCCGGCGGGCGTCCAGGCGCGGACAACCTCCGGAGCTGCGAGAACATGCTCAAAATGATCCGACACCAGCACAGTGAAGGCCGGCTAGTAGCAGCCATCTGTGCAGCGCCTCTTGTGTTGGAAAATGCTGGTGTGCTCACTGAAAGATCCTTCACGATCCATCCATCTGCGGCAAAGGATCTGCGTCGCTTTGAACCTCTGGATGCTCCTCTGGTTATACACAATAACATAGTGACAGCGCAGGCTGCAGGCCACGCCATGGCATTCTCTCTGCAAATTGTTCATCAGCTTTGCGGCAAGGACAAAGCCCGCGTGGTAGCCGAGGGTTTGATAGCTCCTTTACCCAGCCCGCTGATCGTCAAGTGACTAATTAGTGATAACTCGCATACACAGGAGCTAAAAGTATTGTATTAAAATATTATTATATTCAAATATTCAAATTTTTGATTGTAATAATTGCAAATTTTTTTAGGATGATAGCAAATTTCGCCTGGACTAATGGTATGCCCGATTGACTTGTGTCTGCTTGCAGTGTTGTGAATTTTCGTTATCTCTTAGTAACAAAACAAGTTTCTGGAATCACCATGTCTAACCCAGTAGAAGAAATTAAGGAAAAATCCCGTCAGCTCCGCGGTACGATTGTGCCGACCTTACTAGACCCCACAAAAGATCACTTTTCTGAGGAGGACTACCAGTTGCTGAAATTCCATGGCACCTACCAGCAAGACGATCGTGATCTGCGGGTTGAGCGCAAAAAGCAGGGTTTGGACAAAGCTTGGATGTTCATGATCCGCACTAAAACACCTGGCGGTGCGCTTACGGCTGCGCAATATCTAACGCTTGATAATATTGCTGAAAATCTGGCTAACGGCACACTGCGCATTACCAACCGCCAAGGCATCCAGTTCCACGGCGTGCTTAAAAAATCGATGCAAGCAGTAATGCAGCAAGTTTACCAATCCGGAATGACGACTTGGGGCGCATGCGGAGACGTGGTGCGTAATACGATGGCGAGCCCAGAGCCCTTGTATGATCGCACTCACGAAGATGTCCAAAAATTTGCGGCTCAGCTTTCAGACACATTCTTAGCTAAAGCCACCTCTTACGTGAAGATTTGGCTTACGTCGCCCGAAGGCGAAAAGATCGAACTTACAGCCGATGAAACAGAAATTGTTGAAGAACCGATTTACGGCAAACACTACCTCCCAAGAAAATTCAAAATTGGTATCGTGATACCCCCGCGTAATGATGTGGATATCTACACGCAGGATTTGGGCTTCGTCGCGCATACAGCGCCGGACGGTCGAATTGAGGGCTACACGGTCTTAGTGGGTGGTGGCTTTGGAATGTCTCACGGGCAAACCCAGACTTACCCGGTTTTGAGCAAGCCGCTGGGTTTTATCCCTGCCGAGCAAGCGCTTGATGTGGCTGTGGCTGTCGTCACTACGCAACGAGACCATGGCTTCCGTCACGATCGAAAACAGGCCCGCCTCAAATATCTCATCGAGCAACGCGGTCTGGATTGGTTCCGAAGCGAAGTGCGTTCCCGCCTGAAGAATCCCGAACTTCTGCGCGAGCCGCGTTCCTTCAGCTTTGAGGACGTGAGCGATCGATTGGGCTGGCATGAACAGGGAGATGGAAGGCTCTGGGTCTGTGTGCCAGTCGAGGTGGGGCGCATTAAAGATATTGCAGCCCCTGGACCGGAGTATCGTACGGCATTTCGACGGATTGCTCAGGAAATTGGCTGTCCGATCCGGCTTACTCCAAATTGCAACATTATCTTCCACGACATTTTGCCTTCGCAACGTCAGGCGCTCGAAGCGATACTTGCCCAGCACAGGGTCGTTAGCGGAGCCGATTTCACCCGGGCACGCAAAGTTTCCCACGCATGCGTGGCCCTCCCCACGTGTGGACTGGCGCTTGCAGAAAGTGAACGCGTCTTCCCAGAGGTTATGGACGAGATTGATGCCATCCTGCGTGATCTCCAACTCGACCAGGAACCGCTCCTCATCCGGATGAGTGGTTGCCCAAACGGTTGCCCACGACCCTACAATGCGGACTTGGCTTTTGTCGGCCGCGCTCCTGGTAAATACGCATTCTATGTCGGCGGCTCTTATCGTGGTGACCGCCTGGCTGGCCTTGCGCTCAAGACCCTAAAAATTGAAGACATTCCCTCCACCGTGCGTGATTACCTCCTTCAGTTCAAAGCAGGCAGAAATCCGGGAGAGACTTTTACTGACTGGTGGGGCCGTACCCATACCAACGGAGAGCCGCCAAGTAGCGAACAATTCCATGTCGAGCTCGCCGAGCGTGCGGCCCGACTTCAGGGCCAGAAAGCTTCGCCACCCGATGGGGACTAAGCGCATTGCTTCACTGCACACTCTCAAGTCACGCCCAGCAGAAGACCCCCGACATTGTCCATGTCAGATAGTGCCAGAGACAAAGCACTCCAAATCCACGATATTATTGTAGCAGAGTGCACACCGCCTGGTCGAGCTGCCATATCCCTGGTTAGGTTGAGCGGCCCTGGAGCGGCCGAGCTCGCCTCTAAACTGCATCCGGACATCGCCACACAAGCTTCACGCAGAGCTTATTTGCGTACCTTGCGCCACGACGGTCAAGTCCTAGATGAAGCTATCGTCACAGTTTTTCCTGCGCCTCGAAGTTACACTGGCCAGGATACGGTAGAAATTAGCCTGCACGGCAACCCCCTTATTGTCGGCCGCGTCATCTCCGCTCTGATTCAGGCCGGTGCTCGTTCGGCAGAGCCGGGTGAATTCACCCGCCGTGCTTATCTCAACGGCCGGCTGCCTTTGGTTCGTGCGGAAGCCGTGGCCCAACTTATCCATGCGGAAAGTGACGCCGCCTTGCGTGCAGCTCGTCGGCTTTACGAGGGCGGATTGGAAAAACGTTTGGAAAAAATTCGTGCCGCACTCCTTGACCTACTTGCTGAAGTAGAAGCCCTGATTGATTTTGTTGAGGAGGACATCGAGCCCCGCGAACTCAAAGTTCTGCACGAGGACTGCCAAGCCCTTAACCAACAACTCCACCAACTTCTCGGTTCCCTGGCCCAAGGCCGCATCCTTTCGCAGGGAATTTCCGTGGCGATCGCCGGCCTGCCGAATGCCGGCAAAAGCAGCCTCCTTAACGCCTTGGCCCAGCGCGACCGCGCCATCGTCGCACCAACTCCCGGCACAACACGCGACACTATTGAGGTCGCCCTCCAGTGGGATGGCATCGCAATCCGCCTCATAGACACAGCTGGTCTGCGTGATACTGCGGATCCCGTGGAACAAGAAGGTGTGCGCCGCTCTCGTGAGGCACTTGCGGTGGCCGACATCATCCTTTGGGTTTCAGACGCCACAGTTCCCGCTGATGTTTCCTTTCCACCTCAAGACATAATTTCGAGCACGGCCCAGCTCATCCACGTCATCAACAAAACTGACCTGTTGGCTCATCCTTCGTCACCTTCAGACAATTTAGCTTTCAAAAATAACTCCGACGTCCCCGACCCGCTCTGCGTCTCTGCTTTGACTGGTCTGGGCATCGCTGAACTGCGAGCACGCATCATTACTAAAGCCCTAGGCACATCCGCACAAGATGCCGACGCTCTGACTATTCACGAGCACCACCAGGCTACGCTACGCCAGGCGCATCAGTATCTTGCCCAAGCCGCAGAGGCTTTACGATCCGGACTCTATCTGGATCTCTGCGCCATTGATCTGCGTTCGGCGCTTTCCGCCATTTCTTCTATTACCGAGCGGGTAGACAACGAAGAACTTCTTGGCGCCATCTTTTCTCGCTTTTGCATCGGAAAATAAATGCTCAAGCCCAGGCTCTGTGAGAGTTTGAACAAAATTATTTTTAAAAAAGTGTAAATTGCCACGAAATTGTAACATTTTTTTTTTTAAAAAAAGTCATGAATTTTACAAAAAGATTCTTGCCTCTTACGTGTGCCATACTTGCTGGCAGTTTCTCCCACGCCCAGCTCTCGCTCCAAAATGGAAATCTTGTCATTTACCGCACTGGTAATGGTACCACACCCATTTCCAACGCTTCTTCCGAAATCAGCCTTCTGGAATTTCAGCAAGATGGCACTCTCGTCCAGACAATCAATCTGCCTACGACAGGAACAGATCGGCTCACGGCGAGCGGGAGCGCCACCTCTGAGGGCAAACTTCGCTACAACGGGAAATTTCTTGCTGTGACTGGATACGATGCCCCAACAGGCGTGACTAACATCAAGGACACAACTGCAGCGGCCTATCCTCGACGTGTACAAGTGTTTGAAAATAATACTTCAGCCACAGTAAACACGACAAACTTGGGAGCGGCCTTCAGTGGAGACAACATTCGCTCTGCCATTCCTCAAGCAGATGGATCCGGAGTGTGGATCACTGGTCACGCCAGCAATACGAGCAACGGCATATGGTACCATGACTACGCATCGTCGACGACCAGCCAGATTGTGACTAATACCAACCTCAGAACCGTTCACATCTACAATGGACAGCTCTACAGTGGGCGAGCCTCCGGTCCAGGTACAGTACAGACAGTTGGCACTGGCCTGCCCACAACTGGCCCAGCACCTCTGGTTAACCTTCCCGCCGCTACCGCACCCGTGGGACGCTCATTTTTTATAGGCGATATCACGGGTGGCACTGTGATGTACACTACTCTGGATTCCGGAACGATTAACAAGTATTCACTAGTGTCTGGCAATTGGGTTTTATCCGGCACAGGAACAGTTCCTGGAGGTTGGGGAAACGTCTGGGATCTGACAGGATATGTGGATGGCAGTGGTAACGTTCAGCTCTTTGGTGTTACCGAGGGACGCCTCTTCTCACTGACAGATGCGAACGGATTCGATAGCCCATTTAGCGCGACCTTTACATCACTCGCACTTGCGGGAACAAACTACGCCTTTCGTGGCATCACCTATGTGCCTGAGCCAAGTACTATTGTCATACTTTCTCTTCTTGTGCTTTTCGGTGCTGGAGTGCTGCGCAAATGCCGCAAGGCCACCCTTTAATTCGAGTAGCTAGCTGTCGCAGCACGATTTATGCTTTTTCGTTGTCTGCTCTGAGTTCGAGCAAATAAAATCTGGATGTTATGTGCTCGTTCAAAACAGACCAATGCACCGGTGTGTGATCTCTTAAAAAATCTCCCAGGTTTATTATCTCAGAAGAGCGGAAACCCAACTTTGCGGCTTCTGTAGCCAAGTAGTCAAAATCCACGTCAAACGTCAGATCTCGACGTCCCAAGTCAGCTAAAGCTGTTATGCCCTCGGCTCGCTGATGATGTCTGTAAGAGCGAAGTGTGCCTTTGGGACGACGATGGTAAATCTCCCTCGCACTTCCGCCATAGTCTAAGATCAACAGAACACCCTGTTGAAAGTGAGGCCTGAGCTGTCTCAGAAAATTCACGAATGAGCTTGGCACTTCTACGCGCTGGCCTTCCGGCCAGTCTGTCCGAATATGCGAGAGCTGCGTAGGCTGGGCTTCGAGTGCCAAACAGGGATGGCCATCTTCGTGATGAATAATGAGTAATTCGTGCCAGCACCCCTGATGGAGTTGATAAATCTTCGGGGCGAATGCGTCTGCAAACTCGTGTGCCCAGAGCACTGCACGACCGCCGCACAAATTGAGCGCTTCCGCGACATCCGAATGCCACGTGGCGGAAATACGGCTCAAACGTTGCTGTTGGATCTGTCGCAGTTCGGAAGAAATCTCCACAAGTGCGGGTCGAAACCGTCCGCGCCGCCACCAGCCTAGGGCACTCCAGGTTTGGGAAAAAAGCTCCCCGCTGCCAGGCCCAAGTTCGATGAGTCCGCACTTGCCTGGCAGGTTCAAATCCGATGCTCGCCGTGCCGCCCAATTCCCGATGGCATGCCCGAGTAGGGGGGTTAAGACGGGAGTTGTGCTAAAATCACCCCGTCTGCCCACAGTACGGATGTGCTTGCTGTAGTAGCCTGAGTCTGGGTCGTACAGCCCTGCGGCAATCACCTCGCATAAAGTAGCGCGACAGCCGTTTTTTTGTAGCACGTGCCTGAGCAATGGAGAATTGGGGACTCGCTCTGGCAGTTTTATTAGATCAACGTGTTTACTACTCGCAGGTTGGGTAGATCCAGGTGTATAGGCACTCACGCCTCAAAGGAAGTACCGCATCCACAGGTGGCCTTCGCGTTGGGGTTACGGATGCGGAAGCCCGTCTGTGTCAACTGATCCACATGATCCAATACTGACCCTTTGAGATAGGGGATGCAGGCCGGATCAATCATCGCATCCAATCCTTCCTCCAACCGCAAATCCCCCTCCACAGGGCTAGTAATACTCATTCCATAATTGAAGCCGGAACACCCACCAGCCTCCACAAACAAACGAAAAATCTTTCCGGGATTTTCAGCAGTCAACTCGCGGATTTTTTCCCTTGCGGCTTCGGTAAGTTGGACTATTGGGTTTTCGACTATGCTTAAGCTCATGGGATTAAAATCATGCAAAATAGTCGTCCGTCAAGTCTCGAGGGAATTCGCTGCCGATAATAATCAAGGAAAAAGGCGCGATAAAACTGGCATTTAAATTGCTCGCATCAATTATGAAATACACACTGACGACAATCTTCTTTTTTGTAAGTTGCCTTACCCATGCACAACTAACCTCTATCCACAATTTTGTAGGATCCACCGCCTCAGATTGGGTTTCCGCCGTATCCCAGCCATTTTCTGTAAACACCACCTCACCGGGAAGCGTAGATTCTTCTTACGATAATTTCATCATCAACACCAATCTGCCCGCTCAGTTTTCCAATTACAGCTTTGCCCCAGGGGATATCATGGTCTTTCGCGGAAATTTCCGCCTCCTGCCAGACGCTGCGCTTGGGCAAGCTTTTGTCACTCTGCCCGGAGGTGCCTACGGATTTGGTTTCTCCTTTACTAATGATGTCAATATTTCAGCAACCGATTTGATTCGTATTTGGACCTTTGACGGCATGAGCACCACGATTTACGACGACCATCCGCCGGGATTTGCGTGGGACAAGGACGCGTTTAACAGAACGGAAATTAACTACGTGGTGACAGCTTTGCGAACACCCACGGGAGTGGTTCTCAGTGGTGACATCTACAACGGTGCCATCCTTAAACACACGCTGAATGAAGTATTAACATTCACCCCCCCAGTTCAGCCGTCTTACAGCATGGAGACATTGTTGATGGGCTCAAACTTTAGCAACCGTCCAATTGCCGTCCCCGTGGCAGATAACATCACTCAGCTTGAATGGGAAATCACTTCCGTCATTCCTGAGCCGACAGCCCTTCTATCAATTATTCTGACGGGTGGCTTAGTCATAGCCTGGAGAACGGGTTTGAGGGCTTTTCTCCGCAAGAATGTGAGGAACGTTTGAACTGAGATTTCCAGTATCAATTTTTCAGCTCGCGCCTTGTTAGAGACCCTTGGCACTATTCTACAAGGGATGACACAAGAGCGGCGCACTTTGGCAGTTGATATTGATGGCGTTGTGGCTCGCGTGCGTGATGACCTGGACTACGCTAACGCCGAACCTGTGCCCGGTGCACGTGATTCGCTGATGCGTCTGCGCTCTCAAGGTTGGTTCATTGCACTACATACGGCCAGGCACTTTAATCATCTGGAAACGACACGAAACTGGCTCCAGAAACACGGGATTCCCTACGACCACCTGATCATGGGCAAACCGACAGCGCGTTTTTATATAGACGACCGCGCAGTAGAGTTCCGAGGCGACTGGCAAGCAGTAGAGCAGCGAGTCGGGTCTCCAGATGCTCCTGCACACTCATCGGATACTCTCCCCGCAGCAGGTTGACTTCGTTACCTCCGCACACAACTTCAGTGCATGAAGGGATCTCTGGCTTGTGGTTTTTTGATGGTGTGTACGCTTGCGGGGTTTTGTGATGCTCCGCCGCAAATCGATGAGCAAGGATTAAATGCTTTGCGCTGGCAGCATCGTGTGCTCTTGCTGGCTCCGGATTTCTATATCGAGCAAGACTGGACATCGTGGCGCCATAAGGCACTTGGAAAAGAGATGAGTGAACGCCGACTGGTTATCGGAATCTGCAAAACCGAGGAACAATTCCAAAAATTTTTGCGACCTGTGGATACGAAGTTTCCCGAGAAAGCACCGCGCGTAGTACTGATTGGTTTGGACGGCACTACAAAATGGACCGGCGCGCAGCCGCCCGAGCCGAGGCTCATTTTTAGTTTGATTGATGCCATGCCGATGCGTGCCGCAGAGGTGCGCGGGGACGATTAGTGCATGCACTACCAGGCTACAATTGCTGGTAAATGGAGATGTATTGTTGTGCAGAGTTACTCCACGGAAAGCGCTTGAGCATTCCGTTGCGCTGAAGCTGCCGAAAATGTGCGGGCCTGTCATACCAAGTGGAGACAGCCCAGCCGATCGTGTCAAACAGCGCGCGGGGCGTAGGTTGCAAGAAGCGTAGGCCGGAGCCTGTGCCAGAGGCCTCGTCGTATTGTTCCACAGTGTCTACCAAGCCACCCGTCTCACGTACTACAGGTACTGCACCGTAGCGCATGGCGTAAAGCTGTCCCAGGCCGCAGGGCTCGTAGAGAGAGGGCATGAGAAAGAAGTCTGAGGCCGCGTATATTTGATGGGCCACTTGGTTGTTAAAACCAATCCAGCAGGCGACTCTGCCGCGGAAGCGACTCTCCAACCAGCGGAAGAAGTTCTCATCATCTGGTTCTCCACTACCAAGCAGGACGAACTGCATGTGCATTTGCTCTAGTGCGGATGGTAAAGCGGCACGCATGAGTGCGACGCCTTTTTGCTCCGCAAGTCGCGTTACAGCACCGAAAAGCGGCACACGTTCGTCAGCATTTAGGCCCAAGTCCATTTGCAGAGCGCGTTTGCAGATGCTCTTTCCCGAGAGTTCATCGGCTGAAAATCTGTCAGCGATTGAGCGATCTTCGGCAGGATTCCAGTCACGCTCATCTACGCCGTTGAGAATTCCGCGAAAAGTGCCACGTTGGCGATGGCGTTCGAGATAGGGGGCCAGGCCATGACCACCCTCAGGCGTGAGCAGCTCCAGAGCATGTGTGGGCGAAACGGTGGTCACGGCGTCGGAATAATTCACCCCGGCTTTCAAAAGGTTCACCGCACCGAAGTCCTCAAAGCCATCGGCAGAGAAGTGTTCGGGCCCAACACCGATGTAACCGAGCAGGCTAGGATGGCACTTCCCCTGATAACCGATGTTATGAATTGTGAGTACAGAGCGTACAGCA
The DNA here is from genome assembly GCA_938005615.1 of uncultured Verrucomicrobiae bacterium. Classification (GTDB taxonomy): domain Bacteria; phylum Verrucomicrobiota; class Verrucomicrobiia; order JADLBR01; family CALLMV01; genus CALLMV01. Next base: position 21,779 of record CALLMV010000019.1, read on the forward strand.
GAAAGTGGTGAGTTGA
>CALLMV010000020.1 GCA_938005615.1 uncultured Verrucomicrobiae bacterium
TAAATTTGATTTTTCGCAGTCCGAGTATGTTACTTTTTTGTCACATTAATGAAGGCTTTCCGCAAAGATTTGAATCCCACGAAGTGTGAGAAGCGGATCGGTGTATTGGATATCGGGGATCTCCCGAGAAATCCAGTCGGAATCACCACCGGTCGCGATAATGAGTGCTGGACTTCGGGGTAGGGAGGAGATGGCGTGCTTAAGAATGTTACGGACAAGGCCGATAAATCCATAATGCACGCCAGCACAAATAGCAGCGGAGGTGCTTTTACCAATCGGGTCGGGTTGCTTTGTAAGTCTGACACGGGGTAATAGTGCGGTTTTCTCGTGCAAGTAACTGAGCATCATCTGCCAGCCCGGAGCGATCACACCTCCGCAGTAGAAACCTCGCTCATCCAAGATATCCAGTGTAATTGCCGTGCCGAAATCTAGAGCGATAGCGGGAAATCGGCCAAGCTTGTGTAGGGCAATAGCGTTTGCAAGGCGGTCTGCGCCGATTTCCGCAGCATGTGGATAAGAAATCTGAACAGGCAGCGAGCGAGTGCCGCTGAGAAACTCGGCATCCGGGCGTAATTTGTAAAATACCTGTGTAGCTCGTGGAACCACGCTTGCGATGCAGATTTTTTCTGCCAGTCGCATCTGTGGTGGTGGGGTCCAGGATTTCTCGCAGATTTTTGATGTTTCTATACGTACAGGTCTTTGAATTTTACCATTTTTTACAGCAGCAAATTTTGAAAATGTGTTGCTTACATCTACCAATAGTAAGGGTAGTGTTTGAGTCTTCACAGAATTTGCACCTCGCCGCTGATATGAGGGATGTGACTGCCATTATCCAGACGCAGTATCAGATTTCCTTGGTCGTCAATGTCGTGGAAAATTCCGTGTAGAACTGCATTTCGTTGGAGCAGTCGGATGGGTTTTTGAAAAAGAGGACAGGCTGCACACCATTTGTTGCGGATCTCTTTCCACGGGAGGGAGAGAATTTGATCTAAGTTATCGGCGATCGCTGCGATCAGAGCTGGACGAACAGCCTCGGGAAGAGGGGTGCTCGAGGCTTGGGCCAAGGAGATGGCAATGTTTCGAACTTCATCCTGAAAATCCATTGTGTGATGATGAACGTTCACCCCAATCCCTACCAGCATACCACGACCGCAGCGCGAATGCTCGGTGAGGATACCGCAGACTTTCTTGCTTTGGACAAGAACGTCATTTGGCCATTTAAATTCGCAAGATAATCCGGTGCATTTTTTAATACCCTCGGCCACGGCCAATGCAGCGGAAAATGATACTGTGGCAGGTGAGTTTTTTTGGCATGCATTCAGATAAATGGTGAACCAACAGCCCTGCCCAGGTTCTGACTGCCAAGTTCTTTGATAACGGCCTCTGCCGGCAGTTTGTTTCTCCGCTACCCAGAGGGCGCCGTTGAATAAGTCAGAATCGTGAGCGTGCGCTGCAAGGTTTCTGTTTGCGGCATCTTGTGTGGATGTTGTTTCTAAAAACACATAGACCGGCCTTTGTTCATACTTTGGAGAGCGGAAGGCAATGATGTTTTCAGGAAATAGCTTGTCGCAGTCCGCCGTGAGCAGAATTCCCAGCACAGGGTGGGATTCGATGCCGAACCCTAATCCCTGAAGCTGCTTGATAGTACTGGCAGAGGTGTTTGCGGAAAGTGCGTAGTTTTTGACGGCATGCGGTCTGGCTTTGCGCAAGGCGCGGAGAAGACCGATCATTGCGTAATCGGGCAAGCTCATTCGAAGTCCAGTGCGATGTCGAGTGCGGGGGCCGAGTGTGTGAGTGCGCCGACGGAGATGTAGTCTACCCCAGCAGAGGCGATTGCCGCGACGTTTTCAAGTGTGACACCCCCTGAGGCTTCGGTTTTACACCGGCCTGCGATATGAGTTACAGCCTCACGCAATTGATCCGGCGACATATTATCGAGCAATACGATGTCGACGCCTAGCTCGCAAAACAGTAAAGCATCCTTAAGACAATCGGCTTCAAATTCGATAATCAGCTTTGGGTGCTTTGAGCGGATTTTTTTGATGATGCTGGAGAGCTTCTCGGGGTCATTGCCTACTGCGCAAAGATGGTTGTCTTTAACAAGGATGCGGTCGTGGAGGCCCATGCGATGGTTGTGGCCTCCGCCGTGAAGGACGGCATTTTTCTGTAGCTGGCGCCAGCCGGGCAGAGTTTTGCGCGTGTCAACGATTTTGGCTTTTGTGTTAGCAATTTTTTCCACGAATTTTGCGGTGATTGTTGCGACGCCGCTCAGGTGTTGAAGGAAGTTGAGGGCGGTGCGTTCGGCGGCTAGCAAGGAGCGCGTGTCGCCGAAAACGCGCATTATTGTAGAACCGGGTTGAAGATTGGCACCATCATGGAGGAGGGGTTTTATCTCCAGTTGTGGATTGATGCTGAGGAAAACTTTTTGCGCGATCTCGGCGCCGGATAGTTTACCATTTTGGCGCGATACGATTGCTGCTGAAGATTGACTGTGCGCTGTTATGAAGTAGTGGGAGGTAATGTCACCCTCCGGCGCATGGTCTTCAGCAAGTGCCGCGCGGATCAGAGCGTCTATCATGCAAGCAGTTCGATATCTTCGAGAAGTTCTGGGAACCGTTCCTGCGCAAGTGCGCGCAACCTGGCACGAACTTCTTTGACTGAACGGTAGGAGAGCGCCTCAATCGCAAGTTGGCGTGCCTCAGAGTAGGTGAGGGAACGAATCACCCTTTTAACCCGAGGGACCTGTGCGGCGCCCACGGAAAGCTCATCAATGCCGAGGCCTAGTAAGAGTGGCACGATCTCCACATCGCCTGCCGCCTCACCACAGACTCCCACCCAGATGCCCGCAGCATGAGCGGCATCAATGGTGTACTGAATGAGGCGTAACACACCTGGGTGAGCAGGTTCGTAAAGGTAGGCAAGCTGTTCATTACCACGGTCGCAGGCCATGGTGTATTGAATGAGGTCGTTGGTGCCGATGGAGAAGAAATCAACCTCCTCAGCAAGTGCTGGTGCGGTAAGTGCAGCTGCGGGCACTTCGACCATGATTCCGACTTCGATGCGCTCTGGGATTGGGATTCTTGCAGCACGCAGGCTTTTTAGCTCCAGTTCCAAGTAGCGATTGGCTTCACGCACTTCATCCACTGTGGTGATCATGGGATACATGATTTTGACATTGTCTTCAGTGGAAGCGCGCAGCATAGCACGCAGTTGCGTGCGAAATATCTCCGGATGAGCAAGGCAGAAGCGAATGGCTCTGACCCCAAGAAAGGGGTTGGTGATTGTGGAGGAGTGCATTGAGGTGAAGAGCTTATCACCACCCAGATCGAGTGTGCGAAGGATGACGGAGTGGGGTTTGACAGCCCGGGCGGCTTGTCGATAGATCTCAAACTGTTCTTGTTCGTCCGGTAAATCGGGCCTGTTTGCAAAGAGAAACTCTGTGCGAAACAGTCCAATACCTTCTGCCCCAGCTTCCACACAATCCGGTAGATCGCTGAGCAGTTCGATATTTGCAGAGAGAATAATTTTACGATCGTCTGGTGTTACTGCTTTTTCGTCGTGGAGCTTTGTGAGCTCCTTTTCGATTTGTTCGTGCCTCTGTTCTTCTTTTTTAAAGCGTTCGAGAGTTTCTGGTTTTGGGTTAACGATGATGAGACCGTGATAACCATCCAGCACGGCCATTAACCCAGTTTGTAGATGAGGTGTTGGGTCCAGGCCGACTACAGCCGGCAAGTCCATAGAACGGGCGATGATTGCTGTGTGGGATGTGCGTGAGCCAAGGTGTGTGGCAAATCCGAGTACTAGGTCTCTTGGTAATTGTGCTGTGTCGGAAGGCGTAAGGTCGTGTGCGACGACGATGCACGGTTCTGTAATGATGTCCCGCAGGGAGATGTTGCGGCTGATGAGGTTTGAGATTACTCTGCGACAAACGTCCAAAACATCTGCAGCTCGTTCCGCGAGATAGGGATCGTCTACGTTAGCCAAAGCTTTAGCGTATTGGGAGATGATGTGCTGGTAGACGTGTTCAATGTTTTGTAGTCGCTGGGCAAGTTGTTTTTTAACGGCTGCGAGGATTGTGGCGTCTTCAAGCACGAGCAAATGGGCTTCAAAAATTCCTGCGTCGCTATCGCCAACGTTCTTGGCCATTTGCTTTTGAATGTCGAGCAATTGCTGTTTGGTTTTGCTGATGGCGTTTTCAAATCTTTCCCACTCGCTGGGAACTTGTTCCAAGGTGATGTTATGGCAGGGTACAGGCTGCTCCTCGTTTGAAATTACGAAAAGCTTTCCAACCGAGATGCCCGGTGAGACCGGAATTCCCGATACGGTGAATTCTTCGGTAAATTCTGAACCGCTCATCTCCTTAGCTTAATCTTCGTCGAATTTTCTGGAGACGAGCTCTTGGATGGCTTGAATAGCTTCTTGGGCACCTTCTCCTGCGGCAGTGATTTTCAGAACAGAGCCCATGCCCGCGGCAAGCATCATAAGCCCCATGATTGATTTGCCGTTTACCTCCTCGCCGTCTTTTTCCACCGTAATGTGGCAGGGGAACTTTTGAGCTGTGCGTACGAAGAGCGCGGACGGACGTGCGTGCAAACCGAGTTTGTTGTTGATTACTACTTCCACGGTTACCCGTGATGTCTCGGCGGCGTCAGGCATGATTGATACTAATACGATATATTTTCTTCTGTCGCGCTTTTTGTCGCGTTCTGTGTCATTCTTGCAAGCAATTTTTGGTTAAATTCCAAAGCGCTATTTTGTCCAAGCTGTTTGAGTTTGGCATCCAAAGCTGCAACTTCTACGAGGCGGGCGACATCGCGACCAGGCCGCACAGGAATGACGACGTGTGCGACTGGAATCCCCAAAATCTCGTAGGTGGAAGTGTCCAAGCCTGTACGGTCGATTTCTTCGGTACTGTCCCAGTGCTGAAGTGTGACAACCAAGTCAAGCCTTTTCTCCTGGCGTATTGCCCCCACTCCAAAGATGGATACGAGGTTAATTATGCCCAATCCGCGGACCTCCATGTGGTAGCGGGTCAGTTCTGGTGAGGTGACCATTAGTTCGCGAGATTCAAACAGGCTGATCTTACAAATATCGTCTGAGACTAGTGAATAGCCTCGCTCCATGAGTGAGAGCACTGCCTCGCTTTTGCCTACACCACTTTCGCCGCGTAGCATCACGCCAATACCTTGGATATCCACCATACTGCCATGTTCAGTAGCAGATGGTGCAAAGTCTGATTCTAAGCAGAGTGTTGCTTGGTTGGCCAGGCGCATGGTGCTGAGAGGTGTGCGGAAGAGCGGTACTTTGTATTGCTCACAGAGTTCTACCATGGTGCGTGGAGGTTTGAGATCCCTTGCCACCATGATGCAGGGAATAGGGGTTTTGAGGAAGGTACGTAAGACTGCGCGCAATTCCCTGGCTTTGAGACTTTCGAGGTAGGCCAGCTCATGTCGTCCGAGTAGTTGCACACGCCTTTCGGCGAAGTGGGCATAGAATCCTGCCAGGGCGAGCCCAGGTCTGTTTACCGCACCTTCGCGGATGAGGCGATCCAGGCCGTGTGCTCCAGCGATGAGGCGAATCTTCAGCATTCCGGCGTGCTTGGTGTAAAAATTTTCGACACTGACGCTCTCTGGGTAAATGACTGACATAATGTGAGATTATAAGGTGAAGCGTTCCCCAAGATAGAGTTCCCTTGTGACAGGGTCCGTACGCAGAAAATCGGTTGTGCCTTGACTCATGACACGGCCTTCGAAAATCAGGTAGGCTCTATGGCAGACTTGCAAGGTTTCGCGGACGTTGTGGTCAGTGATAAGGATACCCAGGCCTTGTTGCTGAAGTGATACGATGATGTCTTGGACGTCACTTACCGCTTTGGGATCAACTCCTGAAAAGGGTTCATCCAGCAACAGAAAAGACGGACGCGTGAGCAGGGCGCGGGCAATTTCAAGGCGGCGTCGCTCTCCGCCAGATAGGGATTGTGCTATTGACTTACGAAGATGGGCAATGCCGAGCTCTTCAAGTTTGAGTTCGCAGTGTTTGATTCTTTCCTTGGGGGTGAGAGCGAGAGTCTCGGCAATAGCCATCATGTTTTCCCAGACGCTGAGGCGACGGAATATAGTGGGCTCTTGGGCCAGGTAGCCCATGCCGCGCCTAGCGCGGCGGTGCATCGGTTCAAGAGTGACGTCGCAGCCGCGGAAGTAAACCTGCCCTTCGTCAGCACGTACTAGGCCGGTGACCATGTAGAACGTTGTGGTTTTGCCAGCACCGTTGGGGCCAAGCAGACCGACGATCTCTCCGGGATAGACTTCGAGGCTTACACCGTTGACCACGCGCCTGCCGCCGTAGCTTTTTACGAGGTCACGGGCCACCGCCAGGGGTGAGGATAGTAAGCTGTTCTGAGCTTCGGCCTCTTGCAGGAGTGTTTCGGATGAAGTGACTCTGTAATCTTGCGATTTTGTCATGGGGATGGTGAGGCACTAGAGGGGACGGGCGATGGAGGAATTGGGGGTGATTGTGCTCCTGCTGCAGGCATGTTGAGTGAGCGAATGTCGGCTATGGAGACGCGTACGCCTTCGCGGATCAGGACTCTTCCGGTACTGCGTGTGTATTCAATTGTTTTACCGCTGAAGACGTTCGCTCCCTGACGGACGCGGGCGTTGCCTTCGAGCAGTACGCGATCATCACCTGGGAAGATGGTGGCTTTTTCAGATTCTGAGATGAGGTTTTTTTGTTCAATGCGAACGTTGCCACTGGCAATAATTTTCTCGGGGCTGCGTTCCTCTCCTCCAAGGTGTACGATAAGTTTTTCGGAAGTGAGCTTGTAGTCGGCATCACGAGCGGTGACTCTGCCAGAGAATACGACCAAATTCCCATCAAGGTCTGCATCCATGCTGGTGGACTCGATTGTCATTTTGGGTTCTGGGGTGTCGGTCTGAAAGTCCGGGTTATCCTGAGCGTAATTTGTATTGGAGTGAGGGGTTGGGGCAGGAGTGTGAGGCGCAGTTGTGTTCACATCTTGTGCTCGGATTTGCAGCGTAAGCTGCAGGCTCATTATGATCAAAACGTGTGTGATGCAAGAGTACGGAATTTTCATGGAAGATCTTGCATTGCGATGCTGGGTGGTGTGTTGCCTCGCGGGATGATGACGACTCTGACGCCTTTAGTTATGCTGCCCTGGCGCGTGCGTAAGTCCCAGGTCAGCCCGACGCCGCTGACTTCTAAGTTGTCGCGTTTGAGATACACCGAGCCTTGGCTAGATAGTTCTTCTTTGTCTCGATTGTAAAGACCATCAGAAAGTTGGAGGTAAATTTCCGGGGAGTCTTCGCCATCTGAAGTGTATGTAAGGTCAGTGACTTTAACATTGAATCTGTCGAGAATAACTGCTTCTGAGCCGCGGAGGCGCCCTGTGCGTTTGCCTTGGGCATTGGTAAGAGGGATGTCGAAGCCACGGATTTTGGCGCCGACTGGTGCGAGGTTCCAGAGGTCACTCCCAAGTTGTGATTGTTGGGAAGAGAGTCTGTTCGTGAGTGCGTTGAGGATGAGCGTGGCGACGAAGAAGAGGGCAATAGTTTTCTTCGCCAAGCGAGGCAATATCATTAGTTTTTCAGACAGTTTGCCATATGGCATAGTTCAATAGTCTAAACCTGATACGGCTGTGGATGCTAGTAATTACTGCTAAAAACTTTGGGATTAATTAACCGGGCGAATCTTATTCGTTAGAATGGTTCGTCGTAATTCGGAGCGGGATCGGAGCAGTGGTCTTCTAGGTACTGTTTAGGCGGGCTTTTTATTGCTGAAGTTGTTGAATTTAAGCTGTGCGGTGCAGCCGTGGTGTTGCTCCAGTCTGGACGTGGAGGTTCGATTTGCCACTGTTCCATGAGGTGGTGGGGGATTTCCTCAATGAATCGGGACTTGCGTTGGATAGGGTCTAAGCTAAATTGCCCGCGGCTGAGCCTAATGATGGGGTAAGTCAAGTACAGTTGGTCCTGTGCACGAGTGACTGCGACATAGAAGAGTCGGCGTTCTTCCTCCAGAGAGTCGCATTCTTGCGTGCTACGGGCAAGGGGAAAGAGTCCGTCGGCTAGATGGATAAGGAACACGATTTTCCACTCTAATCCTTTGGCTTGGTGGACGGTAGTCAGACGAAGAGTATCGGCATCAGCGGGGGCGTTTGACGGGCGTGCCAATTCGACGCCAGTAAGGAGGGTGAGCTGTGCAAGGAACTCCGATGTGCTAGCAAACTGGCGTGAGTAGTCGCGGAGTTGTCGAAGATCCTCAAGGCGTTGGCTGGCGTTGTCGTATCGGAGTTGGAGGACGTCGCAATAGTAAGTCTCGAGAATGACGTTAATCATCTCCTCTGGGGGCAATTCAACTTGGGTTGTGCTGTCTTGGGCAATGGCAGCTGGAGCTGGTTTTAGTTTAACGGATGTTTCTTGACGGAGCTGACTGATGAGTGTTGCAAGTCGAACCCAAACGGTTGCGGATTTTTTAGGTGGGTTAGCCAGGTGCCAGCTCTTGCCTGTTTTGAGTGTGGAAAAGAGTTTTTGAGCCGTGGTCGCTCCGATACCAGGAACGAGGCTTGCGACGCGAAGGAAAGCAATTTCATCGGCCGGGTTGATGGCGATGCGCAGGTGGGCTGCCAAGTCTTTGACATGTGCTTGCTGGAAAAACTGGATCCCCGATGTGATGACGAAAGGGATGTTGCGTTTGGTTAACTCCAATTGAAGCTCGATCGCATGCGAGTGGGCTCGGTAGAGGACAGCCATCTCGCTGAGGTTGTATCCTTCGTTCTGTAATTCGATGATGCGTTGGCAAACGAAATTTGCTTGTTGGTGGGGATCCGCTGCCGGCACGAGCACAGGCATGTTTCCGGAGGGCTTTACGGCGCGCAGTTCTTTGGGGAACTGGCGGGTGTTGGCGGCGATAGACATGTTGGCCAGAGATAGGATTTCAGGCACGGAACGGTAGTTGGTGCGGATGCGAAAGATACGGGCATCAGGATAACGTTCGGGGAAGCTGAGGATATTCTCGAAGCGTGCTCCTCTCCAGGAGTAGATGGATTGAGCGTCGTCGCCAACGACCATCAAGTGGCGATGGTGAGCAGCAAGGTAATCAATGAACTGAGATTGGACGGCGTTGGTGTCTTGAAATTCATCCACCAAAATGGCTTGAAATTGGAATTGATAGCGCTCGGCAAGTAATGGATTTTGCTTCAAAATCTTGAGCGGCAGCGTCAGTAGATCGTCGTAGTCTACAGCGTTAATCTCATACTTTCTCTGCCGATACTGAGATTGGATTCGAATGAGCGGCTCCACAAATTCCGCTAAAAAAGAGAATTCTTTTTCGCACAGCTCTGTAATCGCGCGATTAGTATTTTCAGAGTATGAGATGATTTCTAGTGCGACGGAGGGCCTTGGGAAGCGTTTGTCTTTAGCATTGATTTCCAGACGAGAATAGAGAGAGGTCAACACTTCTTGAGCATCGTCACGGTCCAAGATAGTGAAGCCTTGTTCAAGCCCTGCCTCGCGGGGATGAGTGCGAAGAATACGATGGCCAACATGGTGAAATGTGCCTCCCCACAACGAAGTTAGATCCTGCGGGACGAGAGAAGAAACACGTTCAAGCATCTCGCGGGCAGCTTTATTTGTAAAAGTAAGAAGCAGGATGCGTGAGGGGAGCAGCCCCTGATCGATAAGCCATGCGACGCGATAGGTGAGGGTGCGGGTTTTGCCGCTACCTGCTCCCGCGATCACGAGGCAAGGTCCAGGTGGTGAAGTGACAGCCTCATACTGCTCGTCATTTAGTGCCCCTCGGTAATCAATACCACTAGATCTGCGTGATGGACGACTTAAAGTATAGATGCGTGACATCGAACTAGACAATATCACTCCCTACGCGGGTCGCATGAAAAAAGTTTCTGTGATTCCTCAAAAAATGTGTTGCGGTATTTTTTAAAGGCCAGCTCCGATTTTTCTGCTAATTGAGTTTTATGAAAATAATTGGGAAAGCACGGATGCCTTCTGCTGGAGCCATTATTGTTTCAAACAGTTTTGGAATGGAAATGATGGCTAAGCTGCAGCAGTTTTTTAAAAGGCCGCTGAATTTCTTCATCTCCCAACAGGAAAAAAAGCAACTACCGACTTCTGAAAATGTGAAAGTTGAGAACCTACCAGATGGGCTTAGCGACCATGTAGTTCAAGAGCTCGTTCACAAGGTACTCTCTGGAGAAGGTGCTTGGTTTCTGCCCAAAGGGCACTGCGCCAGTCAGCCGCATCTTTTGGCCCTGGATGAGCGTGTGGTAGAAATTGCAAAGGAGTCGGGGAAGTCAGTCGTACCTGTGTGGGTAGAGTCGCCGAGTGCGGAGATCTTCAACTTTACGCTAGAAAAAACTGCGACTTGGCTCAATAGGAGAGGGGGGGCTGACGATATACTAGCTTTAGGTGATCCGATCCCTCCAGCAGAACTCTCGCTCGAAAAGCTAAGAGAGTGTCTGCTCGATTTAGGTAGTGAGGCCTTTGCTGCCAGGGAAGATCTGCAAATCAGCCTACCCGCGGCCTGCGTACAAGGGCTTAAAGCGAGAGGTTTATCCACGGTTGTGACAGACGCTTTTTTACAGAATAAATCCTTGAACGGATTTTTGTTACTCGGCTTGGCTCTAGCGCTGTCGCGTCGAATTGGGCGAACGGTTTCTGGCCCTCGAATCGGAATTGTCTTGCCCCCTGGAATTGCAAGCATCACAGCAAATCTGGCCAGCTTATTGTGCGGAAAGGTGCCGGTGAACTTGAATTTTACTGCTGGACGCAAAGCCAACGAGATAGCGATCCGCAAGTCCGGCCTAGATACCATCATCACTGTTCCTGCGTTACAGGAGCGCTTTAAGGACTTCCCTTGGACTGAAAAGGTCCTAGATATTCAAGAGGAACTTAAGAAGCTCCCAAAGTTGAAGATTCTGCTAAACGCTCTGGTTGGTGCACTCTTGCCGACAGAGTTCCTGGCTTCGGTTTACGGTTTTTCTAAAGACGGAGGCGATCGTGAGGCTGCATTGCTTTTTTCTAGTGGAAGCACCGGGGAGCCAAAGGGCATTGTGTTGACTCACAAGAATATTGTCGCAAACGTCACTCAAGTACGCGAGACTTTGCAATTTCCAACTGAACAAAAATTGCTCGGGTGTCTTCCGACATTTCACTCCTTTGGCTTTACCGTCACTGTGTGGTATCCGCTCTGCGGAGGTCCTCAAGTCGTCACTTACAGCAATCCCTTGGAGACTGCAAAACTAGCTGAAATTATTCATCAACACCAAATACAGCTTGCGGTGACAACTCCTACTTTCTTACGTGGATACTTGAAAAAGGCGAGCCGAGAACAACTGACCTCTCTGTGGGGAATTGTTACAGGTGCAGAAAAACTGCCTTCAGAATTAGCAGAACAGTTTGAAGAAAAATTTGGCGTGCCGATCCGAGAAGGCTATGGGCTCACAGAGACGACTCCCGTCGTCAGTGTAAATCTGAAAGATCCTCCGGGCGGTTCAAAGCTCTTTCCTGGACAGACTTTACACAAACGCGGCACTGTGGGCCGTCCCATACCAGGTGTGGCTGTAAGCATCCGAGATCCAGAGACAGGCACGCCGCAGCCTACAAACGTCACTGGCATGATCTGGCTTAAGGGTGCGAACGTGTTTCGTGGATACTTGGCCGATGCTGAGCGATCATCCGAAGTACTTAAAGACGGATGGTTTCGGACAGGAGATCTAGGACGTATGGATGAGGATGGTTTTCTGGTGATCGAGGGCAGGGTATCGCGGTTCTCCAAAATTGGTGGAGAAATGGTCCCGCACGGTACGTTGGAATACGCACTGCAAAGAATTTTTGCACAAGACAAAGAAACACCGGTATTTGCTGTCACAGGCCGTTCCCATCCTGAGAGAGGCGAGGAGCTTGTAGTTTTAACATCGATACCATTGACAAATACTGCGATAGGCGAAGCCCTGCGTAAGGAGGGTTTTCCGAATCTGTGGATTCCTAAAGTGGTGAAAATTGTGGAGAAGATCCCAATACTTGCCTCGGGGAAATTGGATCTTCAAGAGATCAACAACCTGGCCACGGAGTCCTGAAATGCCACCTAGCGAGGAAGACTATGAAAAGCTGAGAGCACGACTGGATGAGTGTATGATTTGGCCAACAGATTACGTTTTCAAATTTATCGTACCGGCTTCACGGTGTTGGGAGCTACGTGAACTTTTTAGTTCAGATTTCTGCACAGAGCGCGCATCGGCAAAAGGACGATATGTGAGCCTGACGATTGTGCGGCACGTGGAGTGTAGTGACGAAATCATCTCCACGTACAAGTTGGCAGCTAGCCATGTGCCCGGGGTCATCATGCTTTAGAAAGCCTATGCTGTTGATAGCGACAGTTCACAAGACATACTGGCAAATTCTGTGAAAAGACTTCTGGCTTCTAAGCAGTACCCCGCGGTGCCACCGCCAGACAGTCATTTGCTTGGATATATGCTGCGTAAAGCGACACCGCTCATTGTAATTAATATGACGATGGTGGTCATGCAGTTAGCGGATGCAGTGATGGTGGCGCATTTGGGAGATGAGACAATGGCAGCAATTATGCCGGCTGGATTAGTGTATTTTGTTCCGGTGGCTTTTGCCATGGGCTTGCTCTCAGCGGTAAACACATTCGTCTCTCAGTGCTTAGGCAAACGCTGGCGTGAAGGCTGCGGTATTTATGCCTGGCAAGGCATCTGGATAGCTGTGGTTTTTGGGGTGATGATGCTCGCGCTGATTTGGGTGGCTCCTTCGATTTTTGCAACCCTCGGACACGATGCGGAGGTGCAGCTCTTGGAGGTAGAGTATTTCGTGGCTGTCATTTGGTGTGCAGTGCCTGCGCTGGTTGTTACTGCATTATCAAATTTTTTTGTAGGCATTCATCGGCCGAGGCCTTTGATGAATTTTGCGCTCTTGGCAATGACGCTGAACATCCCTTTTAACTACGTGTTGATTCACGGGATCGGCCCTTTTCCGGAAATGGGTTTGGCTGGGGCCGCCTGGGGGACGGTAATTGCAAGCTTCGTGCAGATGATTGGCTTGGTGATTGTGTTTTTGAGCATAACTGTCCGCAGACATTATCACACGGGCCGCTGGCAGTTGAGGTGGCCTGAGCTTTGGGACGTCGTGAAGATTGGTACGCCAGCGGCAATTCATATGGGTATTGACATCTTATCTTGGGGTGTCGCGCTTGTCTGGATGGTGGGTTTTTTCGGGACTTTGCACTTGGCAGCAACGACGATTTTAGTGCGTGTTGTACATTTATCGTTTATGCCGACTCTTGGAGTTGCTGCAGTTTTGACTGCACTTGTGGGGCGTGCAATTGGAGCAGGCAGTCAAAGTCTGGCCCAAAGGTATACCCGATTGGCTGCCACTCTGGCGGTAGCTTACATGGGCAGCTTTGCGATACTTTTTTATTTGGCGCGTGAGCCAATTATGGAGCTCTTTACTGACAATCCTGATGTGATTGCCATTGGCTCATCTGTGATGATTTTTGTGGCTGCCTTCCAAATTTTTGACGCTGTGAATATTGTTTACACACATGCCCTGCGTGGTGCGGGCGACACGTTATGGCCTTCTGTTGTAAACTTTTCACTGTGTGGTCTGATTTTTGTAGGCGGTGGGTTGTGGTTATGTCATGCCCGCGCCCATATGGCCTCTGGCGCGCCTTGGCTAGCTGGGGCAACATACATCACCGTGGCTGGAATTGTTTTTTTGGCCAGATGGTATTTTGGTCCTTGGCGGAAGTTTGTGCTGATCTCCCACAAGAAAATGGCCAACAGCAATCTGGAATAATACAGATTAGTTCACGGAGTGAGCGATTCCATGGTTTTAAAGGTTTGACTATCTGAGAAACGCTTCATGTAGGCCGCCGTCAACTGTGATAATTTGGCCAGTGGTTTTGGAGAGACGTTTGCTGATGAGAAGGAAGTAAGCTTCTGCTTGGTCAGTTGGTGTGATGGGAGACTTTGTGAGAGTTCTTTCCGCATAGAATTTGGCGAGTTTGTTGACGAGGGACTCTGTAGGCTCTTCCTCGGAGTAAGGGATGTTGTATTTGGCCAAAGAGCCAATAACACGATCCCGTGGGAACATCGCGCTGCCTTGTACTACCGTAGCTGGGGCTACGCCGTTGACCCGTACCAGAGGGGCGAGTTCGATAGCTAGTTCGCGAACAAGATGGTTAGCGGCTGCTTTGGAGGTGTCGTAAGCAAGCGAGCCCTTTTTCGCAACGACTGCATTTGCGCTTGTCGTCAAGACGAGGCTGCCCGGCAGACCCTGGTCGCGCCATGTTTTGGCGGCTTCGTCGGCAACAAGGTACGAACCTGTAACATTGATGGCGAAGGTAAGAGGCCACTTTTCGTCGGGGATGTGGCCTGTAGTGTCACTAGGGACGAAGATTCCTGCAGTTACCGCAATGTGATCGAAGCCTCCATAGGCAAGAGCGACTTGGTCTAGCATGGTACGAATAGATTGGCGATTGGTGATATCAGCGGATAGTCCAACTGCAGGACCGCAACCGGAGATGTCTGAGCCTGCGACTCCGATTCCTGTGCCGAGCTTTTTGATGAGTTCATTGGCCGTCGCTTCTGCTGATTGAGCGTTGAGGTCAACGCAGACAATGTGCGTGCCCTCTGGGGCGAGACGATGGGCGGTTTCCTTACCAATTCCTGAACCAGCGCCTATTACGATGGTGACGGTGCGAGCAAGTTCCTTTTCGGGTGGCATCCTTTTGAGTTTTACTTCTTCAAGTGACCAGTATTCGATGTCGAATGCTTCTTGTTGAGGCAGGGCGATGTATTCATCAATTGCTTCGGCCCCGCGCATGACTTCGACGGCGCAGTTGTAGAATTCTGCAGTCACTCGGGATTCGGATTTATCTTTCCCCCAGGCGATCATCCCGAGGCCGGGAATCAGGATAACGGTTGGGTTGGGGTCGCGCATCGGAGGGCTGTCAGGGTGTTTGCAACGATTATAGTATTCGGCGTAATCCACGCGGTATTTTTCCAAGCCCCTTTCGAGCTTGTGTCGGAGATCCGTGGCGGACTCTTTTTGAGGGTCCCAGTCGATGTAGAGAGGTTTGATTTTGGTGCGTAGGAAGTGGTCAGGACAGGAGGTTCCGAGCTCTGCGAGTCGTTGGGCGTGATGGGAGTTGACGAAACGTAGAATAGTGTCGTCGTCCTGAATAGTAGCTATAAAGCGATTGTGCTGAGAAACCTTGCCACGGAGCCAGGGCAGTAGCTCAGCCAGAGCTGCACGTCTTTTCTCAAGGGCAAGTGTCTGGTACTTTTGGCCCCCAAAGGCTGCAGGGTGGCCGCCTTTAGCGTTGTATTTTTCTTCAATGTAAATGGAAGCTCGTTCAATAAAAGTGAGCGTTTGCGTGTAGCAAGATTTATCGTCGTCGTGCCAGCATATGAATCCGTGTTGTCCCATCATGATGGAACGGCATTGGGGATTAGCTTCTGCGATTTTTTGCATTGCGAGGCCGAGCTCGAATCCGGGACGCATCCAGTGAACGTAAGCCATCTCACCGCCAAAGATTTCGCGAGTCAACTGTTCGCAGTTACGAGAGGCTGCTATGGCGATGATGGCGTTGGGGTGCATGTGGTCCACGTGTTTGCCAGGCAAGAAACTGTGTAAAGGGGTATCGATGGAGGCAGCGCGAGGGTTGAGGTTGAATGTCGTGTGTGACTGCATGGCGACCATGGAGTCCTCAAGAGGGGTTTTTAGGCCGCGGTCACTACGGGCTAGGTAGGAGTCACGCAGTTCGAAAAGCTTACTTTGATAGAGAGAGGAAAAATTTTCTTTCGTAGCGGTTCTTAAGTCGCCGCCGGATCCTTTCACCCAGAGCACTTCTACGTCTTGTCCGTTAAGCGGGTCCTTTTGGAGAATTTTGGAAGATGTGTTACCTCCGCCTGTGTTTGTGATACGCTGATCTGCTCCTAAAATGTTGGAGCGGTAAACGAGTCTTTCAACAGGATCAAGTGTGGAGGCGTGGTTATCATTCCAGGCGTAGTTAACATATTTATAATCGGTCATAATTTGTAGTATCTTCTACTAAAGCGTAGAAATTTTAAAAACATAAAAGCATTACGAAAAAGAATTTTGAGTGTTGGCGGCAATTGTGTTTGTTGATAGAAGGGCTTTCACATAGCTTGTGAGGCGTGATTCACACTGAGTGCAGCGAAATTTGGCCTAATCCAGCTCAATTGATAAGTCATCAAGAAATGGTCGACTTGTTGGCTTGGTTGCTAGATGAGAAAATACCTCAAGAGACACGATCGAAGTTTCTGATTCTCTGGGCCAAACGTGGGGAAAGTCCAGAGGAAATATCAGCACTCGCCACTCTGCTGAGAGATAGAGCGCTCAAGGTGAACTTGCCAGAAAAGAAGCGTGTAATCGATGTGTGCGGCACAGGAGGTGACGGAAGACAGATGTTTAATGTATCTACGGCAGTAGCTTTCGCTCTGGCAGGTGCTGGTTTTCCAGTGGCTAAGCATGGAAATCGCGGTCTAACCAGTAAATCAGGTGGTTTTGACGTGGTAGAAAAACTGGGAGTAAAAATACCTCATGACCCAGCGTCTGCGGAGGCTCAGTTTTCTGAGCACGGGTTATGCTTCTTATTTGCACCTCATTTTCATCCGGCGTTTGCCGCGATTGCTCCACTCAGGAAACAGGCTGCAGCACTTGGCTCACGAACGGTGTTTAATCTGATGGGGCCTTTACTGAATCCTGCCCAGCCTGGACGGCAGCTTCTGGGCATCTCGGAACCCTCACTGTTAGATACCTATGCATCGACTCTCCGTTTACTAGGCGTATCACCCGGAATGGTAGTATGCGGCAAAACTTCTGAGGGTGCACCGATGGATGAAGTTTCTCTAATAGGAGCAACTCTAACAGCGGAATGGCACAGCTTGGATGAGCCTGTCTCGTGTGGGATTTTTTCTGCACAGGGTTTGGGAATTAAGACTGTGGCAACAGATGCCGATTTTACGGTAAACTCCCCTGAGGAGTCCGCGTCTGTGTTGGAGGGTGTGTTAAGTGGCCGAGACCAAGGCGTGCGTATGCTTTTAGTGGCAATAAATCTGGCTGCTGCTTTAAAAATATGCGGTAATTACACCTGGCTCGAGGCGTTTACACAGGCTCGCGATATTCTCAAAAGTGGAGCAGGCTGGCGTAAGGTATGTTCTATGAGAAGTTAGCTTTTAAGTTCTTCGTCTCGAACAGAAAGTATGACTTTTAAATCTTACTTCAAGGCGAGCATACGCTTCAATTAGTATATATTACTATATTATGATATTATTTTTTGTAATATATTAGTGTATTTATCTCTGCTTTGTGTGTGTATTTTTGCAGTTTCAGCGATGGTTTGTTGATGATTGATCGGGTAATTAAATTTGCGAAATGTGTTCTGAGATGAATTTGTTGAGCTGTTTTTCGGCAGCTAGACGTGCCACACGGACGCTGTTGTGGATGCTGCGATGAGATGATGAACCATGTGCAATGAGGCAAAGACCGTCCACACCCAAGAGCGGCATGCCACCGTATTCCTCATAGTCTGTTCGCTGTTTGACTTTTAGGAACGCCGGCTTAGCCAGGATTGCTCCGAGTTTGGTGATTGCCGAAGAAGTAATCTCTTGCTTGATCCATCGCATCATCGCGGATGCTATTGATTCTGAGGTTTTGAGAATAACATTCCCTGTGAAACCATCTGTGACGACGACGTCTACACTGTTTTCGTACAGATCGCGTCCTTCGATATTTCCGCGGAAACGCAAGGGCAGCTTCTTGATGCGATCGTATGCTTCGCGTGTCAGGTCCGTACCTTTGCCCTCCTCGGTGCCCACGTTCATAAGACCAACTTCCGGTTCGTCGATTTCGTGAATCAATTTGGAAAACAGAACACCCATCACGGCATACTGCGCAAGGTGGCTGGGGCGAGGATCGGTGTTTGCTCCGGCATCGATCAGAACAAACTGCTTATGGCTACCGGGCAGTATGCAGGCGATCCCTACGCGCTCGATTTTAGGAAGCAGTCGCAGCTTAAGCGTGGCTGCAAAGACGCAGGCCGCCGTGTTGCCCGCACTGATGACTGCATCGGCCTTGCCATCGGCTACTAAGTCAAAAGCGCGAGAGAGGGAGGAGTCCTTTTTTTTCCGGACGGCCTCAGTGCCCTTGTCCTCCATGGTGATGACTTGGGTAGTGTTGTAGAAGTGCAGGCGCTCTTCAGGAATAGGGGCGATTTTTGCATAAGCTGCGCGAAGCTCTGTTTCAGGACCAGTGAGGGTGAGCCGCACATCGGGATATTTTTCGAGGGCGATTTTGGCTCCAAGGATGTTGCAATCCGGGGCATTATCGCCGCCCATAGCATCAATAACAAAGTGGTGCACGGGCGAATTAGACGATGCTTAGGTTTCTTTGGTGAGAACTTGGCGACCTCGATAAAATCCGGTTTCAGGATCTACTCGGTGACGAAGGTGACGAGAGCCGGTTTGCGTGTCGGTGCTGAGTGAGGGCAGGGGTTTGTGCTTACCGGAACTGCGCATTGCTTTTCTACTTTTAGAAACTTTTCTTTTAGGTACAGCCATAAGTGTTAACTCCTATCAGATTTTTGATAGTTGTCCAGAACCGACCAGGGATCGCTTAACGGGGCAGATGGGGTGTCGGGATTGAGCGAACTCCAATTCTTCCCAAATATGGGACACGTGCCGGAGCTGCTTAGCTCGCATTTGGAATAATTTGGAAGCACGAGCAGGATTTCTTCCCTCACTGCTGGGGAAATATCGATCTCAGTTTTCGTAAGATCTTCTGTCAGTTGAACGAAATCCTCAACAACAAGTTTAACAGGCAGCAATTCCAAACAACGCGCACAAGGTGTCAGTGCAGTCATTTCCAGCATTCCACGGATCAGTATGGCCTCCTCTTGCTTGGAAACGTGCAAAGTGCAACGGATGGGACTCTTAGATGTCAAATCAGGCACTTCAAGGATAGAAGAGTCAATCTCACCAGAGATATCCAAACCATCTTCGGGGATCTGGGCCAGAGAAATAATCATGCTAGAATTCCTTGTTGGAAATGAGATTTCAAGGCCTTCGCTACTGGGCTTGGCACAAAAGGGGAAACATCGCCATTAAAGCGAGCAATTTCTTTAACAAGCGTCGAGGAAATAGCCATAAGACCGGGCTTGGGAAAAAGAAAAACCGTTTCAAAACCAGGAGCAAGTTGGCGATTCATTAAAGCAAGCTGAAACTCAAACTCAAAGTCCCCGACTGCCCGAAGACCACGTACGACGGCACACGCACTACACTGCCTTGCAAAGTCCACCAGCAAACCGTCAAAGGAAACGACCTCAGCTCGTGAAAATTGGACAGTGGATTCCCTAGCTAGCTGCACACGTTCTTTGACTGAAAAAAGCGGAGTTTTACCAGTTCCAGAGGCTACTGCCAGCAGAACTTTGTCAAAAAGTGATAACGCCCGCTCAAGCACGTCGATATGACCATTGGTCAGTGGGTCGAAGCTACCCGGATAGATGGCGAGTCGCTGTGGCACGATGGTATTTAAACTTTACTTGTAGGTTGCGGCAAGCTGTGAATTTTTGTTCTGGCCGAGTTGAGCGTGACAGCTGATTGGGCAATTAAATGATCGGACTATCGCAATAAAGACCAAACTCCAGCAGGCAAGTGCTAAAAGAAAAAAAGGAAACTGTAAACTAGGTGGCAGCGAGTAGATGCAGCCAACCATCGGAATCCAATAAATCCATCCTGGGAGACAGATTTTTATGATGCGATCAAAAACCACCCTAAAGCTAAGTTTCGCTAACCAGCGTTTAAAACTTCTTCCTTGTTCCATCCAAAGAAAAAATAACACGCCATAAGTTTGCCCAATGATCGGTGTGAAAACAAACTGATCTACCATAATTTTAGTGAACAACACTGCGAAGTCAGAATTTGTGCCAAAGACAAGATTTTGGATCTTATAAAAACTATCAACGATAAATCCACTGCCCGCGAAAAACACACTCACCCAAAAAAGGTAAATGCCGTAGGCCTCACCATTTGGAGCTGCCTCCCACCGACCAGTAATGAGTTTGGCGCACTCGGGGATCAAAACACCGGCAACGATCGTGCTCAATGCAACGAATGGTAAGCCGCCGGCCACTTTAAATTCCCCGAGCTGTGTACAGAAATTCTGGATTGTTGGAAATGTGTAATACGCTACTACAAGACTTACTGCGCAGATTTGCAGAATGATGATAGGCAGTAAAAATCTTTTCACGGCAAGAAAACCCGGAATCAATTGCTCTCGAAAACTGAATCCACCCGCAAATAGATCCGCTTTTCTTGACATACTGCACTGCTAGCGCATGACATTCATTACGCCACTTGATTTTAAACTTATGAAAGTTTTTTACTCGTTCTAGATAGGGTTGGCACCTAAGAATATAATATCGCTTAAAACTTCGAACAGCGTTTCGTAAATAAAAAATTTTGAGATTTTTGATCTGCTATTTTTGTTGGTTTAGCTTGCAAGGCCCACAATCACTCGAGCAAGCATCGCAGTCTTGTTGGGTCAACCATACTGCCAACCAACATAACAGCAACGCGCAATTTGTTTTGCTCGCTGAAATTTTCAGTGAATTGATATCCGCGCAGTTACAGTTGTTTTCGGATATGCGGAATCGTCTTACATTTAAGGGTAAAATCATCGGCTACGGGCCAGTTCGTCTCTGTCTCACCTAACCAGAATATGACACGTAGGACCTGAAAAATTGGCTGGTGCACGGAGCCAATGAAATTTCCGTCGAGGGTTTGATGCGCAAGTAGTTCGAATTTTCAATCTGTCGCGGCCCGGCCCGTATTATGGGCGTTGGAGCAAATCATCTCCACCCGAAGCAACATTACATACCAGGTATACGGTTGTGCCGCGCGCTTCACAATCGTGAGCAAAACCCAATT
>CALLMV010000021.1 GCA_938005615.1 uncultured Verrucomicrobiae bacterium
GCAATCATCGCCGGCGCGGGCGCACAGCTCATCGAGCACGGTGATGAGGCCCTGGCGGGCCAGGCCATCGAGGCGCAAGGGCGGCTTGCCCTGCGGGAAGAGCCGCTGAATGGCTGTGCGGGTGCGCACGTTCTGCGGCTCGGCGGGCTGTTTGAGCAGGGGCGCGGTGTCACTCAAGCCAGTGGGCGGCAGCGTCCAGGGCAGGAGCACGTTCCAGAGCATCTGGCTGGCGCGGGTGTTGCCCACGAGTGCGGGCATAGTCTCGCGGGCTGGCGAGCTGAGGTGGTAATGCGTGTCGAAGTGCGGATGGCTGATGTTGGCGATCAAGTCTGCCGCCTCGGCGGCGGCTCCCCGTTGCAGAGCGGCCAGCAGGCGAGGGATGAGCGGTGCGAGTGCCGAGAGCGCGGCGATGCGCCGGTGCGGGTGGTTGGCGGGGCGCACGGGGGCCAGCTTCCAAGGGCAAAGCTCGCCGACGGGCACAGTTTCCGTGCTCAGCGGGTGCGCCCACCAGGCGTGCCAGAGGCGGTTGATGTAGGCGCGGCTGTCGGAGGGCAGTGTCTGGATTTGATCGCGGGGCAGGAAGCCGGAGGCCCCAAAGAGCAGGGCGTCGCGCTGCAGGAGATCGGCGCCAGCGGCGTGTTTGTGCGGAACGGCGCGGGCCAGCAGGCGGAAGGGAGTCTTGTTTTCGGAGTAGCCGAGTGCCGTGGCCAGGGCTTCCCAGAGGGTCTGGCCGTCGCCATCGCGGCGGCGTTGCAGGGCCAGGGCGCGCGCCTTGCGGTGTAGGCGCAGCAGGCCGGCACGGTGCAGGGTGTCGCGAATCTGGGCGGTGGAGAGTTGGGCCAGAGCAGAGGCGCATCGACCAGGGCGGGCGTTGGGCAGCGGGGCAGGCGGCGGTGGTTGCGGTTGGTTGAGTAAGCTGCGCGTCTCCTCATCAAGTTGCGGGTAAAGCTCTACGCAAGGCAGCGAGCCGATGTCGCGGTGCATGGCAGGCTCTGTGCCGTGCAGGGCGATGTGCAGGATGACGCGGGCGTAGGCCGGATCGGTGTGGTGGCCGTGTTGCTGCCAGTCTGCGGCGTGGGTGTGGATCTCGATGTCGCCAGCCAGTGTGCGGTTTTCTTCAGTGAGCAGAATTAGCGCGTCGCGGAAGTCCGGCCCGGGGCCGTGATTCCAGAAGCCGGTGTGGAGAATTTCGATGTGCTGCCCGCCGAGGGTGGTGAGCTGGCGGGGGAGCTGGTGCTCAAACCAAAGCTGCTGGAGGTGTAATTCACCGGGTGGTTGTTCGGCAAGTGTGGCATGGTTCGTAAGGTTGAGTTGGCCGGAGAGCAACTCGATTTGCCGGGTGTGAGTCATTTCTCCTTGGGGGCACCATCAAGGTTGAGTGGCGGGAGGGTGATGCGTTTGCCGCTTTCTGCGCTGGAGAGAGCACTCTCGATGAGGCGCACGTCGCGGGCACCAGCTAAGAGGTCCGATGTGTAGGGCAGATCGCTGTAAACGTGGCGGAGGAACATTTCCCACTGAATGCGGTAGGTGTTGGTGTAGGTCTCGTGATCAGGAATTGCCTGCCACTGGCTCATGAAGTCGTCAGTTTTTTCACGTTCTGGATTCCAGCGAGGTTGGGGGGCCATAGGTGCCGGCTGGATGAAACAATCGCGCAGCGTGGCGACTGCACTTCCCGTCGTGCCATCAATCTGGATGGTGAAGACGTCGCGGCGGTTGAGACGCGAGCACCACGTAGCAGAAACTTGGGCGAGCACGCCGCCTTCGAGTTCCATCGTGGCATAGGCGGTGTCCTCCGCAGTGCAGGCGAAGGGTCGGCCGAAGTCGTCGTAGCGCTCGGTGATGTTTACAGTAGCAGCACACTGAACGGAGAGAACTTCTCCAACCAAATGCTCCAGCAGGTAACGAGCGTGGCCAAAAAAACCACGTATTATCCCGCCGTTGCCCTTTTGAAAAGCCCAAGCGGGACGGCGCACTTTTTGAAGCCGTCCATCGAAGACCCAATAACCAAACTCCATCTGAACGTTGACGATTTTGCCAAAGAATCCCGAGTCGCGCAGCATGCGCATTTTGATGACGCCCGGGATGTAGAGCATGTTTTGCACGACGCCACCCTTCACACTGTGTTCGGCAGCGAGGCGGGCAAGCTCGATGGCCTCATCAGAGCTGCAAACCAAGGGCATTTCGGCAAAGACGACTTTGCCCATGCGGATGGCGCGTTTGAGGGAATCGTAGCGTTTTTCTGTAATCTGAGTGTCGAGGTAGATTTGGTAGGCGGGATTAGTGAGTGCGCCAAAGAGGTCTTTGGAATGTGATGCGATATTGAAGGTGTTGCAAAGGTCGGCGAGTTTGGCTTCGTCGCGACCGATGAGAATAAGGTCGGGCACGACATATTCCCCGTCCGTGACTTGAACACCTCCCTGGTCGCGAATCTCGAGGAGTGCCCGCAAGTGCTGGGTGCGGCCCTGTCGGCCTGTAATTCCGTTGCAGATAATTCCGACTCTGTGTTGCACAAACTAGTTCCTTGCCAATTAGTACAAAAAAGTCTAGGAAATGCTTTAATACACGCACAAAAGTTCTGCTCGCATTCGCCGGTTTTTGTGGTTGGATAAGAACTCCATGAATATCAATTCTGCAATTCTTCTAGCTCAAACGCCCGCCCAAGAAGGGCCTCCTGCCCTTCTGACATTTGTCCCTTTTATCCTCATGTTTGTCGCTTTTTATTTTCTGCTGATCGCACCGCAAAAAAAGCGCATGAAAGAACATCAGAAAATGATCGAGTCACTGGAAGTAGGTGATGATGTAATTACGGTCGGCGGAATCTTCGGCAAAATCGCTGGAAAAAAAGAAAAAAGCTTTACAGTGAGGATCGCCGACGGAGTCAAAATAGAGGTGCTTAAAAGTGCCATCCAAACCGTCATCAAACCAGACGGTACCACTTCCAGCAGCCCAACCACTTGAATTTAGTCTACTGAATATGGATGCGTTCATCTTTTTTGGCGGGATAGCTTTTTTGGTGCTTCTGGCCGTGTATCTCAGCGCACCGGCCTTCCGCATCAAGCGCTGGCTGGGGCTGAGTATGTGGGTGCTGATTACGTTGATCGCTCTTGTAAGCGTCTTTCCTCCTCAGGAAACGATAAAACTCGGCCTGGACCTCAAAGGTGGCACAGCCTACACCGTACGAGTCTCTGGCGAAAATCTCACCGACCAAGCCATCCAGGAGGCCATCGGCGTGATACGAAGCCGGATCGATAAGTTTGGTGTCGGCGAACCTGTTTTGCAACCCCTGGGAGAGGGCCGCATCCTGATCCAGATTCCCGGCCTCCGCCCGGAGGACAGAGCCCAAGCCAAAGAGCAGATCGAAAAAGTCGCCTTACTTCAATTTCGCCTCGTGCATCCGGAAAACAACACACTGGCCCCGCGCGTTTCGAGGGGTGAAGAGCGTGTTCCTGCCGGCTACGACTTGCTGGTGGAAAGTGACACCGGCCAACCGATCCTGGTGTTTAGGCGCGTAGAGTTGGGCGGAGACAAGGTGGCCCGCGCATTTCGCTCTATGGACCAGATCGGCCGACCTTCGATCGCTTTGCAACTCAACAGTGAAGGGGCCGAAATTTTTTCGCGTATTACACGTGAAAACGTAGGCAGACCTTTTGCCATTCTACTGGACGGTGTAGTTCGCTCGGCCCCTACGATCCGATCACACATTCCAAACGGGGAGGCTGTGATTACTGGACGCTTTACGCCCGAAGAAGCTGAGGCTTTGGCCTCTGTACTCAATAACCCACTGAAAAATCCAGTCGAGCTTATGGATCAAAGAGATGTCGCCCCATCCCTGGGTGAGGACTCCATCCGCGCGGGGGTCACAGCTTCCATCGTAGGGGTCTTGCTGGTGATGGTTTTCATGATCGCCTATTACCGCCTTGCAGGGGTAATATCCGTTTTGGCGCTGATCATCAACCTCGTGTTTCTGGTTGGGATGTTGGCCCAATTTGGGTTCACGCTCACCTTGCCTGGTATAGCGGGAATTGTGCTTACGATTGGCATGAGTGTTGACGCCAGTGTGCTTATTTATGAGCGTATTCGGGAAGAGATTTCTCTGGGCAAGCCCATAGCTGCGTCCGTTGAACAGGGCTTCTCGAAGGCGTTCTCTTCGATTGTGGATGCAAATATTACGACAATAATTACTTCCATCATTCTCTTCTGGCAGGGCAGTGGACCGATCCAAGGCTTTGCAGTCACACTTACGCTGGGGATTATCGGCACTTTGTTTGTTGCGCTTATCATGATTCGCAATCTCTTCGACTGGTTGGGCGGTCCCAAAGGCGTGGAAAAGCTCCCGATGCCCCAAGGATTCTTTAACTTCAACATCGATTTTATAGGAAAGACGAAGCTTGCTCTTGTTATGTCAGCCATTTTGTTTGTGGTGGCTTTTTCAGCATTTTTCACGCGAGGCAGTAGCGCGCTAGGGGTAGACTTTGCGGGCGGTGAAGCACTGACTGCAGATGTAAAAATATTACCTTCAGTATCTGAAATGCGGCAAGCATTGGCAGATGCGGGAATTACGCAAGCGATTATCCAACCCCAGACTTCTCCAGACGGGAAGAAAACTTTGTTTCTGCGCTCCTCTGGCGCACAGGCAGAGCAAGCTTTTGAGGTACTCTCAGCAAAATTTCCCGAGGCGGGTTTCGAGTTGCTCTCCAAGGAGATGGTTGGCCCTGTTGTAGGACGCGAACTAACGGAGAAAGCCATTGGTGCGCTGGCACTTGCTCTGGTGGGGATTCTGTTCTACGTGACTGTACGTTTTGAATTTTCTTTTGCGATTGCGGCGATTACCGCTTTGGCACACGACGTGTTGCTCACAATTGGTGTTTTTGCTGCGTTGGGCCAAGAGCTGACGCTCACATCCGTGGGGGCCATTCTGGCTATCGCAGGTTATTCTATTAACGACACGATTGTCGTCTTTGACCGCATCCGCGAAATGTTGCGCGTGCAGGAAAAGGGAAGTCTCAAGGAACTTTTTAACCGTGCTCTGAATATCACTCTCAGCCGCACGCTACTAACCTCAGGGACCACATTGCTGGCGGTGCTAGCACTCTACTTTTTTGGCGGCCCAGTCATCGCTCCTTTTGCTTTGATCCTACTCATCGGAATTGTTGTGGGCACATATTCCTCGCTTTTTGTGGCAGCGCCCATCGTAATGCTCTGGCACCGTAATAACAAAGAAAGCCTTGAAGCGCATGTGCACAGCCAAACCCAAGAAGGTGAAGCGGCCAAGGCATGATGTATCGCTGGCTCACGACACCAATTCAGCCAGGAGCCAGCAGTCTGGCTAGGGAGTTAGGCATAAACAAAGTCATCGCCTCAGTGCTAATCAACAGGGGCTACTCCGAGGCTGCAACTGCAAGCCGCTTCATCAATCCACGCCTGAGTAACCTTGCTGACCCGTTCTTGATTCCGGGAATGAAGTCAGCTTGCGAGCGTATTGCCCGAGCTATCCAACTCAAGCAGAACATCACTCTGTTCGGCGATTATGATGTGGATGGCGTGACATCTCTCGCATTTCTAAAAAAATTCCTCTCTTCACTTGGTACCGAGTGCGCGTGCTTCATCCCAAAGCGTCTAGAGCATGGATATGGGCTTTCACTTAGCGCTGCTCGCGAGATGTATGAACTACTGCAGCCCGAGCTGCTCATATCCGTAGATTGCGGCACAAACAGCACAGAAGCAATCGGCTGGCTGAAGGATCGTGGAGTGGATACTGTAGTAGTAGATCATCATGAGCCGCAGGGGACCACTCCTCAGGCCGTTGCGACTGTAAACCCTAAGCTGGACCCAACCGGCAGCCACACTCCTTACTGCTCTGCGGGATTGGTATTCAAGTTGGCGCACGCTATGCTTAAGCATACGGGCCGCCGTGATGTAGATATCCGCCAGATGCTTGATATTGTGGCGGTCGGAACAGTGGCCGACATTGTACCGCTCACTGGTGAAAACCGAATCATCACCGCAGCGGGTCTTTCACGTTTGGCCAACAGCAATAATCTCGGCCTGCGCACTCTGCTTTCTATCTCAGGGATCAAAAACTCCCCGAATACTTCGGATATTGGATTTCGTATCGGCCCTCGGATCAATGCCGCGGGACGCCTGGCTAATGCTTCTTTGGCTCTGGAACTCCTGCTCACTACCGACCCCAAAATTGCCAACGAGGCGGCCTCCGAACTTGACGCACGCAACCGTGAACGACAACAGATCGAGGACCAAATTCTGCGAGAGGCACTTGAGGATGTGCAGGACACCTGGTCAAGCGAAAAGACTCATGCGATCGTCGTTGCTCGACATGATTGGCACCCCGGGGTGGTGGGGATTGTTGCTTCGAGGATCCAGCGGCGGTTTTGGCGGCCCACCTTCGTCATCGCCCTCGATGCAAACGGAATGGGTAAAGGAAGCGGTCGTAGTGTGGAGGGGGTACACCTTGTAGAAGCACTTGCCACAGCCTCAGAATTTCTTGAACAATTTGGTGGGCATGAAATGGCTGCTGGACTAAGTGTGCGAGAGCGCAACCTGCCCAAACTTCGCGATAGCCTAAATGACTTTTCTGCCAGACATCTTACAGGTGAAAACCGCCTGGCTCCTCTGCGCATCGATGCCGAGCTACTGCCCGAAGAGCTACAGCCTGAATTGTACGAAGACTTGCAAAAACTTCAGCCTTTTGGGCAGGCTAACCCAGAACCACTTTTCTTACTACGCAGACTAGTCCCAGCGCAAGAACCAAGACTTGTTGGCCGTGGGCACACACGGCTTGCTCTCGAAGCAGACGGTGTCATCTTTAACGCGATTATGTTTGGCAGTACGCCTGATGAACTCCCAAGACCGCCTTGGGATATCGCTGGAAGTTTGCAGTTAAACGACTTTTTCGAGGAGGAACGCATCGAGATGCGCGTCACTGCTGTGCGACAATCCACATAAGAAAACCCACATGCTCGTAGAATTGACACGAGTCATTTCTTGTGGGAGCGTAAAACCTAGTATTAGCGCGATTAGCTTAGCGGTAGAGCGCTCGCTTCACACGCGAGAGGTCACTGGTTCGAACCCAGTATCGCGCACACGAATTAACCCAAATAATCGGCTTGCGAACTGCTTGTGAAATCTCACAGGAGCGCTTAGCTTACTTCATGCACGAAAACACCGTCGTAAAGCTAACCCGTGATGTACATGTGGTAAAAATCCCCTCTGGCGATGATGTTCTGCTCCCTGCTGGCACAGAAGTCGTCATCACCCAATCACTCGGCGGTTCATATACCTTGCTAGTGCATAGCCTGGCGGGGCTCTACCGGCTCGCTAGCGAACAAGCAGACGCCCTCGGACGCTCTGCACAAACTTCTACTGATGACTCTGTTTCCACATCAAATGGTGACCTTGCCACCAGCGTTTGGAACACACTTAAAACCTGCTACGATCCGGAAATCCCCGTCAATATCGTGGATCTTGGGTTAGTGTACGAGGTCGAAATATCCGATCAAAATGTCAGCGTTAAGATGACCCTCACGGCTCCGGGCTGCGGGATGGGCCCCGTCATAGCAGCGGATGCTCAGAAAAAAATTGCTGCACTTCCTGGCGTAAGAAACGCGGAAGTTTCCGTCGTATGGGATCCGCCTTGGAGCCCTGAACGCATCACACAAGCTGGTCGAGAAAAGCTCGGCATGGCCTAAACGCCTCTGCAGCAACTTAGCACTGTCGGCAAAAAATTCACCGCACTAGCGCTGAACAGACAAACTCGGTTGGCGTTGAGGGATCTTGGCGTCAACCAAGGTTTTGGGCAGCTTGGCCACTTCTGTTGGTACACTTTGCAAAATCTCATTCACGATGGTCTCGACAGTCTTTCCCTCGATGCGAGCGTCGTAGTTTAAAATAATGCGATGTCTGAGCACAGCGGGAGCCAATTCGCGTACATCTTCGATGGCAGCATGTGCGCGGCCATCCAACAAAGCATACGCCTTTGCAGATGCGGCAAGAGCAAGTGCCGCACGAGGGCTGGCACCATACTGGATATGCACCGATGCGGCATTATTTCCAGGATGGGTGGCATCACAAATTCGCGCGATGTAACTCACAACTGAATCTGGTATGAAAATGTCGCGGGCCAAGGAGATGAGGTGTTCCAAATCGCCGGGCTCTAATACACAAGGCACTTCGGGGCTTATACCGATTTCTCGGTTGCGTATGATCCGCTCCAGAACTGCCACATCGTTACGAAACACTTCCAGCTTGAAAAGAAAACGGTCAAGTTGCGCCTCAGGCAGCGGGTATGTGCCTTCCAGCTCAATCGGATTCTGAGTGGCCAAGACAAAAAAAGGACGCGGTAAATCGCGTGTTTCTCCAAGCACCGTGACACGCCTTTCCTGCATTGCTTCGAGCAATGCAGATTGTGTTTTGGGAGACGCCCGGTTGATTTCATCGGCAAGCACCAAATTAGCAAACAGAGGTCCGGGTTGAAAAACAAAACGCCGAACACCCTCAACTTCTTGCAAAATTGGATTGCCTGTGATGTCTCCCGGCAGAAGGTCAGGGGTAAATTGAATCCGCTTGGCGCTAAGCCCTGTTGCAGAAGCTAGACCTTTCACTAGTTCTGTCTTTCCCAACCCAGGCAAACCCTCCAGCAAAATATGTCCGGAGGCCAATATGCCCGTGATAAATTGATCCACTAAACGCTCCTGTCCATACAACACCCCATTCAGTGCCTCGCGAAGAAGCCTGATTTTTTGTGCGGCTTGGCGTGCCTGCTCAACTGTGATGGCCGTGCGGTTTGCAGTGCTTGTAAAATTCTGCATGCATTAGACAATCTTCGGTAAAAAGTCTGTTGACAACTCGCAAATCAATCTTTTTTCCAGCTTAGACGAGCTGGCATAACTTCTTGCAACATCAAATCGTTTGGAGCGTCTCGTGTTCGATCTTGCGTCCAATACCATCTTTTCCCGTAGCAGTACGGTTGCTCATGTGCTAAGGATTTTCCTACGCGCCCGTAGCTCAACTGGATAGAGCGTCGGCCTCCGGAGCCGAAGGTTGTGAGTTCGACCCTCGCCGGGCGCACTTCAGGTAATAACACCACGTTATGAGCAAAAATTTTGTAGCAGTTGACCTCGGGGCAGAAAGCGGACGCGTGATCCTTGGGCAGTTCGGTGATGGGCAGCTCCAGATACAGGAAATTCACCGTTTTGCCACAGGCCATACCTGGATCCAAGGCACTATGCGCTGGGATGTGTTGCGCTTCTGGGATGAGATCCAACAAGGCCTTGCTAAGTGCCCTGGTATTGATTCTGTCAGTGTGGACTCCTGGGGTGTTGATTATGTTTGGCTTCGCCGAGGAGAGCCTATGATCACTTTACCCTTTCATTACAGAGATGCCCGTACTGCAGATGGTTACCAACGCCTTGCAAGCAAGATCAGTCAAACTGAAATTTACCAAGACACTGGTATTCAAATGATGGAGCTAAACACCCTTGTTCAGCTCCATGAGGATTTGCTGCGACGCCCGCAAGTTTTTGCGGAATCTGATTTTTTTCTGACGATAGGTGATTACTTTAATCACCTGCTTGGAGGTCGCCCATGCATCGAAGAATCACTGGCAAGCACGACTCAACTTTATAACACCAAGGCAAAAAAATGGTCTCAGAGTCTCATTTCAAAATTAGGCTTACCTTTGCGTGTATTTCCAGAAGTCGTACCTTCCGGCACAGTCTTAGGCTCCATTGACGACTCCCTGTGTAAACACCTTGGTGCCACACACGCCAAAATTGTAGCAACCTGCTCTCACGACACAGGTGCGGCTGTTGCTGCGGTTCCCTCGATACAAACCTCGGATGATTGGGCATACTTGAGTTCTGGCACTTGGTCCCTGCTCGGTGTGGAACTTGCTTCTCCTTGCATTACCAAAGAATCAGAGCTGGAGGGTTTCACAAACGAAATCGGATTTGCCGGAACAATACGTTTTCTGAAAAATATCGTTGGCCTCTGGATCGTTCAGGAGTGTCGTCGGGCATGGGGCAAAAGCAACCCGGATCTTGACTATGCCAGGCTCACACAGCTTGCCTCTGTACACATGAATGATTCCAGTCTCATTCGCCCCGATGATCAACGCTTCTATAAGCCAGGCGACATGCCCCAGAAAATACAAGACTATTGCCGAGAAACTGATCAGCAGCCTCCAAATTCTATTGGTGAAATCACCGCATGCGTCCTGCGGAGCCTGGCCTGTCTTTACGCAGAAGTGTTGGCCAAAGTGGAGAAGTTAACCAACCGCACCATACACACGCTGCACATTGTCGGCGGTGGTAGTCGCAATACACTTCTCAATCAAGCAGCCGCTGACTACACCGGACGGCGCGTGCTAGCTGGCCCTGCAGAAGCCACAGCTTGTGGCAACCTTCTGCTACAGGCGCTTGCACTCGGCAGGATTTCCTCACTGCAAGAACTTCGCACAATAGTACTCCGCTCTCAAAATATAGAAGAGTTTAAACCGGCTCCGAAGCTTGAAGTAGAAAAAGTGCTGACGAAATTCAGAGAACTGAAAAAATAACACTCTTCAAAAACTACCTTTTAAAAATAAATGCCAAACAAAATTCACTCTGGCAAGAAATCGAACTTGATTGAGTATGCCCGGGAAGTTCTTCTAATCGAGAGCCGTGCGTTAGAGAGAGTCAGAGAGCGAATCGGTGCTTCCACAAAAAATGCCGTTGAACTCATGAGGCAATGCGTGGAGCGTCAAAGAAAGATCATCACCACTGGCATGGGTAAAAGTGGCCACATCGCCGCCAAAGTCGCTGCCACTCTCACTTCCACAGGTTCACCTGCAGTTTATCTGGATTGCGCTAACGCATTTCATGGCGACCTTGGTATAGTCTCCCAAGGCGACTGCGTTTTACTCTTCTCTTACTCTGGAAGCACGGAAGAAATTCTCCGGCTCTTGCCTCTAATCAAACGCCAAAACACCACTATCATCGCACTTAGTGGCAACAGTCAGAGCCCGCTAGCATCAGCAGCAGACGTTTGGCTCGATGTATCGGTAGAGGCAGAAGCTTGCCCTCATAACCTGGCGCCCACTGCATCCACCACAGCTATGCTTGCACTTGGTGATGCTCTTGCCATGACCCTGATGCAAGCACGCGGCGTCACTCGCGAAGTGTTCGCGCAGCTCCACCCGGGCGGGGCAATCGGGCGTACCTTATTGCTTAAAGTTTCTGAACTTATGCGGACGGGAGAAAAACTGGCCACTGTCCCAGAAACTGCTTCAGTACTCGATGCTCTTGAAGCCATGCGCCGAGCACGAAGCGGCGCATCTGTGATTATCTCGGCCCGCTCTCGACTTGCAGGAATTTTTACCCACGGAGACTTCGCACGCCATTACCAGAAGGATCCTAATATTGGGGCTAAACCCGTAGCCACGGTAATGACGCCTAGGCCAATTACAATCAATCATGATGCCCTCGCCGTTGAAGCACTCAAAATTTTCGAAACTCATCAAATTGATGATCTAGTGGTCATCGATTCCAAACGTCGTCCTGTAGGTATTGTTGACGCGCAAGATTTGACAAAATACCACCTTATCTAGTAAGCGATGCCTATGGCAATTAACGCAAACGACCTCAGAAAAGGCCAGGCGATCCGGATGGGAAACGACATCTGCATCGTACTTGAAACACAGCACCGCACTCCAGGCAACCTCCGCGCATTCGTGCAAGCCACCTTGCGCAGCATCAATACCGGAAAGTCCTCAGTCCAGCGATTCGGCTCCACAGAAAAGGTAGAAGATGTCATGCTTGTCAAAAAACGTTTGGAATATTCCTATAAAGATCAAGATGTTTACCACTTCATCGACCCCAACAGTTATGAAGACTTTGAACTTCAAGCCGAATTTATAGCAGATGCAGCCAATTACCTTACAGAAAATCTCCCTTGCGATGTGATGTTTATTGAGGGGAAAGCGGTCTCTATCGAACTGCCCCCCACTGTTACGCTCAAGGTGACACAATCATCTGAAGGCATTCGTGGCGACAGTGCCAACAATGTGATGAAACCCGCCACACTGGAAACTGGTATCACCATTCAAGTGCCTCTGTTTATTAAAGAAGGCGAACTCATCAAAATAGACACACGCACCGGCCAATACATCTCCCGCGCATAAACTTAGTAATTCATCTCCGATCCACGTCCCTCACGCCTACCAA
Organism: uncultured Verrucomicrobiae bacterium; assembly: GCA_938005615.1. GTDB lineage: Bacteria > Verrucomicrobiota > Verrucomicrobiia > JADLBR01 > CALLMV01 > CALLMV01. Next base: position 12,219 of record CALLMV010000021.1, read on the forward strand.
GGTTATTGACAGATCATCCGAGAAATCCAAACTACTGATGTGAGCCTTTGGATCATACCCAGCATCATTTCATTTCTCATCGGCATCCTTCTCTGGCTGTGGGCACATCGTAAAATTGGGCCCAGCAGAGGGCGAAATTTACAATATGATGAATGGATCTGCGCCTATTCATCAAACATCGAAACAGCAGGATACATCCTTTCTATCCTAGGAGCGTTTGGCATCATCATGTGCCTAGTTTTACAATGATGTGCTGGTTCATAACTATGAAATCAGCAAGATACATAACGCACTCAAAAAAATTTTGTTGGGCATGTTTAGTTATTCCTGCATTTTTTCCTCTCTCTCTCTTGAGTTCAGCCACTGATATAACTGAGCAACAAAACAAGGACACACAAGAAACAAGAGTTTCTGAAGACGACTATGAAACAAAAAAATCATCCTCCAACCCTTTAGAATCTTTACCCAAACATTCGCAGCAGGGTCCGGAAATGCTTTTGATTTCTGGCCTTCATTTCGAACCTCCCCAAGGGTGGATAAATTTGCCAGCGACTTCACCTATGCGTGTTGCCGAATTCTCAGTTCCCTCACCAGAGATTGACTCCGTATACGAACCAGGACAGGTGGTTTTTTTTCACTTTCCACCTGGTGATGGTGGTTCCGTAGATGCAAACATTACTCGCTGGTTTGGCCAATTTCACGAGAGCCCTCAAGAAATCAACGCTAGAACAGTAACCGAAAAGTATAACAATTTCACAATAACCTTTGTGGCTGCAGAAGGAACATACAAAAGCGGAATGCCTGGCGGGCCCACCACACCAAAACCAGGCTTCGCGCTACGTGGTGCAATTGTACAAACCCCTCTAGGAAATGTCTTCATACGCTTTACAGGACCGCAGAAACTTGTAGAAATCACCGAACAAAGTTTTGTTACAATGGTAAGAAATGCGGTCATCAACACCAACCGCACCTAAAACAAGATGATATTAATCTTAGATAATTACGATTCGTTCACCTACAATATTGTCCAGTATTTAGGCGAGATGGGCGCTGTAATCCAAGTGCACCGTAACGACCAAATCACAACAGAAGAAATTTCAGCGATGCGTCCAGAACGCATCGTCATCTCTCCTGGCCCTTGCACACCGCTTGAAGCGGGCCTCTCTAACGATGTGATTCGGATCTTTGGTCCTCACACACCGCTGCTCGGAATATGCTTAGGTCACCAGTGTATTGGTCATGTTTTCGGAGCAAACATTGTAAGAGCAAAGCGGTTGATGCACGGAAAGACCTCGCAGATAAAGCATGACTCTTGCGGAGTGTTTTCAGGACTTCCTAACCCTTTTGAAGCCACACGCTATCATTCACTGATCATCGAACCGCAATCCTTGCCTCAGGACGAGCTCGAGGTATCTGCAACATCAGCGGACGACAGCGATGAAATTATGGGCGTGAGGCACAAAAGATTTCCTATTCATGGCGTCCAATTCCATCCAGAAAGCATTCTTACAACACATGGTAAAGAGCTCCTACGCAACTTCCTTGAAAATTGTTAATCTCTTTATAAACCTTTTAATTATCTAATCATCAGGAGTTTCCCACTCAGCAGTCAATTGTCCTCAGCGCATCAGAGTAAGAATTATCGCACACAAAAGCACTAGCGCGCCAATGCCTCGTAATACCATTACTGATTTCGGTACCTCAATTTCACTTAGGCCTAATAATCTCGATAACACAGCAGCAAGTACCACTGACCACAATCCCCTCGTTGCGTAAATCACATTACATCCGGAAGGATCTCCGCTAAATGCTATGGTGCCACCCAAAATCGCTGACTGCACACCGACAAATAACGCACCAGTCCACAACCAAGGAATCGCAGATCCACGTAAATGTAACAACGGTCCATTGAAACGGGGCACAAGAATGAACGAAGAAAAGGCACAGCTCCATGTTAACACAAACAGTGCTCGCCCGGGGTGAATTTGCGTAGCTGCGTGAGAGAGCATCACATCACACAATGAAAAAACCCCGGCAGCAGACATCCCATAACCTACAGTTTGGCGGACATTATTCTTACAGCCAGGCTCCAAGCTTAATAGTGCTAGTGCTAACACCGTAAGCGCCGCTGAAGCAGCATCCCACCAAGTTAATCGGAGACCGAATAAAGAAGCAAACATCACAACCAAGATGACCTTTGTGCCCAAAACAGGAGTCGCAAGAGACACATCACCTCTTTGCAAAGCCAGAAATGTCAAAACTTGTGCCGCAAGAAAAAGAAAACCAATTACTATGCAAAAAATCACCGCACTAAGAGGCCAACTGCCGCTGGAAAAGAATACGAGAGGCGTGGAGAATGCTGCAAAAGCCAAATTTGCAACAAATGCCGTCCTCCAAGATCCCACCCCACACATAAGTGCTTTCTTGAAGGAAATCGCACCTAATGCGTATATAAATGCCGATAACGCAGGCAGTATCAGGTACATGGCTACTGATTTAGTGTCTAATTGCAGCCCTGTAGAGCTCTGCCAGAGGAGTAAACAAGTTTTTCTGCCGCTGGTATTTTTCCCCGATAATCTTTGTGAGATCACTTTCAGGTTCGTAAGTATTTTCGCTCTCAAAGACGCTAGCCGTTAGGCGTACACCCAACTTATTCCACCCCAAAACAGCACAACCCTTGAGACCACCCTCCGACTCAGGTATCGTTTGCACCACTCGGTTGATTGCTGAGGCGACCAAACGACACCAGACAGCAGAACGCGTCATACCCCCTGCAATGCGATAAATATGCGGTGCGTTACCACCCAAAGCCTCTTGAATCGCGGCAAGTGCAAAAGCAACGGACTCCATAGTCGCATACAGCATTTCACGTGCTCCGTGAGTTGTGCGCAATCCCAAGAACAAGCCTGAGCCAGTTTGTCCGAGCAGCATGTCTCTCTCGCCCGTCAAGTAGGGAAATACGAAAAGTTCTTCTGCACTCCTGGCCAGACCAAGTAATTCGCTTTCTTCTAGCTCAACAGTAGTCACGCGATTATTCCACCATTGTACAGCTAATCCAGCATTGTTAACTCCTCCACCATTTAAATATCTGCCTTGGGATAACGCATAACATTGCAGTCTCTTATGCGGCGAGCCGTCTAATGCAGGGCATTGAGAAACTGCACGCAGCATTGCGGAGGTTCCCGTGTTAATCACCCCAACTCCACCCCGCAAACCGTCGATCCCTGCACACAGCGCGCCCCCATCATAATACCCAGGTAACACGGGCAAACCCTCGGCTAGTTTCAACTCCCTGGCAGCCGTGGTATTCAAAAAAAACAACTCCTTCGCTCCATCCACTAGACGCGGCAGCACTTCACAACCTAGTCCAAGTTGCTTCAGAATTCTCTCTTCCCAGGCGCAACTTCTCAACCCCATCATCTGCGTAGCCGCAGAAACGCTATACTCGCTGACAAACTCGCCCGTCAATTTCCACAGAAGCCAATCTTTGGACCCACAGAAAAACCGCGCCTTTTTCCAGACCTCCGGATGAGCTCTCTTCAGATAATAACATCTCGCCAAGGGATACTGAAACAACGCAGGACATCCCGTGGATTCGTACAACTCATCCGCATCAAACTCAGCCAAAAAATCTCCGATAGTTCGACGTGCACGCGTATCCGAAAGCAGGGAAATACCCGTCAATGGCTTCATGTCTTGATCCAAAAGCAACAACCCAAACTGATAGGTTGAAAGGACAATCATTCGCACGTCACAAACACAAGTCGCTCTGACTTCGTCCACTGCCTCCACCACCATCTGCCAGAACTCCTCCGCATCATGCTCAGCCTTCCCCTCGCGATCGACACGCACATCCATCGCCTTTGCTGCAGTAGCAACGGGACAAAGTTTCTCATCCAGCACTCCCACTTTTAGATTCGTTGTGCCGGCGTCGATTGCCAAAATCACATCCATCTACGTAACAGAGGATTCTTCAGCACTTCAGGATTATACACCCGCTTGGGAAGAGATTTGTCGACAAAAACACTCATGCAATCATTCACCATGGTGTCACCCATACCACGCAAACTTTCAAAAGAGTATCCACCCAGATGTGGCAACACGACGACACCAGGCAGATGCAACAGACGATGCGTCCCATCAATTGGCTCTCCTTCCACAACATCTGTTCCGTAACCACGCAGTTGCCCGCTTTTCAAAGCCTCAACCAGCGCATCTTCATCCAACAACTCGCCACGACAGGTGTTCACGATAATCGCTCCTTTCTTCATCCCTGCCAGGCGCTCACGGCCCAACATCCGCCGAGTTTCCTTGGTTAAAGGACAGTGCAGAAACACAAAGTCAGACTGAGCAAGTAGTTCTTCAAGCCCGCACTTTTGCGCAAGAAATTTTACAAAATTCTCCGGAGGAATATAAGGGTCATAAGCCAACACCCTGCATTGAAAACCACCCGCTAAAATCTCTGCGGATCGTGAACCGATGTTTCCAAGCCCGATGATCCCCGCAGTTTTTCTAGTTAACTCCGGTCCTATAAATCGGGAGCGTTCTGCCCAGCGTCCTTGCTTCACACACTCCGCGCCCTGCGGTACATGCCGCGCAACAGCCATAGCCAGAGCTACCGCCAATTCCGCCACAGAATCCCTCTCCACTACTCCTTCAACATTTGTAACCAAAATTCCCAATTCTGTAGCCTTAGCTACATCCACATTGTCGCAACCAATTCCGTGCCGCGCCACTATTCGCAGATCCGGTTGCTGGAGCAAAAAATCCGAAGTTAACCTCGGCGTGACGCTCGCGATGATTGCATCTACCTGGCCGACAGCCTTCAACAAATCCTCTGCACTGATCGCTGCATCCACATCCACACGACTCAAGAGTGCAAATGACTCCAGCTTCGAAATATGATCCGAATGATGCTTACCAAAACTCGAAGAGTTCAAAATACAAATTCGCGGACGACGAGTTGACGACATGAGTTCAGATTGACGCCAAACGGAACAAAAAATCAACCTCCCAAAAAATCTGCTTCAGATTCGTTTAATGCTCGCGCGGCGTAGTCTATCGTTTACGGCCACGCCTAAACCCGAATCATCTGATAACTCTGCAAAAATCACATTCACGGAGTTATCTTCATCCAGACTTCTCATCGATGCATACAAGCATGACGCCACTTCACTTTCATTGCCATGTTCACTCAAAAACAAACAACGTCCGCGGACCAAGTTTGCAGGCCTTTGTAACAACCAGCCCACAGCGTCCGGATAACTTTCCCTCAAGGTATGCATCCACTTTGCAGGATCAAAATCCTGCAGTATTCGTTGCAGTGCATCAGGTGCTGTTCCTAGTACTTCGCGGCTCAGGATAGACTCTCGCCAATCTTCTTTTAATAAAAACAGCGGTTTGCCTGGAGCGTAGTGAGATTCCAGCATCCCAGGAGCAATAACTTCTGTGGGCTTTCTCGCTCCTACAACAGGATACTGTCCATATTTAGTGATCGACTCCGCCGACACCAAACCTGGCCTCAATACTTCTACGGCCATCAGGTCTTCCCGCCACCTCACGATGGTGCTCTCCAGCCCCCCGCGACACACTCCGCCATCCAATACAAACGGAGTTCTCTCACCGAACTCCGCCCTCACAGCCTCTGCACTCGTCGGACTGATCCGGCCAAAACGATTTGCACTAGGCGCTGCCAGCGGCATACCACACTCCTTTAGTAATCTCAGAGCCACCGGATGAGCAGGGCAGCGCACCGCGACTGTCTCAAGTCCAGACGTGACAATGTCTGGAACCACAGCCTTCTTGGGTAACACGACTGTGAAAGGACCTGGCCAGAATTTTGCGGCCAGCACTCTTAGGACCTCCGAACCTCTCCAGATAGCTACCTTCTCTACTGCTTCCATGCTGCCTACATGCACGATCAAAGGATCCTCAGTCGGTCGTCCTTTTAACTCGAAAATTTTCGCACACGCCAAGGCATCTAAAGCATTGGCTGCCAACCCATAGACCGTCTCGGTAGGCATGACTACTAACCCGCCCGCCCGCAGGATATGCGCTGCCTGCTTAAGCAACGACTCATCCACCGGGCATGGTTCGCCGAGAAAGTTCACCACAAATACCAACGTCCAGACAACAGCACAAAAATACCCAAAGCCAGATTTGCAACGGCATGCGCCAGCACAACGTCCCATAAAGATTTAGTCCTGACCACCCACCAGCCCAAAATCACGCCCGCTAGGAATGCCACAAACACTTGAGGGTGCACAAATGCAAACGCCACGGAGACAATGATGAACGACGTCCATGTAAACGTCCCAATCTCCACTTTCGTAAAATCTTCACTCACCAACCACCGCTGAAGCCACCCCCGCCAGAAAAGCTCCTCCATAACAGGCACAACAAGTACTGCACCTGCAAGTCTTAAAGCCACCACCGCCCACACAAGAAAACTATCGCTAACAAATTCAAAAGGGCGAAAACCCCCTTCGCGTGCACCCCAGTTGGCCCTATCTCCAAAAGTCAAAGACATCCCATCCAACCATGGCAAAAATGGATCCAGCGCCACCCAAACTCCGAACACCACCAACCCTACCGCACAAGACCCAAGCAAAAACCTTACCTTGAATTGCGGTAATCGCTTCCACACCCAAAAAATCACCCCAGCCACACAAATCGTTTTAACCCCGTACAACCAATAAATAGCGCCCGTCTTGCCGGGGTCTACCCAGCCCTCAAACATCAAGAACACCATGAAAGACGCAAAAGGAACAATATAAACAAACCAATTTTCCCTTATTATGCTCATAAAATTTACTTGTTAGTATGCTCTGGTTAACCTTACTTCATTTTTAACAAAACTCATCACTTATGATTTTTTCAACTTGCGACTGCAGAAATACGATGAAAATTAAATTGCTATTTACTAATGGAATTCGATTGGACAAACTATGACAGCTCATGGCAAGTGACACAGAAAGAGATCGAAGAGGTCTTTGAAGATCCCTTCAACCTCAGACTCATGCCTGACACTATAAGATTTGCTGGCCAATCTCGGTACATCTGCATGGGACAAGATTCCAAGGGTACTTATCTCATGATTGTTTACACGACTAACGGCAAGCTAACACGTATCATATCAGCACGTCAGATGACCATCGAGGAATGTGGGTTTTATACTCAGAAGTTACATCGCAACCTTTAATTCAAATGTTTTCCCAAACAAAAAATCACAACCCTAAGATTGTACGTACAATAAACTCTTGGGACGAAGTCCCCGCCTTCCAAAATGCTTCCGAAGAAATGGAATACTGGAGCAAAACCGGGCTAAGTGCCTCGCTCATCCAATCTGCCATCTTCACCCCAGAGGGCACTGATTCCACCACTATCACCTTGCGCATGGATCCCCGGATGCTGGCTCGCGTCAAACGTCTTGCCCGACAGCGTTACCTCAATTACCAGAGCATGATCAAACAATGGATCGCTGAACGCATGGAAAAAGAACTTCGTGGTGAGTACTGAAGAAATCTAATAGCTGTTTTTGCTTTTCCTCAATCTTTTTTAGCCCATATTCTTTTGTATGCACAACATGAATTCAATTCTTAAAATTCAACGTAGAAAACAATCGGCCTTTACGCTTATTGAACTTCTAGTCGTGATTGCGATCATTGGTATTCTAGCCGGTCTCATCCTCGCTGGAACACAAGGAGCGATGGATGCAGCCAAACGTGCTGAAACCTTGTCTCTGCTCACGGGGCTCAAGAATGCCATCGTCGCTTATGAAACTGAATACGGCATACTCCCGGATGTAAGTAGTGCGGACATGTTTTTATCAAACACCACTTCTGGTGAAGATCTGGTAAAAATACTTACAGCCAACCCTGCGACCGCAGCCGTCGTCACACAAAAAAATCCACGACAAATCCGCTTCATCGAAATAGCAAAAAAACATTTCGAAAACTCGGACCCTAACACCTACCGTATCGTAGACTCTTGGAAGCAATCGATCCGAATAGGCATCTCAAAAAACTACAACACGGTAGACATGGGTTCAGGATTTACCAACCAACCCCTCAACGTGACAGTAGCTCTCGCCTCCCCCGGCAAGGATAATACATTCAGTGATGCTAAAGCCATAAAAACATGGTAAACGCAATACTTTATCCATAACTAGACCGGTTGTTGAGTATAGAGTGGCACAGTTTATGCGCCTCATTTCGCATGATTACTGAACCCTCAAAACTTCTCACAGAGTCTGACAAAGAGTACCTGAGTAATCTGTTTAGTTCCGACAGCCAAAGTACGGCATGCTGGGACTCACTCCTCTCGGATCAGTCCGTTTTGCAACTCATCCTTGACAGGGAAGACTTCAGAGAAAATCTGCTCGATAACCCGTGTGTGCTACACATTAGCTCATCATTTTATTTTTACGTCGTCGTATACTGGGAGCTGAAAAAACGAAACATTACTGACAATCGTCTTGCGGTTCACATCTCGGGGTTACTAGACAAGTTTCATCACTCTCAAAATCTCCTTTCCCTCAGCGATCAACAAGGCACAAGAAATATCTTTCCCAGTGTCATTGATCTACTGCGGGATATTGCAGCCTCTCCGCGGCACTTGGCCCACGCGCGCCGGATTTCTTTGGCCGATCTCATGCTGTTTATGACAGGGGTCTTTCACCAACTGATTGAGGAAAGAAAAAATCGTCGAGCTGCACCGCCTCTGGAGTTTTATGAAAAAGTTGGCTCCGACCAGTACTGTATTGTTGCAGACGATGGTCTCGCATCAGACAGCGATGAGGCTGAATGCTTTTCCCAACTCGGGCGGGAATTCCATCAGCTTCGGCTCGCGTTAAACGACATTAGTGATCGTATTTTTCATCTACACGGATTTCCGATAGCTTTACCTTCCTAAGATCTTCAGCAGTTCAACAAGCAAAACGTCTGAAATAACAACTGATATCAAGCACCTGTATTGTGATTTTCACCAGGCGGCGCGAGCAAATTTTTCCCTTCATGCGAGTGCAGCATGATTGTGATGCTTGTGCCTTCCCCTGGACTGGAACGCACATCGATGCTTCCACCGTGCTCACGCACAATTCTTCTGACGACGTATAAACCCAGACCTGTGCCAGTTTCTTTTGTCGTGAAATACGGATCAAATACACGAGCCATCACCTCTGGCGACATTCCGCAGCCTTCATCGCTTATTTCCACGGCCACATAGCCTGCCTTGAGAAATGTCTTGATGTGCAGCGTGGAGTGGTTGGGCGAGGCCTGAATTGCATTACGCATGAGGTTGTAGAGTACTTGGTGAATCTGGTCAGGATCGAGTAAGACAGGCGGAAGATTTTTGTCCTGCTCAAATTCCACAGAAATATCGCGACTTGCTAGCTCTGCTCCCATCGACTCGATAGTTGCAGCGACGACTGCATTCAACGATGCAGGACGAAGCTGTGGGCTGGCTGGGCGTACTGCTTTTAGAAATTGATGCAAAATACTGTCCAACCGCCGGATTTCATCCAACGCCACATCGACACGCTTATGCATTGCGACTGCTTTTTTCCCTCTGGCGGCAGGAAGGTCGCGCTTCAAAAGTTGAAGATGAATCCTCATAGAGTTGAGTGGATTACCAATTTCGTGAGCTACACCCGCTGCCAGTGATACCACGCCTTGGATTCGCTCCTGTGCCACCAACTCTTGCATCTCCACCTGACTCAACACTCGTTCATCAAAAACCAAGAGCAGATTACCACCCACCATGCGGGTAGCCAGCACCTTAATACGGCGCTTGATTGGGTAACTGACATCCAGCTCCAGATGTGTGCTCCCCTGCTCCAGAGTGAAGATTTCTGCACTGAGCTCCCGCAAATACTTAACCAGAGCATCCCCCACAGGCACAGGCTCTGGCAGTCCAATTAGATTGTGTGCGGCGTTGTTTGCAAATCGGATTTTCCCATCAGCATCACAGACAACTACCGCCTCACGGACTCCAGCCAGTGCAGCGCGACACATTTCTAATTCGGAAATCATTACTGCAAAAAAATTTTGCACGGCTTCCCTATCCAACCGGTCAAGCCGTTCAAGAACTTTGGCAAAGACTTCATCTCGAAATACAGGACCAGGCATAAATCATATTTTGCCTGGTCCTTTAGCTGATCAAGCCCCCGATATTAAATTCAAACATCAGGATCAAACCGCCGGGGCAAGTACTTAATCAGGCAGAGGCACGACACGTTCCGGATGAGGAAACGTCCGCTCCGATGGCGGCAGATCCAACTCCTCCTCCAGCAGCCGAATTTGCTCCTCCACCTTATCCCAGAAATAATACTTCAAATCTTTCTTCTCGGGGTATTGCGCCCAAATGCCCCGCCACCACGCCAGGGCCTCTTCCAGCTTCCCGGCTTTTTTCAAATCGTAGCCTGCAAACCTCGCGACATACGCCGGAGCATCCGGAAATTCTGAGGCCTTCATAAAATAACGCGCCGACTCCTCGGGAATGTTCTGCTTTTGGTTGATCAACCAACCCAACTGAAACCACAAATTCCACCGATCCGGCACGGCCTGCACACCCCGCTCCAGCAACTTGCGGCCCTCGGCGATCCAACCGCGCTGTGCCTTGATGCGTGCGGCCTCACGCGGCTCCCGTGGGTTCACACTTGCGGCATACGACACATTCCACGCCAAGTGCCACGCCGACATCTCCCAAAACTTGATATTGCGCGGCTGCAACGTGCACACCACATCCAGCAAGCCCCGCATCCGCTGCCACTCCTCCTTCTCCCAATGTTCGTGAGCTTGGATAAACAAAAAATTCGCGACAAAACCCCGAAAGCCCGCCAGTAGCCCCAGTGCCGCGCCCTGCCCCACCGCATCACGGATATCCTGCGTGAGCGGAATCCGCCCTCCGAAGCGCGCCTCCTTTTGCTGCGCCTCGATGTGCATCTCCAGCGGCAACTTCACGATGCCCCATGCCAGCAACAGCACACCCGCCAAAACGTCACCGCGTAAAAACCGCATACCTCACAACTCCCGCGAAGAAAAAATCAGACACGCCGTCGTGAGCACCACCCCGATATAAACCAACGCATACCCCATCACCTCCAAAGTGTGCGAAAGCGAAATCGCATTACCTGCCACAATCTCATCAATCAAATTAAACGCCCCCATATCCGGGATAACCACCGCCACCACCGCGATCAACGGCCTCATTACCCACCCGATCCCGCCCTCTGCGCGCATCCACACCTCGCGAGCCGTCGCCATTAAATGCCCCGCCACATAAATCAACGAAGTGATGATTGCCGTAAACAACATGGACGTCGCGATTGTCGAGAGCAACAGACCGATTGCTGCCGTCAGCACGATCTTCAAATACGCCATCACAAGCACGGGCCCCAACCGCACATCCCGCGACTGCTTCAAAATATTCTCCACCGCCAGATTTTTCGCCTCCTCCCCCGGATCCTGACCGGCCTGCACCGCTGCTGCATACTCCTGCTCCAAGTCTGCCAGTCGCGTGCGTTCCTGATACGCCAGCACCCCGCCGAGCATCACCGCGATTGCCAGCGTCAACCCCAGCAACAGCACACAAATCCCCGCAAACTTCCCCAACAAAAACTCCCACCGATGCACGGGCTTCGACAAAATCGTCAACACCGTGCGGCTCTCCAACTCCGCGGGCAACATCTGCGCCACAGAAATAATCGCCACCAACACCCCCACCAACGTCAAAATCCCCACCGCAAAATCCTTAATAAACTTAAAATCCTGCTCCTGATCGAAATTAAACTGACTAAAAAAATTCGCCCCCCCCACCATCAGTAAACCCAGGATAATCAAAATCGTCAGCACCTTCTGCCGCAACAACTCCAGCACCGTATTTGCGGCCAACGTTTGCAACACAACCACACTTCTCATAACAACCGCCTAACTCCCTACCTCCGCCTCCTTGCGCGCCACCGCCTCGCGCCCCGACGTCTCCTCCACCCGCCGGATGAACAACTCCTCCAGCGTCATCTTTGGCGGCTCGATCTCCTCCACCCGCAACCCCTCCGACTCCAGCCGCGCCTTCACCCGCGACAAATCCCCCTCGCCAAACTCCGACACCGTGATCGACATCTTCCCCTCCCGCACCAGCAATTCCTCCAACCGCCCCTCCAGAATCTTCCTCCCCAGATTCAAAATCACCACCCGATCGCACACCTCCTCCACCTGATCCAACAAATGCGACGAAAGCACAATCGTCTTCCCCCGCCGCTTCAACTCCAAAATCAAATCCTTCATCTCGCGCGACCCCAACGGATCCACCCCTGCCGTCGGCTCATCCAGCAGTAAAAGCTCCGGATCATGCAGCAGCGCCTGCGCCAACCCAATCCGCTGCAACATCCCCTTCGAATACCCCGACAACGGCCGATACCGCCCGTGCTCCAGCCCCACCAACTCGATCAACTCATCCACACGCCTCTCCAACTCCTGCCCACCCATCCCACAAATCCGCCCGAAAAACCGCAGCGTCTCCTCCCCGCTCAAAAACTTATAAAAATACGGACTCTCCGGCAGATACCCCAGGCGACGCCGACACGCCACCGTCGCCACCGACTCCCCAAACAACCGCACCTCCCCCTCCGTCGGACGCAACAACCCCAACAACACCTTCAACGTCGTGCTCTTGCCCGACCCATTCGGCCCCAGCAACCCGAACACCTCCCCCCGCCGCACCTCCAAATCCAAATGATCAATCGCCACCACGCTCCCCCGCCGCCACTTCAGCGGAAACGTCTTGCGCAAATTGCGGATCAAAATCGGCACATCCTGTTCGGCTGACATCGCGAGCATTATTTCACCGCAACAAAAATTTGCAACCCCGCCGCACGCGCCAAACGCACACCACGCCACGCACAAATACGCGACGTTGCACCAAGGCCACCACAGCCTTGCTTGTTAAGCGCGCCAAACGCACACCAGCCACACTCACTACCCGCACACCTCAGCCCCGACCAACCACGCCAAAGTCTCAACCACCACCACCACAAACCGCAACCTCGCAACCACTCACTCCCCTTGTCATTTCGAGGCTGCGCTCCCCCCCTGTCATATCGAGGCCGCATAGCGGCCGAGAAATCCTAAAACCTCAACATCGCAACTCAAAACCTCAATGCCACGACTTGGAACCTCAACATCGCGACTCAAAACCTCAATGCCACAATTTTGATCCTCAACATTGCGACTCAAAACCTCAATGCCGCGACTTTGATCCTCAACATCGCAACTCAAAACCTCAATGCCACGACTTTGATCCTCAATACCGCAACTCAAAACCTCAATGCCGCGACTTGGATCCTCAACATCGCGACTTGAAACCTCAATGCCACGACTCGGAACCTCAATACCGCGACTCGGAACCTCAACATCGCGCCACGACACAAGACGGCGAGAACGCCGACCCTCCCGCTTAGGGAGCGCGGGCATCCTGCTTGCCAAGCAACTAAAAAGTTATTTTATCTGGTTAATCGAGAAACTTTTTTTACGATGCACGTTTTGTGATAGCATTTGCCCTTCACTTAGGAACAGCAGGCAAGACGAAACGATCAAGCGCCTCGATCGTACGCCGGGTTGCACCCAGGCGTTTGTGAAAAAGACTTTGTGCTCGCATGGCCACGGCTTCCGCGTAGGCC
>CALLMV010000022.1 GCA_938005615.1 uncultured Verrucomicrobiae bacterium
TTATTTGCACAAAAGCCTGGCCCGAGGAGTCATCTTGGAGTGCGATTATGAGTGGAAGAAGGTGATGGAAACGGCATCGCGGTTGTCTGCTGAACACACGGATTCCCGTGGTTGTCGTTCCATGGATGTGATCCATGTCGCTCTAGCCCTGCACCTAAGTGTCTCTGAATTCCTTACATTCGACTCCAAACAGAAGAAGCTCGCGCAGGCTGAAGGCTTGAAGGTGCCTTTATAAACTGCTGTTTGCAGGAAAACCACTGCGATTAAAAATTGAGGGGCGGATGTTTTTCTGAGGTGTAACCAATTTGTAGGTTAAGGCGTCTTAGGGAGAGAAAGGAAACGTTTTGTAAATCAAATCGTAACAAAGGAGTCGTATAAAAACTTTGCGAGGTGTCATGTTATCTGAAAATGCAAGCTACCTTCCGGAACCGATAAGCTTTTTGCAACAGGGTGATGTTATTAACTCAGGGGCCAAGGGCGGGCAGAAGCCAAGGAGAGTTAGGCAAACTAAAAAGTCTCTGTTACACATCAAAAATATTCTGAATCTTGTCTTTTTCCTGGCGATTTTCTCTCCGGGTCAAATCTCTTGGGCCCAAGGGGATTTGGGAAAGGGGTCTTTTGAACGGCGCACGATGTCGTGGCAGGGCAGGGAGCGCGTGTATTTTGTGTATTTGACTGCGGGTCGGTCAGCAAAGTCCGCGATGCCGGTTGTCTTTTTGTTGCATGGCGGGGGCGGGACCGATGCGCATGAGATGGCCAAGCGCACGCAGATGAATGGGCTTGCCGATGGCGAGGGTTTCGTTGTGGTTTACCCTTATGGGGTGGATGGGCAGTGGAACGATGGTCGGGGCAAGACGTTCCGACAGGCTCAAGACAATACCGGGGTAGATGATGTGGGGTTTGCGGCGGCGATTTTGGATGAGTTGATTCAATCTCAGGTGGCGGACCCGGGGCGGATTTTTGTGACGGGTTTATCCAACGGGGGAATGATGACTTACCGGTTGGGGATCGAGTTGGGTGACAGGTTAACGGCGATCGCGCCGATCATCGCAAATCTTCCCCAAAATCTGGCCGGCAAGAAGCCGCTGCGCCCGCTCCCGGTGTTAATCATGAACGGCACTGCGGACCCGATGATGCCGTTGGAGGGCGGTCCGGTGAAGGTGTTGGGAAAAGGCTACGGTGAGGTGCTGTCCACTGCCGAAACGCTGAGGTATTGGACGGCGGCGGCAGGTCTGGCCGGGCCGCCGGAGAGGAGACGGCTGGAGGATCGGAGCAAAGCGGATGAGTCGAGCGTGGAGGTGGAGGTTTATCGCAAACCGGGAGTGGCTGCGGAAGTGGTGTTATACCGTGTGGAGGGTGGGGGACATAACATCCCAGGCGGGTTGACTCCGGATCGGCCGCGGTTGTTGGGGCCCAAAAACATGGACATCAACGGCATGAAGGAGGTGTGGGCGTTTTTTAAGAAACAAGCCCCGAGAAAGGTGGCTGCACAACCTCAGGCCGCTGTTGCCGCGCCTACACGAAGAAGCAACATCGTGCAGGTGGGTGATCCGAAGGCAAATTATGTGAATGTGGAGTTTACGGCGGATGGTAGATACATGGTTTGGTTTGAAGGGGCGGTGGATGGTTCGGTCAATGGCACCGTCTGGCACTGCGGCGTTGACCCCAAAACAGGCGATCTGATCCCGCCTGATGGGCGAGGCTTCCGCGCGTTTGAATCGACAACCTGGGCGCGCGCCAATCCTGGGCTCGATGCGCAGGGGCCATACTATGTGGGCGCAGATCCGGAGGGGTATCTGGTCATCGTGCGCCCGGTAGGTCCGCGAGAGGGGAAGGTGGTGCGTTTGCACACGCCGCCGGATGTGCGGAGGCGTGCGGTGTATCCCACAGTGCTGCCCGATCGGCGCGGGGGGTTCGTTTTCTTCATCCAAAATGACAAGGTGCCTGGCGCGGGCACGCGGTTGAACGGGAATTCCTGGGTGGAGCTGCAGTATGTGGATCTGGCCGATCCGAAGTCTGTGCGTGTGATCGAGCGGCAGGAGATTCCGCAGCGGGGTTTTGCTCCGATGGATGTGGGGTTTGCTCGGTGGATGAGGCAACGTCCGATTCTGACTTATGGTGCGCTGTCGAAGCGCGGCGTGGTGGAGTTGCGAGGCTTTGATGCCGATCGCCCGGAGTTGGGAGCGCGCGATCTGATTGTGGATGGGCATCAAAAGATTGATCCTTACGGCGTGCGGTTGGGGTAGGGTGAGTTTATTTTTGCAGGGATTGATGCGACAGCAACCAGTTACATTTACAGGCGGAAAGCTGGCGAAAAGTTAGACAGCCCATTCACGCTCTGGCAGAAACTTTCTCCGGGTGCGAGCCAGCTCAAACGGCCGAGTCTGGCACAATCTCATGAGCCGTTTGTGTTGAACGGACGGCTCTACACCGTTTATCAGGTGAACGAGCAGGGCGCCGGGTTTTTTGATACGACGTTTCGGAATCCGGGTGAAATTTGGTTCTGGGGTCTGAGCCAGTGCGCCAGTGGCGAATAGCCCCGACTGGCACCGCGCGCGTCTCCGAGCCTGAGCCTCTGGTGATTGGGGAGAGGGTGTGGATTTTTTACAGCCAGCTTGCGGCAGAGGAGCAGGACTTGGCAGAATCTGCCCCGCGGCGGGGGATCGGGGCACTTCACCGCATGGGCAAACGCGGAGAATCTCATGGGTTGAAACGCTTCGGACTTTATCGCGTTGAATTCAGCCCGGAATTTTAGTTGCGGAATTTCGTGTCTCTCGAGGGATTTCTACTCCATCAAACGTTTGAGAAAATTGTGCGTTGCAGTTTTCATCACACGATGGTGATGCTTGGGGCGTGATAGGACATCAGACTTTTTTGCATCGACAGAGTAAGCCGCGAAGCAGCATTGCTCTTGGGGGTATAGGCGCAGGCTATTTTGTGGCCCATACTGATGGATGTTTTCGCGAGTGGAACATTGCGAATAACATTCCACTGGGGACAGGTCCGGAGTTTCGCCTGGATGATTCATCGATGCTCTTCTTCCTGGTAAAGATCAGTGAGTCGTCTCGTCCGACTCGCTTATTGTTGTTGCAGGTTGAGGATGAGCTGAATTCTGCTGCATTGCGGGACCATCAGTATCACTACATGTTTCCATGGATAAAAGGAGCGGATGAGGTGACGTGTGATGCTTCAGTGCCGTTTGTAAATTACAGGTACGCTTGGGAAGATGAGCCAATCCAGATACAGCTCAGATGCTGGTCGCCACTGATCCCCGAAAATGTCCAAGACTCAGCTTTGCCTGCAGTTTTTATGGATGTGAATTGGCACTGGCAAGGGGCCAATCCCGCGGATGTGACTGTAATATGTATTGCTCGAAATCCTGTGGGCTACGCGACTCAGGCAAAAATCTCAAGTGTTCGACGTTTGCGAGGCGAATCTTATTCCGGCTTTGAGGCTAGCGCAATAGCAATGAGCAAGGAAGCCTCTGACTGGGGTACTCAATCCGTCGTTTGTAGGGATGTAAACGCTACTTGCTATTTGGGATGGGAGCACCTGCACCCGTTTTACGAAAGACTGTTGCGCGAGCAGGGTGTCCCGGAGTGGGATGATACGGAGCAGCGTATCGTGACAGATGATAAGACCGGTGAGCGCCGCAGTCTTACACGTGTCTTTAATACCGTGGGTTCCCTGGCATCAGTTTCACAAGACGGGCAGGGGGTGAGTCGGTTTGTTTACTCATGGCACTTTCCCAACCTGAAGGCTCAGGACACAGGAGCACCCTCAGAGATTGCGCCTGGATATCTGGAGATTGGCTCAATTGATGATTTAAGAACCGACTTAGCGAACAAAGAGACGCATCTTGAAGGGCATTACTACTCAAATTTTTTTAACTGTGCAGCGGATGTGGCGCAGTACTGTTTAGAGCATGCAGACAGGCTGGAATCAGAGACGCTGAGGTTTCTGGAAGAGCAAAAACAGGTCACCTCAATTCCTCACGTTGCTCATTTGGCCAACGCACAGTTGAATACGTTACGCACCTCGTCGTGGCTGACACGGGCCGGAGACTTTGGCATTCTGGAGGGGATTAACCCTTGGAAAAGCTTTGCGGGTCTGGCCACTACAGATGTAGCTGCTTACGGGCAAATTGCTGTGACTTTACTCTACCCAGAGTTAGATCGCGCAACATGGGACGCCCACATGCGGCTGCAAAAACCAAACGGTGTTGTGGCACATTCGATCACGAAAAACTTCCGTGAAACGCGACCCAGTGAGCTCAGTGGCGTTCGCCTGGATATGCCAGGTCAGTTTGCGGCCTTGGCCCTACGTGCTGCTTTACGCCAGGGTAACACGGATTACCTCGCAAAAACCACCCAAGCAGCAAGCCGTGCTCTGGAATATGTGTTACGAGAGCGTGACAAGAATGGGGATGGGTTACCGGATATGGAAGGGATCATGTGTTCGTTCGACAACTTTCCCATGTACGGGGTGAGCCCTTACGTGGCAGGTCAATTCTTGGCGGGGGTCTCCACCTTGGTACGTGCATACGAAGTGTTAGGACGGAGTGCAGACGCCGCACGTTGGCGGGAAGTTTTGCATCAAGGACGAAGTACTCTTCACAACGAGTGTTTTAACGGAAAATACTTCATCCTCAGTAGTGGAGATGAGTCTCATCCGCGGGATGAAGGCTGCCTGACAGACCAGTGTTTCGGTCAGCTCCTTGCATACCAGGCTGGGGCCGAGCCAGTATTTCATATCGAAGCTTGCCAAGCAGCGTTGCAGCACATTTTTGAACAAAATTTCCGCCCTGAACAGGGCCTTCGAAATTGCACCTGGCCTGGAGATGGTTGGCTGCACCCGGTAGCGGAAGACTGCTGGGTAGATCAGGCAAACACCGTCTGGAGCGGCTGCGAATTTGCATACGCAGCTTTGTGCATATGGTGCGATCTAACGGAGATTGCCCGGCGTGTCTTGGAGAATATCGAACTACGGCATCGCCGCTGGGGCATCGTGTATAATCACCAGGAGTTTGGAGGTCACTACTATCGCCCGTTGGCCGCATGGGGCGTGTTGCAGGCGATGCGTGCGAAGCGATTCGAATTGCCAGCCAGGCTTTCAGAAATTTTGTTGTAAAAAATCAGGCTTTTTTCCCAGGGGTTACTTGAAAACTTACGCAGAGAAAGATTTCTGATCTAAGTCCGCATCGTCTTTTTATCTAGGCTCTATCACTATAGAAATTATTCTAGAATAAACATGTCCTTGCAACAGGCTTAACGCTAACAACTTTAAACTAGGATCATACGACGCTGTGATCCTCACATTTCGGCGAAAGAGGCGTCTGCTTTCATCTGGATCAAATGATACTGATAGAGCTACTCAGCTTGAATTGTATTAAAAGAAAGTTCTATTTTAAAAAAACATTTGACGAAAAACAAATGCTACTAACATTGACTTACGAGAGCTGAAATAAAAATATATTAAAAGCAGCGGCGTCCGTTACGATTTTGGTACATGTCCAAGTCGCTAATTCACAGCTCTTCCCTGGTCATATTGTTTTACGAGTTAATCGCTGCAAATGCAGCGCGCACTCAAACACGCTTCAGAATAAGCAAATTATGCCTACAAGCAACTTCTTTCGGTTAAACTCAGCTAAAATTATTCTGTTTATATTTCTTTGCTAATCTGCGTTATCACAATATTCTTTTTCACAATTTACTTC
>CALLMV010000023.1 GCA_938005615.1 uncultured Verrucomicrobiae bacterium
TCTGGTGCGTTGTAGACATTGAAGGGATAGTGTGCGTGTGGGGCGCGGGGATGAAAAGCGTTTTTGGCTAGGTGCGGGTCTGGCCGGTGCCGGTGATTTGGTATTTGTAGGAGCAGAGTTCTTCGAGGCCCATGGGGCCGCGGGCGTGGATCTTGTCGGTGGAGATGCCGATTTCCGCGCCGAAGCCGAATTGGTGTCCGTCGGTGAAGCGGGTGGAGGCGTTCCAGTAAACGGTGGCGGAGTCGCAGTGGGCGAGGAAGTGGCGGGCGACGGCTTCGTTGCGGGTGCAGATGGCGTCGGAGTGGTGGGAGCCGTAAGTCTCGATGTGTTGGAGGGCTTGGTGGAGGTCTGCAACGACGCGGATAGAGAGGATGAGGTCGAGGTATTCTGTGCGCCAGTCGTCTTCGGTGGCAGGGAGGGCGTCGGGGAGAATCTGAAGGGTGTCGGGGCATCCGCGGAGTTGGACGCCCTGCTGGCGGAGAGCCGCGGCGAGGCGAGGCAGGAGGGTGGGGGCGATGGTGCGATCGATGAGGAGGGTTTCGATGGCGTTGCAGACGCCGGGGCGCTGGCATTTGGCGTTGATGGTGAGGGCCTCGGCCATGTCGGGATCGGCGTCGTTGTGGATGTAGAGGTGGCAGATGCCATCGTAGTGTTTGATGACGGGGACGCGAGCGTGTTCGACCACAATCTGAATAAGGCCGTGACCGCCACGGGGGATGAGGAGGTCCACAAGGCCAGTGAGTCCGCAGAGGGCGGGGATGGCGGCACGGTCGGTGGTGGGGATGAGTTGAATGGCTGCGGGGGGAAGGCCGGTCTTTTCGAGGGCTTGGGAGGCGATGCGGGCGAGGGCGAGGTTAGTGCGGAGGGCTTCGCTGCCGCCGCGCAGGAGGGTGGCGTTGCCGGATTTAAGGCAGAGGACGGAGGCGTCGATGGTGACGTTGGGCCGGCTCTCAAAGATGATGGCGATGAGGCCGATGGGGACGCGGAGTTTGCGGATGTGGAGGCCGTTGGGGCGCGTCCATTCGGAGATGGTGGTGCCGACGGGGTCGGGGAGGGCGGCGACTTCGCGGACGCCTTGGGCCATGGCGGTGATGCGTTTGGGGTCGAGGGCAAGGCGGTCGAGGAGTGCGCCGGAGGTGCCGCGTTCGCGGGCGGCTTGAAGGTCGGCGGCGTTCTCGGCGAGGATGGGGTCTTGTTGTGCGAGGAGGGCGTCGGCGATGGCGTGGAGGGCGGCGTTTTTCTGTTCGGTGGTTGCGGTGTGGAGGGCGCGGGCAGCGTCACGCCCGGCGAGGGCAAGTTGGCGGATGCTTTCGCGGATGTCCGGTTGTGAGGTTTCGTTCATGTTGGAGATTATGAGATGAGGGTGGGTGGGGAAACAGTGTTTTTGCGATTACATGTGCGGGGAAAGGTCGGGGAAATAGTCAGCCACGGGAGTCCAGTCGCGAGCTTCTTCGGGGCGAAGCCAAGCTTCACGCAGGGAGAACTCGCCGTGCAGTAACATGGTGCGAATGCGTTGAAACGAGTAGGGTCCCCAGACGCGGTAGCGGTCGTAGATGTAGGCGACTTCGTCAGCTTGGAGGTCGTGTGCGTTGGGTGTCGTGTGGGCTGCTGGATCATCTTCGTGACCGGGGAGTGCTTCGATTTGTTCGCGTCTGGCCTGCGCTGTTTGCCAGGCGAGGTCGAATTGTTCGCGGGTGAGGGGTTGGCGTTTGGAGAGGGTGTCCTGGACGATCTCTACCGCAGCGGCGATGCCGGTCGCGGCGTGGGATTTGCCGCGGGACTTTGCGGTGATGGGCAGGCCCTTGCGGGTGAATTGGCGGATGGCGGCCAGAGTGGCTCCGGTGATTCCCATTTCGCTTGCGGCATTGCGCAAGTCTTCGGCTTCCACCCCGAGGTCGAGGAGTCGGTCTGCGGCAGTCTTGGCAGCTTCGACACGCTGGAGTTGCAGAAGGGTCAGGACTTTTAGGATCCAGAGGCGGATGTTGCAACGGTTGATGCGGAGTCCGTGATCAGCCGCGACAAGACAGCGGCCCCAGTGACCGAGGTGGAAGTAGGCGCGGGCGGTCTCAGCCCAGATGGTATCGCAGCCAGGGATCCGCCGGGCGGTCTGCTCGAGGAATGCTGCGCTGCGTTCGGGTTCGTCGGCCTGTGCGTAGAGGTCGGCCAGGATCCAAAAGCCGTCGGGACACCAGGGGGAGATTTTGGTGAGACGCAGTGCGGCACTGTAGGCTGCTTGCGGTTCACCCAGGCGAAACTGAGCTTCGGCGAGGTAGCGTAGACCTTCAGGATGATCGGGCATCAGGTGGAGGAGTTGGCGCGCGATGCGGCGGACAGCAGGCCAGTCGTTGTGCTCTTCATATTCTGAAAGCCAGAACTGAAGCGAGTAGGGGCTGTCTGCGTCGGTGACGGACATGACTTAACTTTGAGTGGTGTTTTGATCGTGGCAAGGTGTGGAGTTGCTGCGAGCTGGTGTGGTTGCCGTGTCTAGCTGTCCAACCGCGCGTAAAGCGGCTTCGGCAACTTCCCAGGCTGTGATCTGAGTGAGGCAGTTATAGTGCCCGAAGCGGCAGGTGCGTTGAAAGCAGGGGGAGCACTCAATTTTTTTATAAACAATCTGCGCCGGATCAACTGGGCGTGTGGCATCGGGTGATGTCGAGCCGAAAATTCCCACGGTGGGCGCACCTGTCGCGGCGGCCAGATGCATGACTCCAGAGTCGTTAGAGAGCACTACTTGGGCGTAGGCGAGCAGGTCGATGAGTTCACCTAAAGATGTTTTCCCGGCGAGGTTTTCAGATCCTGGGAGTAATTCCTGAACACGAGCACACGCCTCGGCATCAGTCGCTGCACCAACGACTATCCAATGGAGAATAGTTTCTTGTAGCAATTTCCCTGCTTCGGCGAATCGCTCTGCAGGCCACATTTTCGCGGGGCCATAAGCAGCCCCGGGGGCGATAACTCCGTAAGAGAAATTTCGCGGTGCTGTATGTGACCTTTTGAGTAATATTGGTTCAGTTCTGCTCACCCCGCCCCAGTAGTGGACTGCACGAGTCCAGGTGAGGGACTGATGCTCCTTGCCTTGAGCAATTTTTTCAAGGGGGACTTTTATCGTAATCTCCCGTGCAGTGCGTCCTCGCACGCGGTAGCCGGCTCGGTGAGGGATCCCTGCAAACGTGGCTTCGAGCACGACTCGGAATGAGTTGGGCATCAGCACGGCCACGTCAAATCGTCCTTGTCGCAGAATTGCTGATGTCTTGAGCAAAGACTTTTTAGCGGGGATGGGAAGCACTTCGTCCAAAAAATCACACCGCTCATACAGCTTGGTCAAACCAGTCGGGCATGCCACAGCTAAATACAGATCTGGCCGTGAAAGCTTCATATCGCGTAAAGCGCGCAAATGCATCACAGCATCGCCCAGCCAGTTCATGGAACGCACTACCACACGCAGTTTTTTTAACTTCTCCGGCTCTGGCGCGTGAATTCTGTGTGCCCAACGCCCCAGTAGCCACTGCGGGTTGGGCAGCTTCCAACGCTCGTGGAACCACAACCAATCCCACGGGTAATCCCTAATGCGCTGTTCGATCATTTTGTTGAGGTGTGCCGTCTGCTGCTCGACACTGAACTCGCCTGGCTCGATGGGTGCCTGGGCCTCCACAACCCACCGGCTGCCAGGCAGCGTGCGCACAAGCAGTGGAATCAGGGGAGCCTTTGCACGAATAGAGAGCAGCGATGGCAGTCCGCTTGTTGAGGCAAGCCGACCAAAAAAATCGCACCAAATTCCATGTCTTCCGCTGTTTTGATCCGCAAGCACGGCCAGAGAATACCCTTGGCGAAGCGCGGAGAGAGATCCCTTCCAGGCGTTTTTTCTCTCGATCAAAACTACCCCATCCCGCTGACGTAGCTTCTGAATTTTTTTGTTCAAAAATTCATCGTGCAAACTCTGAAATAACGCCGCGTATTTTCCCGGACCAATGATTAGTGGCAACCGCGGTAGCACCTCCCAACAGCCCAAGTGTGCAGTCACCACGATGGAGGGGCGTCCAGTTTTCTGCAGGTTTGTGTAATTAAATCCCGCCTTTAATTCAACGCGTTGGGCGTAATCCTCACCACTCAACTTGGCGACCTTCAGAGCACAAAGCGTGTTATGAAAAAAATGCCACCACACCAAAAACGAATCCTTCCCACTGGGCTTGCGATCAAAAGCCAAACACCAATTCTCCTTCATCACACGATTCCACCTGATCGGTAACGGGAAAAACACCGAGGCCAGTAACCCACTGAGCACACGGATCGCTCCAAACGGAAGCCGCCCAATTGCGTCCATCATCAAAGACAGCAACGCGGTTCTCAAAACAGATAACATCCCCACACTTTGTTGCCCCACCCATCTGCTGACAAGCAGGAGCGATCAACCATCACTTGCTGTCAAAAACCCAAACACCTGCTTACCCCACAATGCTGAATAAATCGGCAACTCATCGTGCCGACCCTGCTCGAGCTCGATATACAAAAGTCGTGTATTCTCCTGCAAAGCATCGCGCAGAGCACGGGCGTGGCGCACAGGAATCACCTCATCCTCTGCGACTGCCACAATCGCCACAGGCACAGCAGCCCCACGGAGGCGTGGCACACTTTCGAAACGATCGCTCATCAACCAGCCCAGCGGCAAAAACGGCAACCTCCCGCGCGCCACATTCAACACACTGTCGTAAGGCACAGCCAGAATGATCCCGCGCACCAACTCCGGCACCCTCTCATACACACCAGCCGCGACACCCGAACCCAAACTTTCGCCCAACACAAAAACAGGCGCAGCCAGCTCACGGCACCAAACCTCGAACGCCTCTGTTCCTGCCTCGATCAGTGCCTCTTCACTCGGCCTACCGCTCCGGCCACCGTAGCCCGGATATTCTACCACGCGCACCTCGCCAAAACCCATCCCCTGCAGTGTGCGCACCCAGTTCAAGCGCCAAGTTGCACTCCCCGAGTTCCCGTGCAGCATCAACAACGGCGGGCCGTCTACACGTTCACGCGCCTTCACAATCCACCCCATACGCTCACCCGCTTCTGACACCCACTCCACCCAACCTGCCTCGAATGCCATCTCATCCATGACAGAGCTGCTCATCGGGAAGTAGATAAAACTGCGCTCACACCCTACAACCAATAAAACCAAGCCCACATACAAAAGTCCCAAACGCCACACGCTCCCAAAATTCACGATCCAACGACTCCAGCCCGACATGCTCAAGACATAAACCGCTCCAACCAAATCGCAACTCAACTGGCACCCCTTGACACAACCGCAAAATCAAAGAGGTTATACAAAGCATGAAACTTCTCGCTCTAGTCATGACCTCTGTTCTGGCCCTTGGCCAGGGTCATGGCCTTAAAGCAACCTCGCAAGAAACATACTTCCCAGCATCCTCCGAAAACTGTTGCTGTGGAAATACGCAGTCTCTCGAAGCTGATCAGAACACCTGCTGCCTCAATAAAAACTTCGAGCAGCCGAATAACAAATCATGCAATTTCGATAATAAATGCTGCGACGCCTGCCTCTGCTCCAACATCTCCCTGGGCGGCTCCCCGAACGCCGCACTCTTCGTAAAAAACATGATCTCACCTGGAGCTTCCCGGATTGCCCTCTTCACTTTGCCTGACAACAACTCTCTGCGTTCGTTCACCACTCCCCCCGATTCCCCGCCACCGAAGCTCGCATAGCATCCCCCTGAGTTGTAAATCCGAAGTTAAACAACCTCAAAATAAGCGTTGCTTACTCGGATTTGTGGAAACGATAACACCAATATTATCCAGAAAGGTAATGTTATGAAAAAGATCATTCTGACTTTGGCCGGGCTTATTCCCGCCGCTGTCTTCGCCTGCGCTGTGGCTGGCTCCTCCTGCAAATGCGGTGAGGATTGCACCTGCTGCGGCTGCTGCGAAGAAGGCGTGGAATGCACCTGCGGTGATAACTGCGAGTGCCCCTGCTGCAAAGAGTAAAGCTCGCTAGACATCACTAACATCAACCCCCGGAACCTAAAAACTCCGGGGGTTCTTTTTTAATAACTCATGTAACTTAAATACAAAACTTATAACACAAAAATAATCTTAATAAGTTACATTTAATAAATTCACTCAAGGTAAATTAAAAATTACAGCATAACATCAATCAGTAGCATCGATATTAGCTATAGTTTGAAGAAGTTTTATTCTTCGATCCCTAAGAATACCAAAGGCTCTGCGGGTTGGAATTTCTCAGAGCTTTCACCAAAATAAACTTCCCCCTTGGAAGCCCCTAGCTTCATCACTGGCGCACCTTCAGAAAAATTCAACTTTTTCAAATCCACCCAGAACACATTCGGCTCCGTGACGCGATCAAGGTAATACACCGAATTTTTATGATCCGAAACCGCACGCCACTGTGTGGTCGAAATATTTGGTTGGTCAGGCGAAGATATGCCGTAAGGCACAGAGCAGTTTCTGATCACGCTAAACACAGCGGCCAAAGCTTTTTTCAGGTCCGATGTTTGCGGGATGGCGTTGACGTAAAACGATGCCCGCACGAAGCGATCCGCTGCCCGGTTAGTGCCCGGCAGCATGGTCATGCCTCCGATCTCTTGCCAATAGTCGTTGAGCGTGAGCTGTTTTTCAAACTGCGGTGAGTTGGTCATCACCGTATAGGATTTATCGTGGTGGATCACCAGGCGCCCTTCGATATATTCCAAGATCGCGCTATCTCCCGAAGAGTCAGAGAGCGACATGTGCAGGGGAACAAAAATCTCCGTGCCCGGGATTTTATCGGACACCACGACAAACTCCTCCTTCGAAAGGGCAGTCACCGCCTCGGCCACACTCGCAAAATTTTCCAGCACATACTGCACCCACAAGGCCACGCTCAGCCCCGGGCGGCTCCCGTCAAACTCCGGATACTGCGTCTCCACAAGCCACAGCACATTTGCCACCAGGCCTTTTTCGTTCATGCCGTCGGCCACTGCACAGTCGAAAGAACTTGCCGAGAGCGTGCCATACTTTGATACCCACTCGATGGTGTTTTTTCCGGTCAACCCGGTGCGTTTCATGCCGCGAGGAAACACCCAAAGGTCCGTGGGAATATCCACGCGAAAATCCATCGTCCTCGCAGTAATTACGGTGTTATCTGGTCCGTTATAAACAAACCGCGTGCAGGCCGACACTTTGGAGAAACCTGAAACAAAGAATAATGCGATAGTAAGAACAACTGTTTTGATCATAAAGCCAGTGTTCCCACAAAACAGATAAAGTCGAGCGGAAATCATCAGCCTAAACCGGCAGAGGAGAATGTGACTTGGCTAACTTGTGAAAACTTAAATTCGATGATATACAAATCCTTGCTGAACTAACATCTGAGAACACGAAGTTAGTAACTAAGAAACAGCCAAGTTAATAAATGTCTCAGGCTACTCGTTTACCAAGCCCTGCCCCGGTGCGGAAGCCGGCTCTGATCCTGGCGGATTTTCCTCTACAACATCATCATCCAGCCACGCGGGATCATCCGCCAAAATACTCAACCCCGGCGCGGGACTAATCACCCGCACCCGTTGAATCGGTGCTCCAAAATATAGCTCCTCGTCCAGGGGAATCGCGCGCGCGACCACCACGCCTTCATCCTCGATTGACAGCGCACGCGGCGGCGGCTCTCGTACAGTAAAGCGGCATGTCGCAGATAAATATGGACCGCCCAACGGCCTACCATCCTCGCCCACAATCTCCGCTCGCAGGATGTGCTCACCAGGCGGCAGTTCAGTGAAAAACACCGGACTATTTTGCGATAAATAACCCGTAAAGTCCCCTACCTGATATTTTAGCTTCAAGCCGCGCTCCCCGAGCATCAGGTTTCTCGTCGTGAAATCAAATAATACCAAACGCGAATCCTCATAATTAAAAATCCCCTGCGGAGAAGCTACGGTGAGCAGAGGCATTTTTTCCGGGCTCGCGGTCTCCTCCTTCCTCAGCACATGCAACAGGGTGATCACCTGCGACTCTGGCGCACGCAGCATCGCCCCGCGCGGGCTCACCAAAAACGCCCGCACCAAATGCGTGCCCGGTCGCAGGTCGCGAAACGTCGCCGGCTTGAGCACATGGTCCACCGTTTCACGCAGAGTGCCTCCCACTAGCACCACAATGCGAAACTTATCCGGTGCCACATCCACACCCTTCACCTCAAAAAACAAATCCACATCCCGCGATTCTAACACGCTCTCGGGAGCCGGCGAGACGAGCCGCAGCACTGCCTTCTGCTCCACCGGCGGCGGCAATCTGCGCGAGGCTTGCCCGTAAACTTGCGGCAACACAGCACAAAGCACCGCAATGAGCAGGGCCAGTTTTGCGGCCTGGGAATTAACAGACATTGGAAAAATTACTTTTCATCTCCCACAGCGTCAACCAAGCCGAACGCCAGATCCGAATCACAAAAAATCATCGCCACAACGCCCACTCCTCGACAATAAACTCTCATGCTCGACATCCGCAAAGCCCGCGAAAATCCTGACGCCCTCCGCAGCCGCCTGGCTGCCCGCCGCCCCGAAGCCGCACAAGCCTTCGATGAATGGCTCGAAGCCGATCGCCAATGGCGCGCCGCGACTCAACAGTGTGAAACCCTCCTCGCTGCAAAAAACCGCACCGCCAAAGCCATTGGCCAAGCCAAAGCTCAAAAAGAAGACGCCGCCCCGCTCCTTCATCAAGGGAAAATTATCGCCGAGCAACTCACCCAAGCCGAGACCTCCGCCCGCGACGCCGAAGAGCGCGTCCGAGCCTTGGGCCTGCTTGTGCCCAACGTCCCGCACGACACCGTTCCCGCCGGCACCGACGCTGCCGACAACCCCGTCGTCGCCACCTGGGGCGAAAAGCCTCCATTCTCCTTTGCGCCCAAAACCCACACCGAACTCCTCGAACACCTCGGCTGGGTGGACTTCGCTGCCGCCGCCAAAATCTCCGGCTCCGGCTTCGCCGTCTATCGCGGCCCCGGCGCACGTCTTGAACGCGCCCTCATCAACTTCCTCCTCGACCTCCACACCACCCAGCACGGATACACCGAAGTCGCGCCCCCCTACCTTATTAACCGCGACAGCATGACCGGCACCGGCCAGCTCCCCAAATTCGAGGAGGACATGTATCGCACCGCCGAGTCCGACCCCGCGCACGCCCTCTTCCTCGCGCCCACTGCCGAAGTGCCCGTCACAAACCTCTACCGCGACATGCTCCTCAAAGAATCCGACCTCCCCATCCGCCTCGCCGCCTACACGCCTTGCTTCCGCAAGGAAGCCGGCAGTGCCGGGCGCGACACCCGCGGCCTCATCCGCATGCACCAATTCGACAAAGTGGAACTCGTCTGGATCACCCGCCCCGAGGACTCTTATAACACCCTCGAAACCCTGCGCAGCCACGCCGAGCGAGTGCTGCAACTCCTCGGTCTGCACTACCGCACCGTGCTGCTCTGCACAGGCGACATGGGCTTTGGCGCTGCCAAATGTTACGACATCGAAGTCTGGGCCCCCGGCGAAGGCCGCTACCTCGAAGTCTCCTCCTGCAGCAACTTTGAAGACTTCCAGGCCCGCCGCATGGCACTGCGCTACAAAACCGCCGATGGCAAAAACATCCCCTGCCACACACTCAACGGCTCCGGCACGGCCCTCGCCCGCCTCTACGTGGCCCTGATCGAAACCTACCAGCAACCCGACGGCACCATCGCCTTGCCCGAAGTTCTCAATCGTTACCTTTAACACCGTCTAGCTCATAATTTGATCTACTGGCTCACGAAATGAACGCTCCCCGCGCGATTCTGAGAAAACATCCTGTTCCACGTGCTCTTATGGGCCACCCCTGGGTTTTTGCAGGCGAAATCACTCGCTGGGAAGGTGAGCCCGCGGTACACACACATGTCGAAGTGTACGACCATCGAGGCCGTTTCTTGGGAAATGCCCTCTACAGCCCCCGCTCCAACATTCGTTTACGCATTTACACGCGAAGCCGCCAACCTTGGGACGACGCATATCTCGAAAATCAACTTCTCACAGCCATCGCCAGACGCGGCGCACTGCCAGCCGACGCAGCCGCCCGCCTTGTCTGGTCAGAAGCAGATGCCCTCCCCGGCCTCGTCGTTGACAGATACGGATCTCAAGCCGTGTGCATGCAGATCCAACACACTGCCATCAATGCCGTACGCGAAAGCATCCTCACCCTAATCCAAACACATCTTTTCCCACAGGTCCTCGTCGAGCGTTCTGACTCTCCCGGTCGCAAAATGGAGGGCCTCCCTCCGCGTACAGAAATGGTTTGTGGCGTCACCTCTCGCGTGACTTGCCGTATCGGAACGGCCCTATTTGAGGTGGATCTGCTTCAAGGCCAAAAATCCGGCAGCTACCTGGATCAAGCGAACAACTACAAACTTCTCGCCGCACACTGTGCAGGGAAAAACGTCTTGGATTGCTTTTGTCATAGTGGGGGTTTTGCCATTCATGCCGCCCTAGCAGGAGCTAAATACGTCGAAGCTGTAGACATCTCTGAAGAAGCCTCACGCTCCACACAAAGTGCTGCAACTCTCAACTCCGTCGCCATCACCACGCGCATCGCCAACGTCTTTGACGACCTCCGTGCCCGCGACAAAGCAGGTGAACACTGGGACGTCATCATCCTCGATCCACCCTCCTTCACGCGCACACGCGAGGCCCTCCCCGGCGCGCTGCGCGGCTACCACGAGATCAACCTCCGTGCCATGAAGTTGCTCAAACCCGGCGGCCTGCTTGCCACATTTACCTGCTCCCATCACATCGGACCTGAAGACTATCTCACCATGCTCCGGTCTGCAGCCTCAGATGCCCGACGATCCTTCACAATCCTTGAGCAATACACCCAAGCTCCCGATCATCCCGTGCTCCTCGCGATGCCTGAAAGCGGCTACCTGCGCGGCTGGCTCCTGCAAGCCGCAGATCATCACAGGATAAAATAATACTTCACACCATTATATATCGGTATATTGTAATATTGGAATGCTTTAATAAAGCGATCTTTCATTTAACCAAAACGTAGCTTAAGTATACTTGCTTAAACTCCGTCTTACAATCGCCAACTTCGATAACTAATATAATCAAAAAACAACTTACCTCATATTATAACAATATTGATATATATGAACGTTATGATATAGTAACAAATTAATACTTAGTGTTCTGTAGATTTTTCTTACATTACCAGTCCCCCAAAAATCGCCTACTTCTCTCTGTTTTTCCACAACACCTTCCTCAAATTCTCTCGTCCTGAAAAAAATCCTAAACGTGGCCGGTAAATTTCTTTCTTCGCCGTGTGTGCACAAGAACTAGGAAAATTCTGATGAAGTAAACGATATGCGTAAATCGTTTTTCTCGTTTTGTTCGCAGCTCAAATTTTTAATCAGCCTCTAAGAAAACCACCAAATATTTTAAAAAATCTCAAGTAACGCTTTGGTAAAGTTAATCCGTAAAGAATTTGCTCAACCGAGAAGTATTTTTCTTAAAGGGATAAATAAAGATTTTCCTACACCTACACTTGAGCTTTCCGAAAAATCGAGGCTATAAATTACTGCTTATGGCCGATAACCCGCTCAACGGTAAACACACTGCAACACAAGACATCGATCCCGCAGAGACACGCGAATGGATGGAGTCCCTCGACTACGCCGTCGAACGCGGGGGATCCGAGCGCGCACTGTTCCTTCTCAATGAACTGGAAACCCGCGCCTGGGCGCGCGGCGTCGAGATCCCCATGCAGTTTTCCACGCCCTACGGCAACACCATCCCGCGTGAGCGTGAGGCCCGTATGCCCGGCAATCCCGAAATGGAGCGCCGCATCCGCAGCTACATTCGCTGGAACGCCATGGCCATGGTTGTGCGCGCCAACACCCAGGGGGTAGATGGCATCGGCGGCCACATTTCTACTTACGCCTCCTCGGCCACACTTCTCGAAGTCGGCTTCAACCACTTCTTCAAAGGTCCCAGCCACCCCGAAGGGGCCGATGCGGTTTATTTCCAAGGTCATGCCTCGCCCGGCGTTTATGCCCGCGCCTTCATCGAAGGTCGCCTCACCGAGCGCAACCTAGAAAACTTCCGCCGCGAACTCGGCGAAGGTGGCGGCCTCAGCTCCTACCCGCACCCGTGGCTCATGCCCGACTTCTGGCAATTCCCCACGGTCTCCATGGGCCTCGGCCCTATCATGTCTATCTACCACGCCCGCTTTAACCGCTACCTCACCCACCGTGGTATCAAGGACGTTTCTGGCCAGCGCGTCTGGGCCTTCCTCGGCGATGGCGAGACCGACGAACCCGAGTCCCTCGGCTGCATCTCGCTTGCCGCCCGCGAAAAACTTGACAACCTCACCTGGGTCATCAACTGCAACCTCCAACGTCTCGATGGTCCTGTGCGCGGCAACGGCAAAATCATCCAAGAACTCGAAGGCATCTTCCGCGGAGCCGGCTGGAATGTCATTAAAGTCCTCTGGTCCAGCGAATGGGATCCCCTCTTTGCCGCCGACAAAACCGGCGCCCTCCTCAAACTCATGATGGAAGTTCCCGACGGCCAATACCAAAAATACTCCGGCAGCTCCGGCGAATACGTCCGCCAAGACTTCTTCAACCGTTACCCTGAGACCAAACGCCTCGGCGAAATGCTCTCCGACGAGCAAGTTCAACGCATCCGCCGCGGCGGCCACGACGCGCAGAAAGTGTTTGCCGCCTTCCACGCCGCCGTTCACCACAAAGGCCAACCCACCGTCATCCTCGCCAAGACCATCAAAGGCTACGGCATCACAGGCGGTGAGGGTCAAAACAAAGCCCACAACCAAAAAACCCTCGGCAAAGACGAGGATGAACGCCGCAAACTCGTCCTCGACTTCCGCACTCGCTTCTCCATCCCCCTCAACGACGAAGACGCGGCCGCTCTCAAATTCTACAAGCCCGCCGAAGACAGTGACGAGATGAAATACCTCCGCGCTCGGCGCGAAGCCCTCGGTGGCTACCTACCTCACCGCAACCGCGACTGGCCGCACCTTACCGCGCCCGACCTCAAAGAACTCGAGGAGTTCTTCAAACCTACTGCCGAAGGCCGTGAGATTTCCACCACCATGGCCTACGTGCGCATCCTCGCCCGTCTCCTCGCCCACAAATCCATCGGCAAACACATCGTCCCCATCATCCCCGACGAAGCCCGCACCTTCGGCATGGAAGGCCTCATCGGCAAACACGGCATCTACTCCTCCAAAGGCCAGACCTACGAACCCGTCGACAAAGACCAAGGCCTCATGTTCTACAAAGAAGCCACCGACGGACAAATCCTCCAAGAAGGCATCAACGAAGCCGGCGCGATGTCCTCCTTCATCGCCGCGGGCACCAGCCACAGCGTCCACGGCGTGCCCATGATCCCCTTCTACACCTACTACTCCATGTTTGGCTTCCAACGTGTGGGCGATCTCATCTGGGCCGCAGGCGACCTCCGCTGCAAAGGCTTCCTCATTGGTGCCACCGCCGGCCGCACCACCCTCAACGGCGAAGGCCTCCAACACGAAGACGGCCACAGCCACCTTATGGCCGCCACCGTTCCCAACATCATGGCCTACGACCCCGCCTTTGCCCACGAAATCGCCGTCATCTTCCAAGACGGCATCCGCCGCATGTATCAAGACGGTCAAGACGTTTTCTACTACGTCACCGTTGGCAACGAAAACTACGCCCACCCCGGCATGCCAGAAGGCGACGTCAATGAAATCGCCCAAGGCATTGTTCGCGGCCTCTACAAACTCAAACCCGGGCCCAAAGGCAAAAAATTTCACGCCCAACTCCTTGGCAGCGGCTCCATTCTCAACTGTGCCCTCAAAGCCCAGGAAATCCTCGCTGAACGCTACGGCGTCAGCGCCAACGTCTGGAGCGCCACCAGCTACAAAGCCCTCCGCTACGACGGCCAACAAGCCCTGCGCTGGAACCGTCTCCACCCTACAGAAAACCCCCGCATCCCCTACGTCACCCAACTTCTCGACAAAGAAAAAGGCCCCATCATCGCCGCCAGCGACTACATGCAAATCGTCCCAGAACAAATTGCCCCCTACCTCCCTGGCGAGCATCGCTTCACTGCCCTTGGCACCGATGGCTTCGGCCGCAGCGAGAGCCGCGCCAACCTTCGCCGCTTCTTCGAAGTGGACGCCGAAAACATCGTCCTCACCACACTCCACCAACTCGCCCTCCGCGGAGAAATCGAACGCGAAGTCGTGGCCAAAGCCATCAAAGAGCTCGGCCTCAACCCTGAAAAACCCTGGCAAGTCCTCTGCTAAACTAAACACCACCTCTACCACCCATGGCACAACAAATCACCCTCCCCGAACTCGGCGAAGGCATCACCTCCGGCACCATCGTCAACCTCCTGGCCGCTGAAGGCGACACCATCTCCCCCGGCCAACCCCTCGTCGAGGTCGAGACGGATAAAGCCGTCGTCGAAGTCCCCTCCACTGCCGCCGGCCGCATCACCCGCTTCCTCGTCAAAGCCGGCGAAACCGCAAAAGTTGGCGCACCCCTCCTCGAACTCGACCCCACCACTGTCGGCGACAATCACAAAAACGGCCAAGCCCAACCCAGCGCACCCGCCACCCCCCCACCGCCTACTGCCGCCGCACCAGATCTGCAGCCCCCCGCACCCGCAGCGACCGCAACACAGCCGCCGCCAGCCAACTCCGCACAAACTACAGACATCACCCTCCCCGGTCTTGGCGAAGGCATTACCGGCGGCGCCGTCGTCTCCCTATCCCTGAAACCCGGCGACAGTTTCAACGCAGGCCAAGCCCTTCTCGAAGTCGAGACCGACAAAGCCGTTGTCGAAGTCCCCGCACCCACCGCAGGCACACTCCAAAGCTACCACGTCAAACCCGGCGACCAGGTTAAAATCGGACAACCCATCGCCACCATCACCACGGCCGCTAATACCTCTCAGACACAAGGGCCCGCACCGGCTGCGCCTGCCACGCCACCTCCCCCCTTACCATCGCCTGCCCCAGCTCCTCAGCAACCGGCAGCACAACACTCCCCGCCCACACCCGTCCCCATCCAGACTGCCCACTCCACTGTCGCAGGCCGCTCCAGCGGCGGTGCCTATGGCGCAGCCCTCCCGCAGGCCGAGCGCATCATCCCTGCCGGCCCCGCCACCCGCAGATTTGCCCGCGAACTTGGTGTGGACCTGAGCCTCGTCGCCGGCAGCGGCCCAGGCGGACGCATCACGATTGATGACGTGAAAAACTACGTCAAAACCAACGGTGTTGGCCGCACCTCGACCACCGGCACAACCCTGCCCGCCGCTCCGCTTCCCGACTTCTCCCTCTGGGGCGAAGTCGAACGCCAGCCCCTGAGCAATCTTCGCAAACGCATCATTGAGCAGATGCAACTCTCCTGGACCATCCCCATGGTGGCCCAGTTCGACCATGCCGACATCACCGACCTCGAGGCCTTCCGCAAGCGCAACTCCCCCGCGATGAAAGAGCGAGGCGCCTCTCTGACCATCACCGCCTTCGCCATCAAAGCCGCAGTCGCTGCCCTCAAAA
Organism: uncultured Verrucomicrobiae bacterium; assembly: GCA_938005615.1. Classification (GTDB taxonomy): domain Bacteria; phylum Verrucomicrobiota; class Verrucomicrobiia; order JADLBR01; family CALLMV01; genus CALLMV01. The sequence continues at coordinate 15,583 of CALLMV010000023.1, forward strand.
AATTCCCCCAATTCAACACATCCCTCGACCTCGCCCGCGGCGAACTCGTATTCAAAAAATACTACCACATCGGTATCGCTGTGGACACCCCCGCCGGACTCATCGTCCCCGTCATCCGCGATGCGGACAAAAAATCCCTCGCCGAAATCAGCTTTGAACTGGCTGCCCTTGCGAAAAAAGCGCGCGAGCGCAAAGTGTCGCCCAACGAGCTGCAAGGTGCCACCTTCACCATCAGCAACCTGGGCGGCATCGGCGGCACCCAGTTCACCCCACTAGTCAACCCCCCGCAGGTTGCCATCCTGGGCATCTCTCGCGGCGAGATTCAGCCCCGCTGGAATGGCACGGCCTTTGAACCACGCCTGCTCATGCCCCTGTGTGTGAGTTACGACCACCGCGTCGTGGACGGGGCCGACGGAGCACGCTTTGCCCGCGCCATCGCCGAAGCTCTCGAAAACTATGCGGCAGATCTGTTGATGTAAAACATCCGTGAGATACTTTTTCCCCGGCACTTATCCTGACATACGATACCCTCGTGGGGCTCAAAGCTGCTTAAGAATCATGTGGCCAAATTGTTTTGCCTGCCGTGTCATTTTGAGCCTGCGAAAGGCGTGTGTCATTCTGGCTTATCAAGATTCTTGTGCGGGCAGGGGGGATTTCTCGCCCTGCTCGAAATGACAGAGTGTGTTATCGAGAAGACTGAATATCTTTAGAAATAACGGAATATTTTTAGAGTGACAGAATATGCGTTCGAATGACGCAGCATGTGGCCAGCGGCAAAGCATGTGATCGAGTAAGAAAATATGTGATTGGGTCAGGGAAAATGTGATCGAGATGGCCAGGAGTAATCAATAGAACTCGGGTGCCGTCGAAATCACAAAAGGTCAGGTACAGGCTGGGGGCTTTCCTTCACTCAGAGAGAGTTTAGGCAAACGCATCGTGCAATATCGATAAGCGCTCTTTGCAGCGCGACTGGTTGTTGAGGGATTACAAGAAAATTTACTACATTATACAATCTGTAGCACAGAATACATTTTGAAGCATATACTCTGAGGAATGTGGGGCTTGTGTTGGGTTAAAACTTCATTCCCATTTGCCCGAGCAAGTCCTTAAAGCGACCCTTGGATTTCATCATTTTGCGCATGGTTGCAAATTGTTGTAGCAGGGTGTTGACTTGGGATACGGTATTGCCCGAGCCGCGAGCGATTCGTTGGCGGCGCTTGGCGTTGAGGATTTCTGGCTTGCGTCGCTCCAACGGAGTCATGGAAAGGAGTATGGCTTCGGTGCGTTTGAATTGTTTTTCTGCCACTGCGGGGTCAGGCAGTTTGGGAGCCCCAGGGATCATGCCCAAGACTTGACCGAGAGGTCCGAGTTTTTTGATGTGGCGGATTTGCACAAGCATGTCGTCGAGATCGAAGGTTTGTTTTCGCAATTTTTCCTCGAGTTTGGCTGCGTCTTCGAGGTTGATGGCTTCCTGGGCGCGTTCGACCAGACCGACGATATCGCCCATGCCCAAAAGTCGGGAGGCCAGCCGTCGGGAATCAAAGACTTCAAAGGCATCCAGTTTTTCACCGGTGCCGATAAATTTGATTGGGCAGCCGGTGACGTGTCGCATGGAGAGTGCCGCGCCACCGCGGGAGTCGCCATCCAGGCGGGTAAGGATGAGCCCGGTGAGGGGGCTGGCTGTATGAAATCGGGTCACGATTTCGACGGCGCGTTGGCCGAGGGCGGCGTCTGCTACAAAGAGCACTTCTTGGGGCCGTGCCGTTTCGCGCAACGCGGTGAGTTGAGCCATGAGATCTTCGTCAATATCCAATCGTCCGGCAGTATCGAGGATGATGGTATTTCGTTTGAGTGATTCTGCTTCGGCTAGACCGCTGCTTAGTACATCTAGGGGGTTCTGTGTATCGCGGCGCGCATGAACGGGCACGCTGATCTGCTGGCCCAGGCTTTCTAGTTGCGTGATGGCTGCCGGACGCTGGAGGTCTGCGGCAATGAGTAGTGGATGTCTGCCTTGTTTGAGGAGCAGCTTGGCGAGTTTGGCACAGGTGGTGGTTTTTCCGGAGCCTTGGAGGCCGCAGAGCATGATGATGAGCGGTGAGCCTGTGGCTAGGGGTGCAGGTTCACCGAGCAGGGCCACAAGTTCATCGTGGAAGACTTTGACGAACATCTGGCCAGGGTGGATGGACTCAAGAACACCAGTGCCGATGGCTTTGGTTTTGACTTTTTCGAGAACTTCACGTGCTACAACATAGTTGACGTCTGCTTCGAGGAGGGCGCGGCGGATGTCACGACAGGCGTCGGTGATGTTGGCTTCGGAAAGTTTGCCGTGGCCCCGAAGTTCTTTGAACACGGCAGAAAGTCGATTAGAGAGTTCCTCAAACATATTTTTGGGGTTGGGGTGTGTTTATGGGGGACAGGCTTATTTTTGAAGTGAGATGGCGTTGCGACATTTGCCCGTGGCAGCGTATTCGGAGATACCGCTGAGCGTTGTCTCTGCGATGTTGGAGATGGCTTCTTTGGTGAAGAATGCTTGGTGACCTGTGATGATGACGTTGGGGAAGGTGAGAAGTCGGGCGAGCATTTCGTCTTGCAGGATTTCGTTGGAGTGATCTTCGTAGAAGAGATCTGATTCTTCTTCGTACACATCAATGCCGAGGTGCCCGATTTTGCCGGATTTCAATCCGTCAATGACAGCGGCGGTGTCGAGCAGTGCACCTCGTGAGGTGTTGATGATCATGACTCCTTCCTTCATCTCTGCGATAGCACTTGAATCGATGAGGTGATGTGTGCCGGGGTTGTAGGGGCAGTGAAGCGAAATGATGTCTGAACCGGTGAAGACGCCATTCAGTTCAGCGTATTCTACCCCGGCCTCCTGGAGGGGTTTGTTTGGTTGGGGGTCGTAAGCAATAACGCGACAGCCAAACCCAAGCATGATTTGAGAAAATGCCGAACCGATAGCGCCTGTGCCGATAACTCCGACGGTTTTGCCTTTGAGGTCGAAGCCCATGAGGCCGTCGATAGAAAAGTTCATCTCACGTACGCGATTGTATGCGCGGTGAATGTTGCGGTTGAGGGCGAGGATTAAGCCGCAGGCGTGCTCTGCAACCGCATGAGGAGAGTAGGCGGGTACGCGAATAACAGTCAGATCGAGTTTGCTGGCCGTCTCCAAATCCACGTTATTGTAGCCGGCGCAGCGCAGAGCTATCAGGCGAGTGCCTGTGGCGGCGATTTTTAAGAGGACTGGGCCATCGAGAAAATCATGGACGAATACACAGACAGATTCGTAGCCGAAGGCCAGTGATGCTGTGGCAACAGAGAGGCGCGCTTCGAAGAAGGAAATCTGATGTCCGTACTTGTGGTTGGCTTGGAGGAATGATTCCTTGTCATAGGGGCGCGTGGAGAACATGGCGATTTTGACGGATCGCACATTGGTAAAAGTTGGTGTTTTTATGGCAGTGGGCATTCCAAAGAATTATGCACAAGCCGGGCCATACCGGAAGTGCGAATAAGTTTTCTGGAAAAGATGTTTGTTATACCTTAGTGCTATCGGCGTGACTTACCACGTACCTTTGAATACCACTGCGGGAGTGCTTGGCACTTGCCTTGTCCTGGCCAGTCTGCCTGGACTGCTGAAGCCTGGAATTGTGCGCGAATTTCTTCTGAAGCTGCCGCGTCACTTTACTGCAGGTGTGGTGGCAATTGTTATCTCTGCGGGCTGGGCCTTGTGGCTTTTGACGCGTGTTTTGGACTTGGGAGAGTTCACTCCTCAGCGAGGTTTGATGATTGGTGTTGTTGTGGCTCTGGCCGTTGCGACGGTGTCGTTCCTTCCCGATTATCTATTTGCGCGTGCTTGGGGGATTTTGCTTTTGCTAGGGACAGAAATTTTACTCAGTGCGGCGTTCACTTCAGATGCCGCTGCACGCATCGTGGTGGTGATAATCGCTTATGGATGGGCGACGAGCGGGATTATTTTTGTTGCTGCACCATTTACATTCCGGAATTTGCTAGAACGCTGGAATTCTCACGATGGGATGACAAGAGTCTCTAGTGCAATCAATACGGCGATGGGTACCATACTGATAGTTTTATCAATCAGTCAGTTTTAAAGGTTAGGTTTTTACAGTAACTAGGATTATTGTCCCATCATGCCACCCATCATGCCGCCGCTTTCCCAACGTTCGGGACGATTCCAAGGAATTTGAGAGACATTTTCCTCAGTCACACGACGAGGTTGGTTGTTCGTGGCACAACTCGTCAGCTGAAACAATGCAGCAAGACTTAGCAAAGCCAGTAAAAGAATGCGAGGCATCTTTACGGCTATTAGTTAGTGATCACTGTATCGCCAACCGCCGGAAGCGACTTGCCAAAGAGGCGTATGACATCGCCGAATGAGCGGCGGTTTTCAACCGTTGTCACCCGGACTTGGGCAATGGGCTGGTCACCACGGACGACTGTGACTTGGGAATTCTGTGCGATATCGTCATTTTGGCCGAGATTGAAGGTGATGAAGTTCCACTGTCCATCAACAGCAATGATGCGACCTTCCAAGCCGGGGGGATTAATGCCACTCGTAAGACGTGCAATACGTTTTTCGAGGTCTGCACGCGTCCGCTGTGCGGATGCTAGGGCGTCTTGGAGTCGCTCCTTGTCCGAACTGAGGGAGGTGATTTCGTCTCTCATGCGTTGGATTTCGGTGGCAAGGTCTTGACCGGAGACACCACCAGCGGGGAGTTGGGCAAGCTGGGCTTTCATGTTGTCGAGTTCGTTTTTTGTAGTACGGAGTTCGGTCTCGAGGTTGGAGGCTTTATCGTTGGCAGCTCGAAGATCTCTTTCTGTGCTGTCGAGTTTGCTTTGGGTATCTGCGAGATCTTTGCGTGTGGTCTCCAAGGTGCTTGTAGTGGTTGCAAGCTTCTCCTCAGTATCCTTGAGTTTGTTTTGGGTGTTTTTTAGATTATTTTCAGTCGTGGCTAGGGTGGCTTCTGTATCTTTGAGTTTGGTAGACGTCTGGAAGGCCAACACGACAACGATTATTGAAATGACTGCTGCTGCGATAGAGGCAATTTTTGTGGGCATAGTTTTATCCTTTAGGCTAAGTTTGAAGAAACAAATTCGCTTATGTCAACAATGATTATGATTTGTTTCATAATTGTTACTTTTGGTGCTCGAAAGCGGCGTCTCTTAGCGGGATTGAAGAGAAGCAGGCGGACCTGTGACGCCGGAGAGGCCCAAAGGTATGATGGTGATGTGATTTGCCTCGGGTAGTATGATTTGGGTGGTATCTTGATAATGGCGAACGAGCCTTGCCCGCCCGTCGCGAATGATGACAAACCAGCGAACGGAGGTACGCGAGCTGGGTTGGATAGTCACTTCGACACCTTGAGCAAGGTGTCTGGCCCGAATTTTTGGGCGTTCTGGGCGCTCACCTTTACTTAGCCAGGGCGTGGGTGGAACAGTAGCAAAATTTCTGTATGGCCCGTTACGAAGCGTTTCGCGGATACCGCCTTTGTTTTGCCTCAGAGGTGTCCAATGCCAAAGGAGATGGCCCGAGGAAGTGGGAAGGTGGGTTGTAGTACTGATTTGTTCTGCGATGTGTGCAGCGTTGCGGTCGCGCCCAATCCTGTCTATTGCCAGGCCTGGCCAGAGGTGTTTTCGACGCACGTTTTCTGAACTCCACCAGCGCAAAAGGGTGTCGTAGTCTTGTGCTCCGCCTCTTGGCCAGTAGAGCTGGGGAGAAAAGTAGTCTAACCAACCTTCCCGTAGCCAGCGCCGGGAATCTGCGGAGAGATCTACGTAAGCATCAAGGCCAGCTTCGATTTGAGCGGGTACACCAGGTCGCCAGATTCCAAACGGACTAATGCCGACTTTGACCCAGGGTTTAACGCGTTGGACAGCAGGTTTTAGTCGCATGATAAAGTCGTTCACGTTGAGGCGGCGCCATTCCTCGCGCTGCGTTCCTCTTCCGTGTATTCTCCATGTTTCCGTATCAGGGAAAGGCGTTGTCTTACCACGGTTTTTTAAAGGATATGGGTAGAAATAATCATCCAAGTGTATGCCATCCACATCGTAGTTGCGCACGACTTCCACGATTGATTCAATCACCCAGTCGCGCACGGCGGGAATACCCGGATCCATCCAGGAAAGTCCCCCATAGCGCCTCACCCACTCTGGTCTTCTTTGGGTAACGTGCTGCTCATTTGGGGGGCCTGATGAGCTGACTCGCGCCCGGAAAGGGTTAAACCACGCGTGGAGTTGAAGGCCCGCAGCGTGTGCCTCGCGAATTGCAAATGCAAGTGGATCATACCCCGGATTAACACCTTGGCGACCGCTGAGATATTCTGACCAAGGTTCGCGAGACGAACGGTACAACGCGTCGGCAGTTGGTCTCACCTGAAGGATGATCGCGTTAAAACCCGTGTCTGCTGCTACACGAACGATGTTTCGAAATTCTTCCCGCTGCTGGTCTGCGCTTAATCCTGGCTGCGAAGGCCAGTCCAAGTTGTAAACCGTGGCTACCCACAGCCCACGAAACTCTTCTCGGGGCGGTTGTTGGTGATTGTTGGTATCAAAAAACTTTTGGGCACTGAGACTGTTAGTGATGCTTATTAAAGCCAAAACTGTCCAGCATCTAGAGATATTCATAAGCGACCTGAAGCGACTGAATTCTCTGCCGCCTTGATGGTGTTGGCCATGAGCATAGCGATTGTCATCGGCCCGACACCGCCCGGATTGGGTGTTATTGCACCAGCGACTGTTCGTACTTCTTCCTGGCACACATCACCGACCAAACGGTAACCGCGTGGACAGCTTTGATCCTCTACACGGTTCACACCAACATCGACAACCGTAGCACCCGGTCTCACCATATCAGCTCGTACGAACTCCGCCTGTCCCATCGCCGCCACAAGGATGTCCGCCCGACGGCAATGTTCTGGCACTCCGCGGCTGCGTGAATGCACTAGAGTCACAGTGGCATCTGCCTCTTTTGATTTTTGGCACAACATGGCTGCCAGCGGTTTGCCCACGATATTTCCCCGCCCTAGTATGACAACATCCGCCCCTTGTATGGGTACTCCACAACGTACTAACAACTCTACGATTCCTGCAGGCGTGCATGGTCGGAAACCGCAGGCGTCTCCGAGCAAAAGCTTCCCCATATTTTCGGGATGGAAGCCGTCGACATCCTTACTTGGGTCCACACTGGCGAAGACCCGCTGCTCGCAAATATGCCTAGGTAACGGAGCCTGCACCAAGATTCCGTGCACTGACGCATCCTCGTTCAGAGTCGCTAACAGGGAGATCAGGTCCCTCTCGCTCGTGGAATTTTTCAAGACGATGGTCCGAGAGCTAATACCTAATTCTTTCGCTTTTTTTTCCTTCATCTCGACGTAAGCTCGTGATGCTGGGTCCTCCCCCACACGCACAAAAACCAAGCCCGGCACAACTCCGTTAGCTGACAAAAGCGAAATACGCTCGCGCGTCTCAGCGTGAATTTGATCGGCCACTAACTTCCCATTAAGCACAACAGCAGACATCGCCAAGAACTATGCAGAAACCACGCGCTGCGCCAACACATCAAACTCGTCGCTGGCCAGTAAATCATGATCGTGATGACCTCCAAAAAAGGTACACACCCAAACTTTGGAAAACCAAATTTGGCGACCAGATCAACAGCTCCGGAAAGATCGCCCCGTGTTCCTTAAAGCTTTCCGCAAACACGATCAGAAAGTAATAACCAAACGAAATTGCAAAGCTTAATGCAAAGCCCACGCTTGTCTCTCTCCTGTGCGAGTGCACCGCCAGCGGGATTCCCACAAGCGCCAGAGTTAAAGGTCCAAGCGAAGCAGCCACGCGCTTTTGAATCTCTGTCAACATCGGTGCAAAGTTAAAATTATCCGCTGCTGTTCTGCCCAAAAACACACGCCCGATCAACTCATCTAACCGAAGCGAGGAAAGACCGCGTCGCTCCTCCATCTGATCTCGCAAAGGCTCGAGCGGTATGCGCACCGGTGCCTCCTCAAAGCGTGTGCCTGCGTTTATCAAAGTCACATCCCGAGGCTGGTTCTTGTCGCGTTCATCCACGCGCACTCCGTGCAGACTCAAAAGGATACCCTCCCCGGATGCATCCGCCTCTACGACGGCCCGCAGTGCCCTCAGAGAACGCACCACTCTATCATCGGGGCCTAACTCCCACACATGAACATTTCTCAAGTGCGGCCCTTGTTTTTCCTCCACCCAGATACGCAAACCCGGGAACACACTCAACACCTGCCCTGGCTCGAACATTGCCGTGGGTGTTCGCTCTGCTAGCGTCAAACCCATAAGCCGCAATCTTGCATCTGCCCACGGCGCCACCGTCGTGCTCATCAAGAGGCAGATCCCGCTTGCGCCAGCTGCTGTCAGCACCACGGGTGCCGTCAACCATGCCAGAGAGATCCCCGCTGCACGAGCCGCCACCAACTCGCTGTCCGAACTCATGCGGCCCAGAGCGATCATGATCCCCGTCAACAAACTCCAAGGAATAGTGAAAATTAGCGAAAACGGAATCAGCAGCAGAAAAATCTCCAGCATGTACCATAGTGGTACTTCACTGCTAACTAGCAGGTGGAAAAACCGTGTCATCACATTACCCACCACCAGTACAAAAGTCAGCAAGCCCAGTGTGATTCCAGCTGTGCGCAACACCGAACTCAACAAATACCAGCGGAGAATCGCCATCAGCAAGGATACAGCCCCACGAGCCACAATATCAACACATCAACAGGTACATCGCACCAAAAATTTAATTTTGTAGCAAATAAGCACAGCAACATTAAAACATTAAAATATTGTAATGTAATAATGTATTACCAGGATACATTACACACATCAAACAAAGTCCACTCCTCGCTTGCCCGAGCAGTTGGTGTGATGCATAACACCGTGCATGCCTAGAACACTCGTCACCGGTGCCGCAGGATTCCTCGGTTCACACCTCTGCGAACGCCTCCTGGCCGAGGGCCACGAAGTCATCGCCATGGACAACCTCCTCACCGGAAACATCGACAACATCGCCCACCTTTACGACCGCGAACAATTCAAATACATCAAGCACAACGTCACCGAATACATCTTCTACCCTGGCCCGCTCGACTACATCTTCCACTTCGCCTCCCCCGCCAGCCCCATTGATTACCTTGAGCACCCCATCCCCACGCTCAAAGTCGGCGCCCTCGGCACGCACAACGCCCTGGGCCTGGCACACGCCAAGAAGGCCAAGTTCCTCCTCGCCTCCACCTCCGAGGTGTATGGCGATCCGCTCGTGCACCCGCAACGAGAAGACTACTGGGGCAATGTGAACCCGATCGGCCCGCGCGGCGTTTACGACGAAGCCAAGCGCTTTGCCGAAGCCATCACCATGGCCTACCATCGCAGCCACGGCCTGCGCACCCACATCGTGCGCATCTTTAACACCTACGGGCCTCGCATGAGGCTGCGCGACGGGCGTGTCGTCCCCGCCTTCATTGGGCAGGCCCTACGAGGTGAAGACTTGACCGTGTTTGGTGACGGTAAACAAACGCGCAGCTTCTGCTACGTGAGTGACCTGATTGATGGCATCTATCGCCTCTCGCAGAGCGACTACCACGAGCCGGTGAACATCGGCGACCCGACGGAACTCACCGTGCTACAATTTGCCGAAGAAATCCTCAGGCTCACCGGGTCAAAATCCAAAATCGTCCACAAACCCCTGCCTGTGGACGATCCCAAGCAACGCCGGCCCGACATCTCCCTGGCCAAGCGCGTTTTGGGCTGGGAGCCGCGCGTCCCGCTCTCTGAAGGCCTGGGCAAGACAATTGAGTATTTCAAGACCAAGGTGGGCGGAAGCTGATCCGGATCTAATCACTGTAAAACGTGGAACTTGAAGGCGTGTTATTAATATCGTTGCTGGCCTGCCGGGAGCTGCAGATTTAGATTGTCTTTAAAAATTACTATATAAGAATCTTTTAATATTGAGTAATTAAATTTTTAAAACTCAGTAATGCGTTTCGATAAAAAATCAGAAAACTATTGAATTAAGTATTGAATTAAAATATTGTAATATTGATATATATTGATATGTTTTAATATTATTAGCAGCAAATCGATATCTGTTCCCGGGATAAGAATTTCCTCGCTCACAGTGCTAAGCAAGAGGGAGTGGCCGCTGCGTGTTATTTACGCCCAAGCAGGACCTTCGCCTCGTAGTTTTTAATGTGTTCCGGAAGTTCGATATCTGTGGGCATATTGTGCCTGCGGCAAAACTCTTCCCAAACTGCCGACCAGGGGAGGCTTTTAGCGGCTTCATGCAGCATGAGGCGGGTGGTGTAGTCGCCTGCTGCCTCGGCGGTGCGGAGGCGATCACGGGGCTCAAGCAGCGCGATGAGGAGTGCTTTTCTTGCAGCTCGAGCGCCGATTACCCATGCGGCGATCCGGTTGATGGAGGCATCAAAATAATCCAGGCCGATGTGGACGCGATCTAGAGCGGCGCAGCGGACAATTTCTCGCATAATGTCGATCGTGGGATCATCGAGTAGCACGACATGGTCGCTGTCCCAACGAATTCCTCGGGAAACATGGAGCAGCAGTCGCGGCAGGAAAAGCAGGGCAGAGGAGATTTTATCGGCCAGACTTTCCGTGGGGTGAAAGTGGCCCGCATCGAGACAGAGTGTGATCTGTTTCTGGACAGCGTAGGATAGGTAGAATTCATGACTGCCAGCTACGTAGCTTTCCGAGCCGATGCCAAAGAGTTTGCTTTCCACGGCATCAATGTTGTACGTGTTGTCGCAAGGGGCGGCGAGGATTTGATCGAGGCTGTCACGCAGCCTCGCCCGGAAGCTCAGGCGGTCTGCAGGCAGGTCCTTCATGCCATCGGGTATCCAGATGTTGGTGATGCAGGGGTTGGCGAGCGCACGGCCGATATGTTCACCGATCTGGCGGCACTGGATGCAGTGGCGGATCCAAAATTCGCGGATTTTGCGCTCGGGGTGGGTGAGGGTGAGTCCGCTGGCGGCGTTGGGATGAGCAAAACAAGTGGGGTTGAAGTCCATGCCCAGAGACCGTTCTGAGCACCAGGAAATCCAGCTCGCGAAGTGTTCTGGGCCTATGGCGTCGCGCTCCACCCGCCCGGAGGAGAAGTCGCCATAGATGGCGTGAAGATTCAGGCGATGGGCTCCTGGGAGCAAAGCCAACGCGGCATCCAAGTCGGCGCGCAGTTCTGAGATGTCACGTGCGCGGCCCGGGTAGTTGCCCGTGACAGCTAAGCCCGAACCGGAGATGTCACCGCTTCGTTCGAACCCCCTCACATCATCGCCTTGCCAGCAATGGAGGGCGATGGGCGTGCGAGCGAGTGTGGTAAGTGCAGATTCGACATCTACGCCTAGGGAGGTGTAGGTTCTTATGGCAAAGTCAAAAGATGTCATCTGTGTATTATTATAATTTATTGGGTAGTGTCAGTAACAAATTTCATGTCTGGCGGGGTTTTATTTGTTAAAGGTTCCAACCGCCGGAGACGATGATGTGTGAGCCGGTGATGTATTCGGTATTTGGTTCAAGCAGTGGGCGGATGGCACGCCAGATGTCGTCGCACGATCCAAATCTTCCAGCAGGAATCTTGGGCGCTGTGTCGAGATCTATGCTGTTATCGAGAATACCTGGCGAAACCATGTTGATGGTGACTCCATGAGCGGCCTCGCTGCGGGCAAATGTGTGCATGAGCAGGAGCAGGCCGGTCTTGCCGATGTGATAAGAGAGGGAGAGTTGCCGTGCAGTGAGTTTGCCCGCTGCAGAATCGCCGATGAGAATGATGCGGCCACGCGACTGACGCAGCAAAGGCAGGCAGGCTCGCGTGGCGAAGTACGCGGCGCTGATTGTGCTGGAAATGCCAACGTCCCACTGCTCTTGAGTGAGTTCGGCAGAAGCGACTGGTTGGTATGTACCCGCGTTGTTGATGAGTACGTCGAGCTGGCCGTGTGAATTGGCGATTTCTTGTGCGAGTTGCTGTGCATCGCAGTCACGCGAGAGGTCGGCCCGGTGAGCGGTGTGTTGCGGGCCGAGGCCAGCGGCTAGTTCGCGAGCTACCGAGATATTTTTATGGGCATGAAGCGCGAGCGTGTATCCGGTTGAGGCCAGGCAGTGTGCGAGGTGGGTACCAAGGCCACCGGGGCGACCGGCTCCTGTGATGAGGGCAATTTTTTTCATTTAGTTGAACATGCTACTGCAAGCCACGGCGTGCGGGAAGGTCAAGTTGTGCTGCTGCTCAAGCGGGTATTGCAATTGAGGCAGTTTCGTATGATGCTCTTATCATGTCCTGCAGTCTGCATTCGCCGTCGCTACTTCAGAACGCACCCGCCCGGCTGGGGGTGGAGCAAAGAGAGGATGGCACGACTAGAAAGCCTTCATGGCTGAAAGTGAAGCTGCCGACTTCTCCGGTTTTTCAGTCGACCACTGATCTGGTACGCGATCTACGCCTCAACACCGTCTGCGAGGAGGCAAAGTGTCCGAATCGTTGGGAATGCTGGTCTCGTGGGTCGGCCACTATCATGATCGCTGGGCAGCAATGTACTCGGGCGTGTAAATTTTGTGCAGTGGGAACGGCCAGACCGGGCCCCTTGGAAGCGGACGAGCCGGAGCGTGTCGCCGAGGCTGCAGTGCGGATGGGCTTGAGGCACATCGTCATCACTATGGTAGCCCGAGATGATTTGCCTGATGGGGCTGCAGGGCATGTGGCCCGCACGATCAAAGCAGTGCGCAGGGCAAAACCCGGCATCGTTGTTGAAGTGTTGGTTAGTGACTTTCAGGGCAGGCTGCGCGATGTGGAAATGGTGGTGGACGCGGGACCGGACATCTACAATCACAACGTAGAGACTGTTCGGCGGTTGACTCCTACTGTGCGCCACCGCGCGACTTACGATCGTTCTCTGATGGTGCTAGCACACGTCAAGGCACTCAACTCCAGGATGGTGACCAAAAGTGGAATCATGCTCGGGCTGGGCGAGACGGGTGAGGAAATCCGAATCACTTTGCAAGACATCAGGTCAGTTGGTTGCGAGATTGTCACTTTGGGGCAGTACTTGCAGCCGAATAAAGAGCTTTTGCCAGTAAAATCGTGGGTGACACCTGAAGAGTTCGAAGCCTGGGAAATTTATGCGAAAAGCCTCGGTTACAGGTACGTGGCCTCTGGTCCCCTGGTGCGATCCTCTTACTATGCCGATGCTGTGCGTATTGAGCAGTTGGCTAGCAGTTCTTAAGCAGCCTGCTTTTTAATCTTCCTAGCAGACGGTATTGCGCCTTGAATGGAGCATGGCCGATGAAGTGACATTGTTAAGAGCGCGTGCTCTTGCACCCTGGGCACAAACGGTGACAGATAGTCGCGGACGTGAAACTATTGAGGAGGTACCCGCCTTTCATGACGAATTCTCTTTCGATATTTCCAAAATTCTCGGCTCTCAAGCATGGCAGAGCTTGGGCGGAAAATTCCTGAGGATTGGCGGCGGAGGCCCCAGTCTCGCCCAAATCGCACAATCTGCCGCTGAGATGGCACGCCTGATCGCCCGCGTGCTGCACTGCAATGAGGAATTAACCACTGCAGCAACTCTAGCGCATTTCTTGGGCATGGCCCCCGGTGGTCATCTTGGCAGACGGACCCTGGAATGGATGATGCGGCCCCATGGAGAATACTCCGTTTTGGGACAAGCGCTGCGCGTTTTAGAAGAGGTTGAGGTCATCCACCCAGATTATAATGGATTGAATTTGAGTTGGGAGATACGGGAAGCACTGGGAGCCACAAGGCCTGGCAGCGGGCGCGTGGATGTACAGTTAGGCTTTGCGCCAGAATCTGTTTGTGTTGAAGCGCAGGTAGCCCGGGTGGGTGTTCATTTGGGGATGTTTCTAGCAATGCTCGAACATGGTTTTGCGAGCAGTTTGGTGTTCTCTGAGATGTTGGAGGAGTGTTCCCTCTGGAGATGGGCCGAGACTTCGGTAGCGAAAGAATACAGAAGGGTGGAAGATAGAAGGAGTCTGCCACTTTGTTTTAAGCGCATTCAAGACCGCATCATCAGCGAGGTTTGCCGTGACTCACTTGAGAAACTGGAAACCACAGCACCTGGTAGCGCAGACGCAGTAAGAAAGACTCCGATTTCTTTTGTTAAGCTCCCGTCATCTACTCTCTCAGAAATTCAGGCCGTTGATGAAGTAGTGCGTACGCAAATATTCTATGCCAGCGATGATGCGCGTATTCGCACTAAACAAATGGAACGCTACAACCAGTTGTTTGAATTGCTGGTGCATAACACAACGCTACTTGGGCCGCATGCGGGACATAGACTGAAAAAACAAACTGCACAGCGCGTAGTCTGCGATCAGTGGTGCATGATGAACGACCATGCGCTTAATGAAATGGTGCAGGATCTGCTGGGTCTGGATTCAGAGCAATACATTGTTCAAAGCTCCCTGCCCATCCAGACATAAATTGTTCCAAGAATTTTTTTTCGGTCATCTCAAGCTGGTCTTTTCACTCCCAACTCTTCTGTCAGCATTGCGGCGGTGAAGGTTTTTGCGGACATCGTTTACTGTGGCGGCGGGCGTGTGCTAGAGCCCGGGCTGGTCGTGGTGTCTGATAACCTGATAGTAGATGTCAGGGAGGCAAAAACTGGTGATGGGGCTGATGTGCTGCTCAGAGGCTGTGCTCTGTTTCCTGGCTTGGTAAATGCACACGCCCATATGGATTATACGTTATTTCAAGAAGCTTTCCTGCCGACCAAGAGTTTTACTGCATGGCTTTCGATGATGAACCAGACCAAGCGCCACACGTCCGAAAGCGAGATCGCAGAAGGAATTCGCAAGGGTATTGCAATGGCAATCAGGAGCGGCACGACGAGCTTGGTAAACATCTGTGCGTATCCGCATCTGGTGCCAGCAGTTGAGGAGGGACCGCGTTGTTGGCAGGTGCTTGAGGCGACGGATGTGAACCGAAGCTTCGTGTTTCCAGATCTGGAAAACTTCCAAGGCGTATCACCACATGCGCCTTACACGGCATCAACTGAACTGTATCGTAGGTCGAAGCGTACAGCTCTCCAGCGGGGTTTGCTGTTCACAACTCATGTAAATGAATCCAATGAAGAGATGGAGATGTTCACCCTCGGGACGGGGGAGCTATACGAAATGATGCTTGGGCTGGGTAGGGACATGAGCGATTGCGGGTATGCCTCTGGCTTAGCGCTTTTGCTAGAAGAAGGCCTGCTACCTCAAGGCTCGTTGCTCGCACATGTGAATTTTTGTGAATCTTGGGAGATGGCAAAATTACGCGATGAGTGTCATACTGTTGTACACTGCCCATCGTGCCATAAGTTTTTCAGCCGCTCGAAGTTTTCAGCTAAGCAATATCTTCGGGCGGGGGTCAATTTAGCCCTCGGCACCGACAGTGCAGCAACGGGAAGTTCGTTGAGCATGATTGAAGAGATGCGGATTTTCAGTGAATTGCAGCCGGACTTTAGCATGGCTGAGATTTTTCTTTTGGCTACAGAGCACGGTGCGCGAGCACTCGGCTTACAGCACAACATCGGAAAGATTGCACCTGAATACTTCGCATCGCTGTTTGCTGTGCCTCACGAAGGACGTGCTCCTTTGCATGCGCTTTTTGCCCATCGGGGCGAAGTACGGTGGGTGATGGTGGAGGGTCGTGTGGTTTATGGAGGCGAGCCGTGATTGGGAAAGTGACTCTAGCGTATTGTTTTCCTTCTGGCATTGGGATATGCGTTTGCGATGAGGTTGATAGCTTTCTCTGGGGCGCTCATTACTGTGTTCTGGCTTTCTCAATTGAGAGTATTGGCAGACGCGCAAAGCCTAGCTCAAGATCGTGAAAATCAGATTTTTCCGCACTCAAATATTCTGCAAGAAATAGAAAACACTAACCAAAAGCTTGGAAGTGCCTCAATCTTATCGCAGGATGAAGCATCAGATCTATCCAAGCCAGTGACGATCACATTTGGTCTGCTTGGTAGTCCTTCTTTTGAATTTGCAGGTGGGTTGTCACCAGACATTTTTTGGCGCAGGGATGCATGGCGCATGGAGAGTGATTTCACTTTCTTTGGGATATTAACTGGGGATGAGTTGCCCGCAGATTCATCCTTGAAAGGTTTACAGGCGCCTGACGGTTCTCACTTTGCTTACATCCGTAACTTAAAAAAAAACGATGCCCGTTGGCTGAGTGGGGTGGAGCTCATCGCTGGAGCGTACTATTTGCTACGTGGTAAGCTGGCAGTGGCTCTTGAGGCAGGTGAATCTGGTGGAGCAAGTCTTGGAATATTTAACGGCCCTGTGAGCGATTTGGTGCAAGACACGGGCGGGACTTGGGTTGATCGTGAGTTATACTTTCGGGTAGGCCCAGAAAATCGTTTTGCAGAAGTCGCGCTGAGACTTGGCTTTTTTGGAAAGGATGTACGGGGTGAGGCGGCGTTCGACCAGATTGATTTGAGGAGAATATCACCGGAGGAAATTCCTCTAGGTGTCAGAGTCTTCGATTTGGGTGGCGAGCCGCGGAATTCTGTTGTCTTTAGGGAAAGCTCTTCTGCCTCGGAGTTGCGCAAAGGCGCGCAACCTTTAGCACTCGTGGTTGGAGTGGGTGCTTTTGTTTTTGCTGTCTTCGCGACGTTGTTCTTGCTTGTTCAACTGGACCGTTGGGAGGGGCGCGAGGCTAAGAGCAACGACGAGAACAAATCCGGAAAATGAAAACTACTGCGAGTGAAATACCATCTTGGTTGGTGATGCGGATGGTATTTGCGGCTCTTATTGGTGTGTTGCTGAGAGTGATACTGTCTCGGCTTCCCGGACATGATGTTGACATGGGTTGTTTCATGGCGTGGTCGGCCGATATTTATGAACGGGGAACCGCGCACTTTTTTCGTGAAGGTTATTTCTGTGATTACCCGCCGTTTTATCTTTATGTTCTGTGGCTCGTTGGATGGGTGAGAAGTTTTTTTCCTGGAGAAGTTGCTAGTTTGCTCATCAAGCTGCCTCCGATTGCGGCCGATATAATTTTGGGGCTCTTGCTCTGGAAGGCGTGTCGTGGGGTGTTCACGGAAAAAGCAAGGTTTTTGATATTTTGTGCGATCATGCTTTATCCTCCGCTGCTACTCAATAGTGCTGTTTGGGGCCAGGTAGATTCTGTGACCGGAGTACTATGCCTAGCCTGCGCCCTTCATTTGCGAGGGGGACGCTTGCTTTTGGCAGGTGCGTTGTTTGGCGCGGCAATGGCTATGAAGCCTCAAGCGTTCTCCACTGCGGGCATGTTTGTCCCTGCCTTTGTCGTCGCCTGGTCTCGAGGAAGATTGGGGAGAATACCAGGGGCAGTCGCTTTGGCGATACTGGTGTTCGTTTTATTAGCGATGCCGTTTGCCGACGGCCGTGGGATTGTTCCGGTGTTTGAACGATATATTGCAATGTATGAGACTTATACCATATCGTCTTTCAATGCACCGAACTTTCTCTGCTCCATTGGCGGTAATTTGAAGTCGGAGGAAAGCGTAGTTGCTGGGATTTCACTTGCTGTTTGGGCCAAACTCTTTCTTGGCTTGAGCCTTGGGGCAGGCTTTGCCGTGGCTTTGCGTGGGCGGAGGGGGCAAATGCCAGAGCCTCTCTTGCTGGGAGCTTATTGCTCGATGTCGTTTTTCTTCTTTGGCCCACGAATGCATGAGCGTTATTCTTTTCTGGCTTTGATTTTTCTTTTGGGGGCTTGGCTAGTGAGCAGGGACAGACGTTTACTGATAGCTCACCTTCTTTTGACCGTCACTTTTGTTTTGAATGTGGGACAAGTTTATTTGATGAGTTTAGAAAGAAAGTATCACATTCCCAGTAACGACGTTTTGTTGCTGACGCTTTCTTGGATAAACTGGATGCCGTTGCTTTTGATTGGATTGGTCCTGTTCTTTCCGAACAGCAGACAGAATTGTGCTCAAAACGTGTTGTTGAGGGAAAGAATTAGGCTGGAACCTTGGATGATACGGGAGCGGCGAATTGTGGCGTTGTGTGTATCTGTACTTTTGGTGGCGAGCGGGACGTTGTTTCTTTGGAGGTTGGGCAGCATCAAGGCGCCTGTCACCGAGTGGGTTGCGGCGGATTATCCGGTTGTGATACTAGATTTGGGGCGAGACGTCGAGCTTGCTTCCGTGATGGTGTTTGCTGGCCCTGTTCATAACGGCTCGATCATTATCGAAACTTCTTCGAATGGTAGGATTTTTGAACACAATATGATTATTGATCAACCTTCAGTGTTCAATTGGCATGAACGACCGCTGAACTCCGTGGCTCGGTTTGTTCGCGTGCGCACACGTGTGCCCCAGACAAGAATTATGGAAATTGTTTTTCGTGACAAGTTGGGAAGAATTGTGCCAGTCGCCTCCGTAGAACCACCTTTAGCTAGGGCCATCGCGGACGAGCCGAACACCGCACCTGATCATCCTTCATCCTTCAACAGTACCTTTTTTGATGAGATCTATTTTGTCCGCACGGCTTATGAGCATTTGTATGAGCTGCCGATTTATGAAAACACACACCCGCCGTTGGGCAAGGTCGTTATCAGCGCTGGAATTGCTGTTTTGGGTTTAAATCCATTTGGATGGCGTCTTCCCTGTGCCCTAATGGGTATGTTATCGGGAGTGCTTTCTTTTTTTCTAGCTCGCACAATATTTCGCTCAAACGCAGCAGGACTTTTAACGGGGCTGATGTTTGGATTGGATGGCCTTCTGATAAGCCAAAGCAGAATCGCGACTGTGGACGCGATGATAACATCATTCACGTTAGCTGCATTTTGCTTTGGCTGGTGGTTTTCCCAAACTCACCTCCGGGATGGATGGTACAGAAGTTGGTGGAAACTGATGTTAGCCTGGTGTTTTCTCGGTTGTGCAGGCGCTACAAAATGGAATGGATTTTTCAGCGCACCGGCACTGCTGCTCGTATGTCTGAAACCCTGGATTTCGCGGTTGCTTTTCAGAAAGAAAGAAGCTGAAGATTCTTGGAAAAAAAATCTCTTGCACGCAGCCATTGTTCCTGCCTGCGGATTAATCATGGTGTGTGTGGTCTATTTTGGAAGCTATGTCTTTGTGTTATCTAAAGAACAATCACGAGATTGGAATTGGGTCTTAGCTCAACCACATCATATATTTAGTTACCATTCAGGTGGCATCCTAGAACACCCTTACTCATCCCCGTGGTGGAGTTGGCCGCTAATGCTTAAAAGCCTCTGGCAGCATACAGATAAACTGCAAGAAACCGGACTAAGTGCTGAAAGGGTTTCACTCGGAAATCCACTTTTGTATTGGATGGCATTTCCTAGTTTTCTTTGTTTTTGCTTTTTTGCCTTTGTAAGGTTTTTCAAAAAAAAGGAATTAGACTTTTTGTTAATCCTAGCAATTTTGTTAAGTTGTGTTTTACCGTGGATCTTAGTCAAGAGAAGTACATTTATCTATCATTTTTTGCCTATGCTTCCTTTTTATGTGATGACAATCACAGCGTTGGTTTGGGTAGCTTCTAAAGAAATGATACTTAAAAAAACTGCTTTAGGTTTAGGATCTCTTGTTTTGGCAATCTCTTTACTTGGTGTAAGTTTGTTCTATCCGTTGCAAGCAGGTATAACAACAGATAGTAGTTATCGCAGGGAAATGATGTGGCTAAACATTTATAATAATCAGGATGCAAATAAAAAATCCGGCTGGTTTGGCTGGGTCTGGAACAACTAAATTGTTAGCTCTCGTTTTGTATTGTCGATGTTATTCTTTTTTCAGGTTGTAACACAAGCCTGCACAAATTTTTAGACACTTAAGTTTATGACTAGTTATACAAATCTTGAGATTTGGTAGGTCTTTAAAATGTGATTAATTCGTTTTAACCGAACGAAAGGCTATTCGAGGTTAGCAAGTTGTTCTCGAATTTTTTCTGTTTCAGCTTTGGCATTGACGATATGATGTGCTACGGAAGCGTCTGCACACTTGGATGCAATGGTGTTTAGCTCACGAAGAATTTCCTGAGCCAAAAATTCGAGGTGCCGGCTGCGACCGTCTATTAAGTATTTCTTAAATGCACCTAAGTGTGATCTTAGGCGTGTAACTTCCTCGGTGTAATCGCCTCGTGAGACGAAAGAAATCACCTCGTTTCGAAGGTAGTCTGGCAAGGTGGCTGCCTTTGGAAGATCGTCAAATAACGAACGAAGTTTTTCATGTAGACGGCGCTCCGTGGTTTTTGCCAGACGTGGTGCTGAGGATGAGACTTTTTCCGTAATTTTGCAGATTAGTGACAATCTTGTTTCAATGTCTTGCCTGAGTTTTTCTCCCTCTCTCTCACGCTGCTGATTCCAATCACACAAGGCGGAAGAGAGAATTCTTTTTGTTTTTGCTATCGCAGTCACGGAGGGTGGAATACCAACTCCAAGATGCTCGCGCACAACACCGGGAAACCGAATGATGTCTTGAATGTTTGGTGTGCTGCGCAGTTTGAGTTTTTTGCAAAGTTTGTTGAGGGTGAAGTATGCAGTACTAGCGTTTATAAAGTCGATGTCGGGTGGCTTTTGTGTGTTGGTGTAAGTTATAGAAACTTTCACAGCACCGCGTGAGCAATGTGCAGCTACAGTCTCACGAAAAATAGGTTCAGTAAACCCCCACCCTGCTGGTAAATTAATTGTTATCTCGAGTTGTTTGCGGTTGAGAGAAGAGATTTCAGCAGTCAGATTACCACCCGCGAGAGTTCCGAACGCAGTCCCATATCCTGTCATACTGCGTAATGAAGTACTCATACAGCGGTGAAAATTTTTTCCAATTTCTGCTTTCTGTAATCAAAAATCTTTTTAAGTTGTGGCGCCACAACCCACGGATGGACAATATCGCCCAGCGGACTGATAGGTAAAACGTAGTGGACTAAATCACGAACCCGAGTGGCTTCGGGGCCAATTGGCTCTAAGAAGTGTTCGTGATGCCAAATGCGGTAAGGGCCGAGACGCTGCTCATCTACAAAATAGTATGGTTCACGTACGTGTGTAATTTCAGTAAGCCATGGCATCGGGATGCCCAGTACAGGGCGTACACGATATTCGATCATCAGCCCGGGGTGAATTTTTTCGGGAACTTTGGTAATGACACGGAAATCTAACTCTGCCGGAGTGATTTCTCGCAGATTCAACGGGCTAGAGAAGAAATCCCAGGCGACATTGTGTGGTACGGGTATTGTAATTTCAGTTTCTAATGTGTGGATTATTCCAAAACTCATTTCTGACTAATATCTGTCTTTCGTTTTTCATCAAGCTAAGCTAAGTGATTTGTTTCTTTTTAAGACTGTGCTCATCAGCAATCACTATGACATTTTATAAGATCGATTGCTTACTTGACATCTAGAATATTTCGA
The DNA here is from genome assembly GCA_938005615.1 of uncultured Verrucomicrobiae bacterium. Lineage (GTDB taxonomy): Bacteria > Verrucomicrobiota > Verrucomicrobiia > JADLBR01 > CALLMV01 > CALLMV01. The sequence goes on from CALLMV010000023.1 coordinate 36,982, forward strand.
AAAAACTAAACCCTTAACCCTTTAAAGATCTTATATGAACACCGACACTTTAATTAAGAAAATCGAATCAGAGCAGTTAAAGAGTGGGATACCCAATTTCCGCGTGGGAGACTCTGTGAACGTGCATGTGAAAGTGCGCGAGGGTGATAAGGAGCGCATCCAGCAGTTTTCAGGCGTGATCATCGCTAGGGGTGGACGCGGCATCAATGAAACAATTACTGTACGGCGGATTTCGTACGGGGTGGGTGTTGAACGGGTGTTTCCGGTGCATTCGCCGATGATTGAAAAATTTGAGGTCGTCAAACAGGGCGTTACGCGACGCGCCAAGTTGTATTATCTGCGCAATCGCACAGGCAAGGCGGCTACTGCCGTTAAGGAGCTGCGGAGCGAAGCCACCAGTTTGAGGAACTGATCTCATCGCCCAGAAGTTTGTAGTGGGGCTGGATTGGGCAGAGGAGAAGGTTTTGCGCGGCTCTGCCCGCGTGGTGGCCGGTGTGGATGAAGTGGGGCGGGGGCCGCTTGCGGGTCCTGTGGTGGCTGCTGCCGTGATTTTGCCTGTGGGTCTGGAGGTTCCCCAACTCAACGATTCTAAGAAGATGTCGCCTCTTGCTAGGGCAAGGTGCAGGGATTTTCTACTTTCTCATGCAGGGGTCCGCTTTGCACTGGGAGTTAGTAGTGCTGGCGAGATTGATCAGTTAAACATCCATGAAGCTACTCGGCTTGCGATGATTCGTGCGTTACTGGCTCTGAATGTTGAGCCGGAGTTTGTTTTGGTGGATGGTCGGCCTTGGAAAGATTTCCCCCTGGCCCATGCTGGTGTTGTTGGAGGGGATGGGAAGTGTCCTTCGATTGCAGCGGCATCTGTGCTTGCGAAATGCACTCGGGACGAAATGATGTGTGATTTACATAAGAAGGATGGACGTTATGGGTTTGACAAGCACAAGGGTTATGCGACGGCTGGGCACTTGGCCGCACTGGCTCGCTACGGCCCTGGACCGGAGCATCGGATGTCGTTTGCGCCCGTGGCACAAGCGCAAGTGCCCGGAGGTGGCAACACGCAGGCAGTTGGGCCGCTTCGCTGAGGATGCGGCAGTTTCGATGTTGCCTAAGTATGGGTTGAAGTTGTTGTACAGGAATTTTGTCGCTGATCAGGGGGAGGTGGATATTGTGGCGCGCGATGGGGGGACCTTGGTCATTGTGGAAGTGCGGGCGCGGAGCGCCTCGGATTTTGGCTCTCCGGCCGAGTCTGTAGGCCCTGCTAAGCAGAAACGAGTGGCGCGAGCCGCCATGGCCTGGGTGAGGTTGTTGGATAAACGTAGGGTGAATTTGAGGTTTGATATCATTGAGGTTTTCCTCAAACCTGGGGAGGTTCCTGAGTTGAGGCACATCGAGAATGCTTTTGACCTGCCGCGATCCATTCTTTACTAAGAGATGTGGTCAGGATTTTCTTTAGAACCACTTCCCGCTTGGGCCAGAGTTTCATTTCTTTGGTGAATTCTTTTGGGGAGGCGGCGTTGTTGTTTGCGTCGGCTGTTTTCTCTGTGTTTACGCAAAGGCTGCGGGGCAGGGAGCTGTTGCGGCAGATTTTGTTTGTGGGTGTGAAGTCGCAGTTTGTGGTGTTGACGACGGGGATTTTTACTGGTGCGGTGTTCGCGGCGCAGATTCAGTTTCAGTTTGCTCGGCTGGGGATGGAGTCCGCTACGGGGGTGGTGGCCACCATTGCGATGTGTCGCGAGCTGGGGCCTGTGATTTCCGCGTTAATGATTGCGGGTCGGGTGGGATCGGCAATGGCTGCTGAGTTGGCCACGATGAAGGTGACCGAACAGGTGGATGCGTTGCGTGGTCTGGCGGTCAGTCCGATTGATTATTTGGTGGTACCACGGTTTTTGGCGTTGATTATTTCTGGGCCGTTGCTTGTGGCTTTGGCTATAGGAGGGGGTATTGTTGCAGGCTACGTAGTGGCTGTGCCGCTGCTGGGAGTGGAGGGTAATTATTATTGGGATCGCATTCAGCTTTTTACGGAGGCGAAGGATGTGTGGATAGGGTTGATTAAGGCATTTTTCTTTTCTCTCATAATCGCAGTGATTGCCTGTTATGAAGGTTTGCGCGTGGAAATGACGACTGAAGCTGTGGGGCGGGCCACGACGGATGCTGCCGTGAATGGCTCGATTGCGGTTTTGATTTCCAACTTTTTCTTCACGCTGTTGCTGAATTGGATTTTTCCCGTGGGCTGATATGTCTCAACCTGACATCCAGAACGCAGGGCCGAAGATTCGATTTGTAAACGTTTATAAACGCCTTGGTAGGCAGCAAATTTTGCGTGGGCTAGATTTGGATGTTTTTCCTGGAGAATCGTTAGTGATTCTTGGGCGCTCCGGTGGTGGGAAGAGCGTGCTGCTTAAACATCTGATCGGCTTAATCAAGCCAGATTCAGGATCGATTTTTGTTGACGGCCAAGACATTTCGCTGCTCAACGAGCGCCAACTGATTCCTATACGCAGAAAGATCGCGATGGTGTTTCAAGGCGGTGCGCTTTTTGACTCGATGACCGTCGGGGAGAATGTGGCTTTCCCTTTGCGTGAGGAAAGGCGCTACAGTGAGCAGGAAATCCAGGAGCGCGTGGCCGAGATGCTCGAGGCTGTAGGGCTACCTGGCCAACAAGAGAAGATGCCCGCGGAACTGTCGGGTGGCATGAAGAAACGCGTGGCTTTGGCACGCTCAGTGATTAGGCGACCAGAAGTGATTCTCTACGATGAGCCCACGGCTGGTTTGGATCCCATCATGACGGCTAATATTGACCGGCTGATCAAAGAGATGAAAAAACGTTTCAATACTACCTCCGTTACTATAACTCACGATATGCAGAGTGCTTTCAACATTTCAGACCGAATAGCTTTTCTTAAATCGGGAAGGATCCAAAGTGTTGGGCGCCCGGAGGAGATTTTGAAAAGTGCGGATCCCGACATCCAAAATTTTATCCAGGGTGTGGCGGATGAAAGTGACGAGGCCATTCAACAACTTATGCAGAGCCAGGCATCATGAAAAAGACAACCCTTGGTCCAGATTTTCTTGTGGGTTTGTTTGTGCTGTGTGGTCTAGCAGCCATAGCCGTTTTGATCATCCTTCTGAGCGGCGCATCTACGGCTGATATTTCCGTCACGAGAATCACTGTCAAAATGGAAAGTGCAGATGGATTGATCCGGGGCACTAAGGTCATGATGTCAGGGGTGCGCATTGGGCGTGTGATGTCCCATCCTGAACTCACACCTGATGGGCAGCGTGCCATTGTGAGGGTGGCTGTACAACAACCATTTAGAATCCGGCAAGGCTCCAATTTTGTAGTGAAGCCAGAAGGTATTTTGGGAGACAGATTTGTGGAGGTCATCCCCCCAGATGATCCGGACGCCCCCTTTTTGAACGATGGTGATATTGCTGAGGGCTCCCGGATGACTGGCCTAGGTGATCTGGCAGACACGGCTCAGGACGTTGTTGCCCGATTGAAACCCACTCTGGATAATGTCCAGTTGGCAAGCAAACGCTTGGATTCCATTTTGGCTAAGGTGGATGGGGAAGTTTTAACTGATGAGGCTACAGATTCGCTACGCAACACCATCAAAGAACTCGGCGCCGGTGTTGATAAACTGAACGAGCTGATCCTGGGTGCCGGTCAAGTCGTTAACAACACACGCGATGCAACCGGCTCACTCAAATCAGCTATGGCCAGAGTTGATGAGCAATTGTTAGACGAGAGGACTATCAACCAATTAAAAAATGCTATTTCAGATTTGCAGAGCACAGTGGCGAATCTTCAGAGCTTCACGGAAGGCCTGACTAAGGGCGAGGGGGTTATCGGTCGTCTAGCGAATGACAAAAAACTTGCTGATGACTTAGCTGCTTTCGTCCAGAATCTACGTCAGCGAGGTATACTTTTTTACGCCGACGTCGCGAGCCGCGACCAGCAACAATCAGAGCCCGCGCGCCCAACAGTTCGCCCGACTCAGTCCACTAGGAGGTAATTCATCGAGATGTTTTCGGATTAGACTCCAGAAACGAAAGAACTTTTTTTTCTGCAGTTTGCGTTTAGCAATACGCCATGCCGGCTGTGAACCATCTAGATGAACCAATCACTGCATATATCCGGCGTGAGTTTGATACCTTTCCTGCGGATATGTCGGTGGGGGATGCACTCAAGAGTTTACGCAGCCGTGATGTTTCAGGTGCCATCCTATACTTTTACATCACCGACAAAGAGGACAAGCTGGTGGGCGTTGTACCTACGCGCAAGCTGCTTACATCTCCCGAGCACAGGCTCATGAGCGAACTGATGATACCCCGAGTGATTACCGTTCGCGATGATGCCTGCATTATGGATGCCTGTGAACTTTTTGTCATGCACAGGTTTTTGTCACTGCCGGTTGTGAATTCTGAAAAAAAAATGGTTGGGGTACTGGATGCTACAATCCTTTCTGATGAGATTTTCGACATTACGGAGAAACAGGCTGCGGATGAACTTTTTGAGGGAATCGGTGTGCGTGTGGATCAGATTAAGGACGGAACCCCCATCAAAGCTTTCCGCTTCAGATTCCCCTGGCTGATCGCCACCATAGCCAGCGGGCTTCTGTGTGCCCTGCTAGCCAGCGCCTATGAAGTCACTCTGGCTGAGAGCATAGTACTAGCGTTTTTCCTAACACTCATACTGGGATTGGGAGAAAGCGTCGCGATGCAATCAATGACGGTCACGATTCAGCAATTACGCGTTGCACGACCGACGTTTGCCTGGTTCGCTAAGACTTTTCGCCATGAATTAGCCACGGCGGGTTTACTCGGTGCAAGTTGCGGAATGCTTGTAGGTGGCGTTGTTTGGTTTTGGCGTAGCGCTCTTTGGGAAGGCGTGGCCATAGGCAGTAGCATTTTTTTTTCCATTATCTGCGCCTGTGCAGTTGGGCGAAGTGTTCCGACACTCCTGCATGCCATACGACTTGATCCAAAAATCTCCGCAGGTCCAATCACACTAGGCTTAGCAGACATCATTACGTTGGCGATTTATTTCAACAGTGCTGTCATTTTTCTTTCCTAATGGAAACACCTAATCAAAATTTATCGGAGAAAACTTCGATAAAACTATTGACAAATTACAAAATCTGACCACTATTCGCGGCTCTGATTCAAGCAGTGCTTGATGAAGAGACCGATCGCCCACGTAGCTCAGTTGGTAGAGCACGTCCTTGGTAAGGACGAGGTCGTCGGTTCAATCCCGATCGTGGGCTTGAGCCGCTGCCAACCGCTGCGTAAGATCATAACAAAACTAAACTACAACAATTAAAATTATGGCCAAAGAAGCATTCCAAAGAGACAAACCGCACGTCAACATCGGTACAATAGGTCACGTAGACCATGGTAAAACCACACTAACGGCAGCCATTACCACAGTCCTTTCCAAAAAAGGTCTAGCGTCTGCAAAAAAATATGACGAAATCGACGCAGCACCCGAAGAAAAAGAACGTGGTATCACCATCAATACGGCGCACGTAGAATATATGACGGAAAACCGTCACTACGCACACGTAGATTGCCCTGGTCACGCCGACTACATCAAAAACATGATCACCGGTGCGGCTCAGATGGACGGCGCTATCCTCGTTGTAAGCGCCGCAGATGGCCCCATGCCTCAGACCCGCGAGCACATTCTCCTGGCCCGCCAGGTTGGTGTCCCAGCGCTGGTCGTGTTTCTCAACAAATGCGATATGGTGGATGATAAAGAGTTGCTAGAGCTCGTAGAGCTGGAAGTACGTGAGCTCCTTAGCTCCTACGAATTTCCGGGTGACGAAATTCCCATCATTCGTGGCAGCGCGGTAAAGGCCCTTGAAGCAGCAGACCCCAATCACCCAGATGCCAAATGCATCCTAGACCTCATGGAAGCTGTGGATAAATACATCCCTCTGCCAGAACGACCCAAAGATCAACCATTCCTTATGTCGGTTGAAGACGTATTTAACATTGAAGGTCGCGGCACCGTGGCTACCGGTCGTGTAGAGCGCGGCGTACTCAAGAAAAACGAAGAGGTAGAAATCGTTGGGCTTAGACCGACACAAAAGACGGTAGTTACAGACATTGAAATGTTTCGTAAGCTGCTCGACACTGCCGAGGCTGGCGATAACGTCGGCATTCTTCTACGCGGCATCAAGAAGACGGACATCGAGCGTGGTCAAGTAATTGCCAAGCCGGGTACCATCAAGCCTCACTCCAAGTTCAAAGCAGAAGTATACGTCCTGAGCAAAGAAGAAGGTGGTCGTCATACTCCATTCTTCTCAAACTACCGCCCGCAGTTCTTCTTCCGTACCACAGACGTCACCGGCATCGTCAAACTACCTGAAGGAGTCGAGATGGTTATGCCTGGTGACAACGTCGCCCTCGAAGTAGAACTCATCGCGCCCGTGGCTATGGAAAAAACCATGCGTTTTGCCATTCGTGAAGGCGGCCGAACCGTCGGTGCGGGACGTGTATCGGAAATTCTCGCCTGATTTTGCTTCCAAAAACTTGGAGAAGCCTGCCAAGAGGCAGGCAATCCTTTTTGTTGACAAATTAAATATTATCGTTAAAAGTCTTGGTTCCTCAAAAAAGGAGAGTAGCTCAACTGGTAGAGCAGCGGTCTCCAAAACCGCGGGTTGCAGGTTCGATTCCTGTCTCTCCTGAAGAGGAGTAAATTAGAAAATGCCACCAGAACAAACAGCAGAACAATTGGCCGACGCCGTGCAGGTTGTTGAAAAGTCGTGGTTTCAACAGCATATGGCTTCCATAATCCTATGGGGCATCATCCTGCTTATTTTGGCCTTCTTACTCATCACAAAGTGGGGCCCATTTGCAAAGTTCGTCCGGGAGACTCGTGTTGAGCTAAGCAAATGCTCTTGGCCTTGGGATTACTCACTCCCTCCTTCAAAGCGCTATCAAGAGCTCATCACCTCTACTCTTATTGTCTTGGTCGGCATGATCCTGCTTGGCGGTTATACAAGCATTTTTGACTTCCTCTTTGGTTCAGGAGCTAAGTGGCTGATGTCCCTCTAAACGAAAAATGGAAACTTCGACGACCAGCACGGAAAACGCAGAGCCTAAAGCACCGGCACAGGAAAAACATCCTAATGCCGAAAAAGCCCATTGGTTTGCCATTCATATCCTTAGCGGCCAAGAGCAAAAAGTCAAAGAATCTCTCCTCCGGCGCCTTCAACAGGAAGAAATGACACCCTACATCCACGAAGTTGTGGTACCTACGGAGCGCGTCTCTGAAGTCAAGAAATCTAAGCGAGTCGAATCCGAACGCAGGCTCTATCCGGGCTATGTGTTCATCCTCGCTAACCTGCTTGATGAAAACAACAACATTATAGAAAAAACCTGGTACTACATTCGTGAGACACAAGGTGTAATCGGCTTCGCCGACGGCCAAAGGCCAGTGCCCATGCGGCAAAAAGAAATCGAGGGCATCCTTTCTCAGATGAGACAGGGCGAAGAAAAGGTCGTACCTAAGACATTGTTTGAAGTCGGCGATAAAGTCAAAGTCGGCGACGGCCCGTTTCTCAATCAGGATGGCGTTGTCGAATCTATTGACCAAGAACGCGGTAAACTCCAAGTTTCCGTGAGCATTTTCGGCCGCAGCACTCTTGTAGAACTCGAATATTGGCAAGTGGAGAAAACTTAAAATTTATGGCAAAAGAAGTCGTCGCAACCATCCGTCTGCAAATCCCCGCTGGTCAGGCCAACCCGGCACCTCCCGTTGGTCCTGCACTCGGACAGCAAGGTGTTAACATCATGGCTTTCTGCAAGGATTTCAATGCCCGCACCCAAAAACAAGCGGGCGATATCCTTCCTGTCGTCATCACTGTTTACAAAGATAAAAGCTTTACATTCATCACCAAATCCCCACCTGCAGGAGTGTTACTCAAGAAAGCCGCTAAAATAGCATCTGGTTCTAAGGAGCCGAACAAAACAAAAGTCGGCAAAGTAACACGAGCACAAGTGATGGAAATCGTTAAACTGAAAATGCAGGACTTAAACACTGCTGACGAGGAGGCCGCCTTCAGAATGATCGCAGGTACTGCCCGTCAGGCAGGGATCGAAATCGTAGATAAATAACCCAAACGTGGGAGGGCCTTGCGGTCCGCTTGAACCACAGGAGAAAAACAAATGCCAAGATTCAGAAGTAAGAGATACAAAGCGGTGTTAGACAAGTTGGGTGAGGACAAACCTCTCGACTTGGCCAGCGCTATCAAAAAAATTAAGGAGCTGCCGCCCGTGAAATTCGACCAGACGGTATCCCTTGCATTTAGCCTCACAGTGGATCCCAAACAAAGCGACCAAATGGTCCGCGGCACAGTGGGCCTACCCCACGGAAGTGGTAAAAACGTCCGCGTCCTTGTTTTTGCCAAAGGTGCAGCCGCCCAAGCTGCTAAAGACGCCGGTGCAGAATATGTTGGCTTTGAGGATCTCATCAAAAAATGCAACGAGGGCTTTACCGACTTCGACGTTGCCATCGCCACACCTGAAGCTATGACCGAAGTGCGTAAACTTGGTAAAGTGCTCGGCCCCCGAGGTCTTATGCCAAATCCCAAAACAGGAACCGTGACTGACGACACCGCCCGCGCAGTCAAAGAATGCAAAGCCGGACGTGTCGAGTTCAAGCTCGATAAAAACGCCAACATCCAAGTTCCCTTTGGCAAGCTTTCATTTCATGAAAAACAACTCATAGAAAATGGCGAAGCCGTGATTGATGCAGTCCTCAAAGCTCGCCCACCTGCTGCAAAAGGCGGCTACGTGCGTCGCGCTTCACTTGCAGCCACACAAACCCCGTCCATTACAATAGCCCTCGGTAAAACCACCAACCAATAACACACCATGAGACTCGGCAAATCCACACTCCTTGAAGAAGTCAAACAACGCGTTCAAAACACGCCCTATCTCATCCTCGCCAACTACAAAGGGATGACAGTTCCGGAATTCTCTGAACTACGTAAACGGCTACGCCCCACAGGAGCCAAATTCACAGTTGTTAAAAACACCATTCTGAAAATCGCCGCTAAAGACTCCGGCCTCCCCGAGTTCACCACCATGCTCGAAGGCCAAATCGCGATGGTCGCTGGTTCCCAAGACGTCTGTGCCGCTGCAAAAGTCGTAAAAAACTTCAGTTCGGAATTCTCCAAACCCCTCATCAAGGGCGGAGTCCTCGACGGTGCCGTGCTTTCATCCGAACAAGTTTTGGCTCTTGCAGACCTCCCATCGCGCGAAGCACTACTTGGCCAAATTTTGGGACTATTGAACGCTCCTGCAACAAAGCTAGTCAGACTCATCGGCACACCCGGCGAAATGCTAGCAAGAGTCATACAAACCAACGCAGACAAACAGAAAGGCTAAATATTTTCCCGCCCAAGCGGGAAGGGCAAACAATGTCGAAAACCACCAGACAACTAGTTCCGAAGCCCTTCGGAAATAATGCCCCCGCGGGTGCGGGAGCCTATTGTTGGGGTCGCAGACACACAATCGCATAAAGCGGAAAAGGAAAAAATATGGCAGCAAACCTCGAACAAATCGTGGAACAACTCAGTGGACTTACCGTGCTAGAAGCCGCTGAACTCGTCAAACAACTTGAAACCAAATGGGGCGTGAGCGCCGCAGCGCCTGTCGCAGTGGCCGCCGCCGCTCCTGCCGCCGGAGCAGGCGCCGCAGCAGCCGCTCCCGCAGAGGAGAAGACCAGCTTCGATGTTATTCTTAAAGAAGCCGGTGCCAACAAAATCGGTGTCATCAAAGAAGTACGCGCTGTCGTACCTAGCCTTGGCTTAGCTGACGCCAAAGCACTCGTTGAAGGTGCGCCTAAAACCCTCAAAGAGGGTGTCGACAAAAAAGAGGCCGAAGAGATCAAGAAAAAGCTCGAAGCCGCCGGCGCAAAGGTCGAAATCAAATAACTTTTGTTTCGGAACACCATCCCGCCAACCAAACTTCGGCGGGATGGCATCCGGCACAAAAATCGAAATAATATGGCAACAAAAACTAAAGGAAAAAATCAACGAATCACTTTCGGCCATCACAAAGAGGCGGTCGAAATACCCAATCTCATCCAAATTCAACTGGATTCATATCGCGATTTTCTGCAGCTAGACAAAGATCCCAAGCAGCGCACTTCCGATGGACTGCACGGAGTTTTCCAGGAGGTATTTCCGATTCAAAGTTACGATAACAAAGTCAAACTCGAATACGTCAAATACGACATCGAAGATCCCAAAATTTCCGTTGCTCAATGCATGCGCGAAGGCCAGACATATTCCGCTGCACTTTACGTCACGTTCCGCCTTCGCGATGAAAACGGAACTAAAGAAGAAAAAGTTTACATGGGCGAGATCCCTATGATGACCAGCTCCGGCACATTTGTCATCAACGGCGCGGAGCGTGTTGTCGTTAGCCAGCTACATCGCAGCCCTGGTATTTGCTTTGAAAGCGGCGTCCATACCAACGGAAAAATCCTTCACAGCTTCCGCCTGATTCCGGACCGCGGTAACTGGATGGAAGTAGCCTTCGATACCAACGACCTACTCTACGTTTTCCTAGACCGGCGCAAACGCCGCAGAAAGTTCCTCATAACCACATTCTTGCGCGCTCTGGGCTACAGTTCAGACCGCGAGCTCATCTCCCTCTTCCACAATATCGAGACACTCAAACTCACTGGCAAACTCGACGAAGAAAGCATAGCCACTAAAGTCCTCATTGAAGACGTGCGCGACCCTCATAATCCCGAGATCGTCATCGCACGTGCCTTTGAACCGATGTCACAAACAACCGTACGTCAACTCATCGAACTGGATATCGAAAAAGTCGATGTTGTCGACACCGCAAAAGACGACGCTATCATCAAATCCATCAAAAAGGACCCCACGCGTAACACAGATGATGCACTCAAAGATATTTATCGACGCCTCCGCCCAGGCGATCCTCCTACGGTCCCAAATGCCAAGGCCTTACTCAAACGCCTTTTCTTTGACCCCAAACGCTACGATTTGAGCCGAGTAGGGCGCTATAAAATCAATCAAAAACTCGGTCTCGATGTGGACATCAACACCCGTACCATCACCAACGAAGACATCGTCGCTGCCACCAAATACCTCATCATGCTCAACCGTGGCGAAGGCACTGTGGACGATATTGACCACCTCGGCTCGCGTCGCGTCCGTACGGTAGGCGAACTCCTCGCTAACCAGTGCCGCACTGGCCTCGCCCGCACAGAGCGTCTCGTTAAAGAACGTATGACACTTTTCGACGTTAACATCGAGGGCATGACTCCCCAGAAACTTATCAACCCCAAGGCCCTCTCCGCTGCCATCCGCGATTTCTTCACCCGCAGCCAGCTCTCCCAGTTCATGGACCAGATCAACCCGCTTGCGGAGATGACTCACAAGCGCCGCCTCTCTGCCCTCGGCCCTGGGGGTCTCTCACGCGACCGCGCCGGTTTCGAAGTACGCGACGTCCACCCCAGCCACTACGGCCGAATCTGCCCCATCGAAACGCCAGAAGGCCCCAACATCGGCCTCATCTCCTCCCTCTCCTGCTTTGCTCGCGTCAACGAATTTGGCTTTATCGAAACACCTTACCGCAAAGTCGAAAACGGACGTCTCACTGGCAAAGTAGATTACCTCACCGGCGACCAGGAGGAAGAAATGGTCGTAGCGCAAGCCAACGTGCCGGTGGATGAACAAGGCAACCTCATCGGCCCGAAAGTCACCGTTCGCTATCGCGGAGACTTCCTTGAAGTCGAGCCCCATCGTGTCCATTACATGGACGTCTCCCCCAAACAACTCGTCTCCGTAGCTGCTTCTCTCATTCCCTTCCTCGAGCACGACGACGCAAACCGCGCCCTCATGGGCTCAAATATGCAACGTCAGGGCGTGCCCCTGCTTCGTACCGAAGCCCCTCTTGTCGGGACAGGTATGGAAGCCAAAGTCGCCCGCGATTCACGCTCAGTTGTCATTGCCGAAGCAGATGGCATTGTGGCCTCAGTCACAGCTAACGAAATCATCATCACCGACGACGGCAAACTCCCCGAAACCAAGAAACTGAAACACGACCTCTCCAAAGGTATCCAATATTATCAACTGGTAAAATTCCGCCGCAGTAACGCCGGCACCTGCATCAACCAAAAACCTCTCGTCTCCAAGGGGCAAAGTGTAAAACGAGGCGACGTACTTGCCGATGGCCCATGCACCGATCAAGGTGAACTCGCCCTCGGTAAAAACGTCCTTGTCGCCTTCATGTCTTGGAATGGCTACAACTTCGAAGACGCCATCCTCATCTCTGAAAAAATCGTCAAGGAAGACATCTACACCTCTATACACATCGAAGAGTTTGAGATCTCCGCCCGCGACACCAAGCTCGGCCCCGAAGAAATCACCCGCGACATCCCCAACGTCAGCGAAGAAATCCTCAAAAACCTCGGGCCCGACGGCGTCATCCGCATCGGTGCTGAAGTCAAGCCCAACGACATCCTCGTAGGAAAAATTACCCCAAAATCCGAAACAGAACTTGCCCCCGAAGAACGCCTTCTCCGGGCCATCTTCGGTGAGAAAGCTGCCGACGTCAAAGACTCCTCCCTGCGCGTCCCCTCCGGAGTTTACGGAATCGTCATGGACGTCAAGGTCTCCTCCAACCTCACCAAAAAACAAGAAAAACTTAAACTCTCACCAGCAGAAGCCAAGCGCCAAATCAAGGAAATCGAAGAGGAGTACGACAAGCGCACTGCAGAGCTCAAAGAAAAGCTCACCGACGCCCTGGCAAACGTGTTGCTCGGTGAAAAAATCCCGCTCGACGTCCTCAATGCGGAAACCGGTGAGATCATCATCCCCGCCAACCGCAAAATCACAAAAACTCTCCTTGCCAACCTAGCGGACGCCTACGCCCACATCGAAATCGAGCCCTCCCCTATCCGCATCAAAATTCGCGAAATCATCTCCCAGTTTGAAAGCAAATTCGAGCAAATCGCTAATGAAAAAATGATGCAGATTGACCGCATCGAAAGCGGTGACGATGTGGACCCCGGCATCATCAAACAAGTCAAAGTCTACGTCGCCAGCAAACGCAAATTGGGAGTCGGCGACAAAATGGCCGGACGCCACGGCAACAAAGGTGTCGTCGCCAAAATCGTTCCCGAAGAGGACATGCCCTTCCTCCCTGACGGCACACCCGTTGAAATCGTCCTCAACCCCCTCGGTGTGCCCTCGCGCATGAACGTCGGCCAAGTTCTGGAGACCCACCTCGGCATCGCCGCCAAAATTCTAGGCTTCAAAGTTGCCACACCCGTTTTCGATGGCATTGAAGAAAACCAAATCCGCGAATTCCTCCGTCAAGCCAAGGAAAAAGAGCCCCTCTTCTGCTCCGATGAAGAAGGCAAAAACTACCTTTACGATGGACGCACCGGCGAGCGTTTCGACCAGCGCGTCGTCGTTGGCTACATCTACATGATGAAACTCAACCACCTCGTCGCCGACAAAATCCACGCTCGTGCCGTCGGCCCCTACTCCCTCGTTACCCAGCAGCCACTGGGCGGCAAGGCCCAGTTCGGCGGCCAACGCTTCGGCGAAATGGAAGTCTGGGCACTCGAAGCCTACGGTGCCGCATACACCCTGCAGGAACTCCTCACCGTCAAATCCGACGACGTCCCCGGCCGCACAAAAATCTACGAAAGCATCGTTCGCGGCGATAACTACCTCCAAGCCGGAACGCCAGAATCCTTCAACGTGCTCATTAACGAAATGAAAGCCCTTTGCCTCGACGTCAAAGTCGGTAAACGCACCGAACGCAAAATAGACATCCGTCCACCCGAGGAGAGCATTCTCCAAAGCTAAGACCCTGATAATGCCGCAAGCCGAAAAACCCACATATCCAAGCTAAAAATATGGAAGACACACAAATCGCACCTACTACAGAAAATCTCAGAGAAACACTCGGCCTGGAACGCGCCGTGGACTTTGACACCGTCTCCATCGGCATCGCCTCGCCCGACACCATCCGCTCCTGGAGCCGCGGCGAAGTCAAAAACCCCGAGACCATCAACTACCGTACATTCAAACCGGAAAAAGGCGGCCTCTTCTGCGAACGCATCTTTGGCCCCACCAAGGACTGGGAGTGCGCCTGCGGCAAATACAAACGCATCAAGTACAAAGGCGTCATCTGCGACCGCTGTGGCGTCGAAGTCACCCTCGCCCGTGTTCGCCGCGAACGCATGGGTCACATTGATCTGGCCGTTCCCGTCACCCACATCTGGTTCTTCAAATGCATGCCGAGCCGACTCGGTCTCATGATGGACATGACCGCCAAAATGCTCGAGCGCGTCGTCTACTACGAGGACTACATCGTCGTTGATCCCGGCGATACCCCCCTCCAATTCAAACAACTCCTCAACGAAACCGAATACCGCGAAGCCCAAGAGCAATACGGCGAAACCTTCACGGCCAAAATGGGCGCCGAAGGCATTCGCGACGTCCTGCGTATGATCAACCTCGAACAACTCGAAGTTGAACTCCAGGAAAGCCTCGCCAATACCCGCTCCAAGCAAACCCGCAAAAAACTCGCTAAACGCCTCAAGCTCGTTCAAGCTTTCCGTGCCACAGGCATGCGCCCCGAATGGATGATCCTGGAGGTTCTTCCTGTCATCCCGCCCGACCTGCGCCCCCTCGTTCCCCTCGAAGGTGGACGCTTCGCCACCTCCGACCTCAACGACCTCTACCGTCGCGTCATCAACCGCAACAACCGCCTCCGCAGTCTCCTCCAACTCAAAACTCCTGAAGTCATCATCCGCAACGAAAAACGCATGCTTCAGGAAGCCGTTGATGCCCTCATCGACAACGGCCGCCACGGTCGTGCCGTGCTCGGCGCCGGCAATCGCCCCTTCAAATCCCTCTCCGACATGCTCAAAGGAAAAAACGGCCGCTTCCGCATGAACCTCCTTGGCAAACGCGTGGATTATTCCGGCCGCTCCGTCATCGTCATCGGCCCCGAGCTCAAACTCCACCAATGCGGCCTCCCCAAAAAAATGGCCCTTGTCCTTTTCGAGCCCTTCATCATCCGCCGCCTCAAGGAAATGGGCTACGTGCACACCGTGCGTGCCGCCAAAAAACTCATCGAAAAACAAGAGCCCATGGTTTGGGACATCCTCGATGAAGTCACCAAAGGGCACCCCGTCCTCCTCAACCGCGCCCCCACGCTCCACCGCCTCTCCATTCAGGCCTTTGAGCCTGTTCTGATCGAAGGCGAAGCCATCCGCATTCACCCACTCGTCTGCACCGCCTACAACGCCGACTTCGACGGCGACCAGATGGCCGTCCACGTCCCCCTCAGCGTGGAAGCCCAGCTAGAAGCTCGCCTCTACATGCTCGCCCCCAACAACATCTTCTCCCCCTCCAGCGGGCGCCCTATCACCACACCCTCCCAAGACATCGTCCTTGGCTGCTACTACCTCACCCAAAACCCTCGCAAACCGCGCGACCCTAACGCACGACTTCCCCTCTTCCGCGACCTCGACGAAGTCCTCTTCGCCAAAGCCGAAGGCAGCGTCTCCACACACAGCCACATCATCATCAAAAACCCAGATTTCAACCGCGACACCATCTACGGCGACAAAGAGAAAAAATACCTGGAAACCACCGTCGGCCGCGTTGTCTTCAATTCCATCTGGCCCCCAGGCGTAGGATTCTACAACAAACCGGTCGCCAAAAAACGCCTCGGCGACATCATCCTCACCTGCTACCGCGTCGCAGGCCACACTCAAACTGTCGAAGCCCTCGACCGCCTCAAAAAACTCGGCTTCGAAGAAGCCACACGCGCAGGCATCTCCATCGGCATTGCCGACATGATCATCCCCGCGGAAAAGAAAATCGAAATCGAACGCGCCACCCAACAAATTCAAGTCGTCGAAAAACAATACAACGCCGGAATCATCACCGACGGCGAACGCTACAACCGCATCGTAGACATCTGGACCCACGCCGGCGAAGAAATCGCCAACGTCCTCTTCCGCACGCTCGAACACAACGAAGGCCGCTCCGAAATCAACCCCGTCTACCTCATGGTGGATTCCGGTGCGCGCGGCAACCGCCAACAAGTCAAACAACTCTCTGGCATGCGCGGCCTCATGGCCCGCCCCTCCGGCGAAATCATCGAACGCCCCATCCTCGCCAACTTCCGCGAAGGCCTCACCGTCCTCGAATACTTCATCTCCACCCACGGCGCCCGCAAAGGCCTTGCAGATACCGCGCTCAAAACAGCCGACTCCGGCTACATGACTCGCAAACTTTGCGACGTCGCCATGGACATGACCATCACCGAGGAAGATTGTGGCACCACTCAAGGCATCTGGGTCGAACCCATCTACGAAGGCGAAGACGAAATCGTCAAACTCGTGGACCGCATCTACGGCCGCACCTCCTGCGACGACATCAAAGACCCCGTCACCGGACAAACCATCGTCCATGCCGGCGAACTCATCACAGAGGCCAAAGCTGCCGCCATCGAAAAACTCGGCGTCGAAAAAGTCCGCATCCGCTCCGTCCTCACCTGCGAAACCAAAGACGGCGTCTGCGCCAAATGCTACGGCCTCAACCTCGCCACCGCCAAACCCGGCCGCATCGGCGAATCCATTGGCATCATCGCCGCACAATCCATCGGCGAACCCGGCACCCAGCTCACCATGCGCACCTTCCACGTCGGCGGCACGGCCTCTCAGGTCTTCAAACAACCCCAAATCAAAGTCAAACAAGGCGGGCGCGTCCAATACAACGAACTACGCACCGTCCAAGCTGCTGACGGCAAACACATCGCCCTCAACAAAAACGGCACCATCTCCATCCACGCCGAAGACGGCCGCGAACTCGAACGCTACAACATCGTCATCGGCTCTGCCATCTCCGTAGAAGACGGCGGCCAAGCCAAAAAAGGCATCGTTCTCGTCGAATGGGACCCCTACAACGTCCCTATCCTCACCGAAAAATCCGGCAAAGTCGAGTTCGTAGACATCATCGAAGGCGTCACCATGAAACGCCAAACCAACGAATCCTCTGGCCTTGTCGAAATGGTCGTGATCGAACACAAAGAAGACCTCCATCCGCAGATCGTCATTGCCGACGATGCTGGCAACGTCCTCGCCTCCTACGCCATCCCAGCCGGCGCCCACATCGAAGCCAAACCCGGCACACTCGTCAAAGCCGGCGATCGCCTCGCCAAAACCCCGCGCAAAGTCGTTAAAACCAAAGACATCACCGGCGGCCTCCCCCGCGTCGCCGAACTCTTCGAAGCCCGCCGACCCAAAGACTCCGCCGAAATCGCCAAAATCGACGGCATCGTGGACATCGCCGGCACCCTCCGTGGCAAACGCCGCCTCATCATCCGCGATCCTCAGACCGGCAACGAAGAAGAACACCTCATCCCCACCAACAAACACATCATCGTCTTCAAAGGCGACTACGTCAAAAAAGGCAGCCAACTCACCGAAGGCCCCGTCGTCCCCCACGAAGTGCTCGACATCTGCGGCCCCCAAGCCCTCCAAGAATACCTCCTCAACGAAGTCCAGGAAGTTTACCGCCTCCAAGGCGTGGAAATTAACGACAAACACATCGAAGTCATCGTCCGCCAAATGCTGCGCAAAGTCAAAATCACCGACCCCGGCGACACCACCTTCCTCTGGGACGACCAAGTTGACCGCCTCGTCTTCCTCGAAGAAAACCGCCGAGTCGAAGCCGCCGGTGGCAAACCTGCCGAAGCCAAACCCGTGCTCCTTGGCATCACCAAAGCCAGCATCGAGACCGAAAGCTTCATCAGCGCCGCCAGCTTCCAGGACACCACCCGCGTTCTCACCGACGCCGCCACCCTGGGCAAAGTGGACCGCCTCAAAGGCTTCAAAGAAAACGTCATCATGGGCCACCTCATCCCTGCTGGCACCGGGCACCCCTCCCACACCTACATCCGGCTCAAACAACTGGCCGAACCCGTGGGCGAACCCCTTGTCGGCATCGAAACCGAGACCCCAAAACTCCCCACCCTTCCGCTGGAAATCACCGCCTCCCTCGGGAACTGACAACCCTGCAGCAAACAGGCATAGCTGAAGACGTTAAATAATTTTGAAATAACTAAATCACTATATTGATATAGTGTGATATACTAATATAGTAATATTTTTTTGTCGTGAACCTGTTCCTGTTTTCGGAAAAAGATTATCTAACCCTTCGCATGACGTAGAATCATTGCTGGGTTAATTTTCAGATCATCTTACGTTTTGTAATTGGAGATCGGTTTTCCCCACCCGCGTGGGGATGGCCGCAGAACGCATATTTTGTGATCAAGCAATAAAAACAGCAGGCAAGCCGTAAGCGTTTCATCTGCTGCAGAGGGGTTGGGTCACAAAATTCAATGCGGCAGATACATTAGATGAGTTGATGAGGCCTAACGTTATTGGCTGGTTATTGAACGCAGTGCGCCCCTTGAGGTGGAGATCCCGTCCTGCTGAAAAAATGATCTTCCGGGCTGATCTCGATCAATTTGACGAACCACTCACCCGTTTCGCCTTTATGGACAAAAATAACAATGAACGCCCTCAGGTAAAGAAGCTAAATGAGATAGGAGAATTATGGACATAGGCGTGGATCATATTGATGTTTTTGGCAACCTTGACGAACTAAATAAAGAAATGCTCGAAGAGTGGCAGCAAATTTATTCAACACTCAAGGTATCCCTAAAAGATCTCGAACCAGAAAAAAGACACTTGCTTATAACTTTGATGAGAGAAACATTCTACAATGGATTTATGAGCGGCAGTATTGCAACACTGATGAAACTTCATAGAAATTAAGCTTTCCCCATCTGCGTGGGGATGGACAGCCTTCCGTCTGTCGAGGACACAGGGAGGATCAGCACTGCGAATCTCAATTCTTACCGCAAACCAAAACTACAAATCATTAGCAGTGGCCTATGAGGACGAATGGGCAAAGCGAGGTGGGCATCCTTACGCCGGTAAGGACTATGGACCGGGTTCTGGTTTTACGGAAATTCTAACAATGGGCATCGAAAGATTGTTTAATGACCAAATAGGATTTGCGAAACAAAACCCTGACGATTCTATATTCTTGATCCAAACAATGCAAAAAACTATGAAACCTCACGCATGGATTGATTTTTGAGTGGCAGGGGAGGCGGTATCGATATCGCGGAGAATGGCCGGCAGAAATGAAAAAAGCCATCGGACAAGCGATGATAAATTGGCGGCGCGAGAAAAATCGAGTGTATCAGGTGGATTTAATTGAGATGGCGGGCGGGAAAATCCTCGAAGTCCACAGCATTCGACCCGACGGCAGCATCCGAAGCGAAGACCTCCCAGATTTGATCATTCCCTAGCCATGACCACTCCCACCCCCATGAGAACCGACCCCGTGAGAATCAGCCACTTCGCCTTTGCGGCGCGCAAGCAGCGGCTGCCCGATGGCAGGTGGAGTTTTCCCACTTACTAGGGGGCTGGGTGAGTTCAAGTCCCTCGCTTTTGCTCGGGATGAGGGTTGCGCTGGGCGGGCCAAGTAGATGTTCGTGTCTTGCGGCTGAGAGGTTGTGAGGCTAGAGGGAAGCTATGCCCGGGAATAGTTTTGGAACGCTTTTTCGAATCTCGACGTGGGGGGAAAGCCACGGGGGTGGGGTGGGTGTGGTGATTGATGGGTGTCCGCCTGGGGTGCCTCTGTCGGAGGCGGATATTCAGCCGGAGTTGGACCGGCGTCGGCCAGGGCAGAGTCGCATTGTGACGCAGCGTAAGGAGGGGGATGTTTGCGAAATTTTGTCGGGGACGTTTCGTGGGGTAACGTTGGGTACGCCGATTTCGATTTGGGTAAGGAATACTGATGCGCGGCCAGAAGCGTATTCGGAGATGGAGAGTTTGTACCGGCCATCGCATGCGGATTTTACTTACGATGCGAAGTATGGGCTGCGGAATTGGCAGGGTGGGGGGCGTTCTTCGGCGAGGGAAACAATCGGGCGTGTGGCGGCGGCTGCTGTGGCACAACGGGCGTTACGGGTGTCATTGCCTGGGGTGGAGGTGCGTGGCTGGGTGTCGCAGATTCATGAGATTGTGATGCCGGAGCCGGATTTGAGTCAGCCGGTGGCGCTCGAGTTGGTGGAGGCAAATGCGGTGCGTTGCCCGGACGTTGCGACTGCGGAAAGGATGATCCGGGCGATTGAGGAGGCACGCCGGCAGGGGGATTCTTTGGGCGGGATTGTGCAGTGTGGGATTTGGGGTGCGCCTGCGGGATTGGGCGAGCCGGTGTTTGACCGGTTTGAAGCTGATCTTGCCAAGGCAATGTTGTCACTGCCAGCAACGAAGGGGTTTGAGGTGGGATCTGGGTTTGGGGCAGTGAAGCTCACTGGGCGCACACATAATGATGAGTTTCTTATGAAAGAAGGCCGTGTGCGGACGGCCACAAATCGCTCTGGGGGCGTGCAGGGGGGGATCACTAACGGTGAGCCGGTGATTTTTCGTGTGGCGTTTAAGCCGACGGCGACGATTGCTTCCGAGCAGCGAACAGTGGGCCGGGATAATAACGAGGCGGTATTAGCTGCGCGGGGGCGGCACGACCCCTGTGTGTTGCCTCGCGCAGTGCCGATCGTGGAGGCTATGGCTTGGTTGGTGCTGATGGATCATTGGATGCGCTGGTTGGCTCAGTGCCCAGAGCGGGCGTGGGCCGTGCGTAATGCGGCGCCTGCACAGAGGTGAGCACAGGGTGGCGCAGGTTCTCGGGAGAATTATTAAGGCATGAGGAGGCCGCCATCCACGATGAGGGTCTGGCCGGTGATGTAAGCCGATGCAGGGGAGGCAAGGAAGAGGGCGGCGTGGGCAATGTCATCCGGTGTGCCGAAACGGCCGAGGGGGATTTGTTTGAGGACTTCTTGCGTGACGTTTTCAGGAAGGACGTTGGTCATGTCTGTGGTGATGAAGCCTGGGGCGATGGCGTTGGCGGTGATGCCGCGTGAGGCGAATTCGCGGGCTGTAGTTTTGGTGAGTGCAATGAGGGCGGCTTTGCTTGCGGCATAGTTGGCTTGGCCAGCGTTACCGATGAGGCCGCTGACGGAGGAGATGTTGATGATGCGGCCGCGTCGGGCTTTCATCATGGGGCGAACAACTGCTCGGGTGAGCAGGAAGGCTGAGCGGAGGTTGGTGTCTATGACGTTCTGCCAGTCTTCGTCGCTCATGCGTAGGAGGAGGGTGTCGCGGGTGATGCCAGCGTTGTTGACGAGGATATCGATTTGTCCGAAGTGTTTGAGGACGAGGTCGGGGAGGGCTTTTGTGGTTTCGGCGTCGGAAAGGTCGCAGGGAAAGGGTTGAGCTTCTGCGCCGACTTGGCGAACGGCTTCCAGTGCAGGGGTCAAGGCTTGTTCGCTGCGAGCGACGAGGGCGAGTTTTGCTCCGTGCTGGGCGAAGAGTTTGGCGATGGCCAGACCAAGGCCGCGGCTGGCGCCGGTGACGAGGGCGACGTGGTTGTGAAGGGTGTGTTGTGACATTTTTTGAGTATTACGCGTTGGGCAGTTGAATCGCAAGAACGGCTTAGGGTTATAGGAAAATGGTTTATGGTTGAGTGGAGTTGAGGATGATTCTTGTAAGGTCGCTACTTTAGCTTTTAGTGTGTGGGTATGCGCATTTTGTTTGCGACCAGCGAGGTGTTTCCGCTTGCCAAGACGGGAGGGTTGGCGGACGTATCGCGCGGACTGCCCGAGGCGTTGTCTTTGGCCGGCCACGAGGTGTATGTGGCGACTCCGTTTTATCGGCCGCAGGTAGGGAATGTGGAGGCGAGCGCGGATACGGGGTGTGAGTTAAAGTTACCCTACGGTAGTCAGGATTTGAGGGTGCGTGTGTACGAGGCAGGCATTTCTTCGCAGGTGAAGTATTTGTTGCTGCGTTGTGATGAGTTGTTTGATCGGAGTGGTTTTTATGGCAACGAACTGGGGGACTACCAGGATAATGCGGGGAGGTTTGCGTTTTTCTCGCGTGCGGTGCTGGAGCTGAGTCGTCGGCTTCCGGGTGGATTGCCTGACGTCATGCACGCAAATGATTGGCACACTGCATTACTGCCTGCTTATATTCGTGCGGCGGGTTTGCCTGCGCGTAGTGTGTTGACGATTCATAATCTGGCGTTTCAGGGATCGTTTTCGGCCGAGGAGTTTGCGTTAACTGGTTTGCCGGGGGAGTATTTTTCGCCCCGGGGCGTCGAGTTTTACGGGCGACTGAATTTCCTCAAGGGAGGAATTTTGCTCGCTGATGCTGTAACGACTGTGAGTCCAACCTATGCACGCGAGATTCAAACTCCGGAGCACGGCTGCGGGTTGGATGCGGTGTTGCGCGAAAATGCTCACAAGCTGACGGGCATCTTGAACGGGATTGATGATACGACTTGGCATCCGGGGTGTGACCCGCACATTCCTCGGCGCTATTCTGCGCGTTCCTTGCCAGGCAAGACGGTTTGCCGGCGGGCTCTCCTGTCCAGACATGATTGGCCGGAGGATGCGCCTGAAATGCTCATAGGGATGATTTCGCGGCTGACGCCTCAGAAGGGCTTTGACCTTTTGCGTTCTGGATGGGCGCGGTTGCGCCAGATGCCGTTGCGGCTGATTATATTGGGGCAAGGACTGCCGGAAATTGAGGATTGGCTGCAGCAGGCGGCCCTGGATGCACCGGATTTTCTCCGGGTGCACTTGACGCATAGCGAGGATTTAGCCCACTTGATCGAGGCAGGATGCGATGCATTTTTAATGCCCTCACGTTTTGAGCCCTGTGGCCTGAATCAGATGTATTCCCAACGTTACGGGACTCTCCCGATTGTACACGGAACAGGTGGTTTGAAGGATACTGTAGTAGACGCCGTGGCAGATCCAGAAAGGGGAACGGGATTTGTGTTTGTTGAGCATACTGTTGCTGCCATGCTGGGAGCGATTAAGTCTGCAGTGGGCCTATTTGCAGAACCCAAGGCTTGGAAGAAAGTCGTAGTGAACGCTATGGGTAAGGATTTTTCGTGGAATGCGGCCGCAGCCGCTTATGAGAAGATTTATGCAGCAACCTGAACTGCGACGCGATCCGCTGCGGGACACGTGGACGATTTTCTCTGAAGAGCGTCGGCGACGGCCGTCGGAATATCATTTTCAGCAGTCTGCAGACGCGGTGTTTGATCCCTTTGCCCCGGGCCATGAAAAGTCTACACCGCCGGAGATTCTGGCACTTCGACCGGAAAATTCGGAGGCAAATTCTCCTGGCTGGAAGTGGCGCGTTGTGCCCAACCGGTATCCCGCGCTCAGGATCGAGGGAAGGCCGGAGGGGCGCCCGGATGGGATTTTCGATGCGATGGATGGTTTGGGGGCGCACGAGGTTGTGATAGAGACCTGTGATTCGCTGCCATTAGAGAAGCTGCCCGTAGCGCACGTTGCTTCCGTTTTGGGAGCCTGGAAGCAGAGGATTTTAGACCTGACGAAGGATGTGCGTTTCCAGTACATCTGTGTGTTTAAAAATCACGGGCCGCTGGCGGGTGCGACATTGAGTCATGCTCACAGCCAAATTGTGGCGCTGCCTTTGGTGCCTGAACTAATTCGGCGCATGTGCACAAATGCGGCACAGTACTTTCGTTGGAAGGGGCGGCACTGGTTCCGTGATCTGCTTTTGCATGAGGAGCAAGTGAATAAGCGGGTGGTGTTTGAGAATTCTGGGTTTGTGGTTTTGTGTCCTTACGCTTCGCGATTTTTGTTTGAGATGGCGATTTATCCAAGGCGTTTGAGCGCAAATTTTCAGACTTGTACGGAGCATGATTTAAACCAACTGGCGGAGGCTTTACAGGCGGTATTGTTGCGGATGAATTTGGCTTTGGAAAACCCGGCTTACAACATCACGCTGCTCAACGGACCTTTAAACGCTGTGAGAGAAGCAACACCAGAGGCTTTGCTAATTCGTGATTCATGGTGTTGGCATCTGGAGATTACTCCACGGTTGGGCACACTTGCTGGTTTTGAGCTCGGTACGGGATTTCACATTAACACACTTTTGCCTGAAGATGCGGCTCGGCATTTACGCGAAGTGATCGGGTGAGGCAGGCTCTGTTTGGAGAATCGGAGGGAATCCTGTTTCGCTGTATTGGGATGAGTGTCAAGTTGTCGAGATCATGCCGTTTCTTGTGAGTCTGACATTTTTTTTATGAAGAGGCGTGCGGATTTGCGCCGCACGACATGACTGCAGGGGAGATTCTGAGCGGTTGGTTTTGTCTGAGAACTGGCCAACTCCAGGATTTTGTCAGTTTCTTCGCTGCTGAGATTAACGTCACATTCGGATTTGACCCATAAGGTCACGATGCGTCTTTGGATTGGGCGGGGCAGTTTCAGGAGAGAAGGAATATGAATACGGTTAGGGTGGCTGAAGTCGCGTGTATTTGTGAGTTCTTCCGAAGCCAGTGTGTTGAGAAACTCCTCATCATCTCGCAACAAAGTAGAAAGCCGTGAGAGGCGATTGATCAGTCCAGGCATAGCGAGGGATTCCATGAGAGGGAGCAGGTGCGAGCGCACGCGGACTCGGAGACTGCTCGAGTCTTGATTGAATGGATCCTCAATGAACTCGATTTTGTTAACCTTGGCGTAGGTAGTGATTTCTTCTCGAGTGTATTGGAGCCAGGGGCGCAGGATGAGTACTCCTTGGCGCTGATGCCTTGCCGGAATGCCACCAAGTCCGGCAGGTCCAGTGCCGCGCAACAGTCGCATAAGTAGAGTTTCTGCTTGGTCGTCCGCATGATGGGCAGTCAGCAGGCAGGAGCTTCTCACAAGGGCGCATGTGTGTAGCAGAAATTTGTAGCGCTGTTCGCGGGCAGTATTTTCATTGGTGGGCCCGCGCTTTGGTGATTTAGCTAGATGAAAGGGAATGTCATGTTGTTTGCACCATTTTTCAATGAAGAGTGCCCACTGGTCTTCGGTTTTGCTCCATCTGTGGTTGTAGTGCGCGGCATGAGGTTGCAGGCCTGCAGTGAAGCAGGCGTGGAGTAGGCACATGGAGTCACGCCCGCCAGAAACGGCGATCAGTGGTCGGGCAGGGACGATGGAGAGCGCATCGCGTAAGCTACGGTTTTGAGCGGGGTATGGTTTCTTCTTTGCCATGAGCAGTGTTGGCGTGTATGTAGCGATTCAATGATTGTTACCACAGCACAACTATACAAGGTTGCCTACGGAAAATATGCCATTGGCGCGTATAACATCAATAACGCGGAGCAGACGATGGGTCTCTTTCGAGGGTGTATGGACTCCCAAGCGCCGTTTATTATCCAGATTTCCAAAGGCGCCAGAAAGTATACGGATAAACGCATTCTCGAAGCATTGATCCGTGCTGCTGAGGAGATTTTCCCTGATGCGATTTTTGCAGTACATCTGGATCATGGGGATGAGCAAACTTGCTATGATTGCATCGAATCCGGATTTTTTTCTTCAGTCATGATAGATGCTTCCCATGAGCCATTTGAGAAGAACGTGGAAATTACCCGTCGGGTAGTGGAGCGTGCGCATGCCAAGGGGCTGAGTGTCGAAGCCGAGTTGGGAATGCTTGGTGGGGTAGAGGAAGACATAGTTGTTGAGGAGGGGCACGCCTGCCTGACCGATCCAGACGAAGCAGTCGAGTTTATCAAATTAACGGGATGCGACTCACTGGCTGCAGCCATAGGCACCAGTCATGGGGCTTATAAATTTAAGGGGCAGCAGTCTTTGCACTTCGATGTGATAGAGAAAATTCGCGATAAGGTCGCGGCTGCCGGGCTGCCGCCAATTCCTATTGTGATGCATGGGTCCTCCAGTGTGCCCAAAGAAGAAGTCATGCGCATCAACGCTGCGGGCGGTCAGCTTGACCCCGATGCTTGCGGCGTGAATCCCGCAGAGTATCTGCCAGCTGCGAAGTTGGGTGTGACCAAAGTAAACATCGATACCGATGGCAGGCTGGTGTGGACCAGGGTGCATAGGGAGTATTTCCGTGACCACCCGAAGGAATTTGACTTTCGCCCGCCGGGCAAGATTTTCATGGATGAATACGCGAAGTTCATAGCAGAAAAGAATCGTCTATTAGGCTCCGCTGGACAATTAGAAGAAGTGCGAAAATCCATCCCGGGGTAATCCTTCCGAAGAGCAGGTACCTGTTTAGCAAAGAGGTTAAATCTTTTCCGTTTTAACCAACTTTGTCATACTTAGTCTCGTATGCGCCAGAGTGAATTTTTTTTGATGGCCGGCTTCTGGATTGCACTGGCACTTGTCTCTTGCAGGGAAAGGCAGGAGCTGAATCCAGATCCCTTTGCTGACCCTGAGCTGATGTTGATCTTAGAGCAGCCAAGTGAGACAGCTAATCAAATTACCGAGTGGGTGAAAGCATCGCTGACTGAAAGAGGCCGCGACTTCATGATGGTGAGGGCAGAGGAGCTCGCAGCTCTAATAGACGGCCGGGATGTTGTCCAGACGCCATCTTTACTCATCGCGGATTCTGCTCACGTAGACCTGCGGCAATGGAATTTACTTCGTGATATAATTAACAAAGGTGTGAGGATATATCTTGTCGGAGAGAATCCTTTTTCGCAGGTTGGGATGTGGCGTGATGATAAATGGGTGAGTGCGCCAGAGTGTTTTCGAGATACGGACTTCCCCCTCGAGATTTCGAACCTAGACGGTATGTGGAAATCTCAACACGACGATTTGGGTGGTGCGGCATGGACTCTACAAGGAAAAGAGATTTCTCTCGACTCCAGCCTGGGGATTTTTTTATCGCCAGATGATGGGGAAGATTTGCAAGTTGAGCTGACCGATTCTGACGGTAACCGCTGGATCAACAGTTCCGAAAGGAATTCTTCTGTGCCGCTTTGGCTTTGGGATGAGTTTCTACTGGTAGATAAATTGGTGGAGGAAACCGCAAAACTTGGAGCCAAAGAGTCGTACCAGATCACGGTGAGGTTTTCAGAGCAAAGGGGCAACAAGCCGCCCTCAGGCAACGTGTCCCTGTTAATCGCCAAAGGAGAGGCTGTGCTTCCTGCGCGTCCATTTCTGGGTGGCATAAGCCCTGGAATTCAGAGAACAACTCTTTTTGATCCTTTAGAGTTTGTGACTTGGACGGGTTCGCGGGTGAGGGCTGAAAGCGGGCAGACACGAGTGGGTGCTGTACCGACATTTGAAGGGCGCTCTTTGAATTTGGATTGTCCATGGCGGTTTATTAATTTGTTGGAAGTACGCCGGCCGGATCAGGCTGCGAAGATGACTGTGGCCGGGATTCTGCTGAGAGATGAAACGGAGGTCCGCAATCGTGTAGCGTGGCTGTCTTTGCGCCCAGAAGATTTGCGAGTTATGCGACTCGAAACGATGTGGAAGGAAATTTTTAAGGATTCGCAAGATAATCTGAATTCAAGTTTTGTAATAACGCAGTTTGCTTCCTTTGCATGGACGCTGCAGGCAAACCAGGTTCCCGTGTTTCGCCTCAAGTACAGCTACTTTGCTGATCCAGATCCGGAGATGTTTCCACGGCTGGATGTGGAGATTACACCGGTAGGGAGGAGTTCGCCTGTTTACCGCAGTTTTACTCAAAGAACAATTTCGCCCGGCGTAGTGGAAATTCAGATGCCTTCGACGATCTCACCCGGTGAGTTTGATGTGCGTGTGCGCCCAAGTGTGCGTGTGCAGTCTGCGTCATTTTACGGTAAGTTGCAGGTGGAGTCGCGCAATTTGCCGCGCGTTGAGCGAATTGACTTTTTGTCTGGCTATGTGTTCAGGGATTCGCAGGCGTGGTTTAACTCAGGTTTAAATTATCGGCCTTTGTATTTAGCAAATTATTTGCTTCCAGAAGGGGCGACGTGGCTTTCCTCCGCTTACTACGATCCTGTGCGTGTGGAGGAGGAACTCAGCGCACTGGCACAGGCTGGCGTGGATAGCATCAGGATTGACGTCCAGCGCAGCAATGAGGCGGCAAATCTAAGGGATTTTCTGACCCGATGCATCAGGATGAACATTTTTGTCAGGTTGAACATCGCGAATTTGATTTCTGGTGCAGCTGATGCAGAGGAATTTTTGCGCTTTGTGAAAGACAGCCGCATTGATGAAAACCGCATCGCGTGGTTTTGGGATGTTTTGGAAAATCCTATTTTTGGCCCGCAAGATGTGCGAGCCTCTTTGGGGCGTCAGTGGTCGCGGTGGGTATCGGATTTTTATGGTTCTGAAGAAGAGCTGTTCAAACTCCTTGAAGGAGATGCTGCATCAAATTGGGTCAAGAGGATGTCGGGTCCAAGTGATAAGCTTTTGACATCTATCGGTCCTGGGTGCCCTTCGATATTGGTGTATCGGGCATTTTTGAATGATTTTTCTTATGCATACTCTGCTGAGATTTTAAGACCAGTTTCCGCGATGCGTTCGTTTGGGGTTTATGGGTTGCGTTCGGGGTTCATGGGGAGCTTAAACACTGCAGCGTTTCCTACTGCGCCCTGGTCTGTCGATTTTGCCTCCTTGAATTTTCAGGTTTTGGGAGTAAGTTGGGAAAGTTTTCTGGTTTCCCCTGCAAGCCTAAATCAGGCGTCATTATTTATCTCGATGGCATCCCAGTATGTGCGAGAGGATGGCATCATTCAGTTCGACGGTATTGGTGAGGATGGATCCCGCGCGCGACTTGTACCGGGGGGAGAGGCTAGACATAAGGTTTTTGAGATGCTGCGCGAGTTGAGAACATCTCACCCCAAAGGCATGTGGTGGTGCGGTTTGGCATTCGATGGCTATGATGCCCGGGGAAGGCATAGGCCAGGCTTGTTTCGCGTGACGGGGGCTGCTCGACGCGAATGGTTGTTGTGGAGACAGAAACTGGCTTTGACTGCGCCAGTGAATATCTCCGCGTTGCGTAATCGCGATGCCGATGAGGATTTACAGACACCCGCAGTGTACCTGGACCCAGAGTCAGATTGCCGGGGACCGTTGGGTGTTGTGCTACGGTATCTTGAAACTTTGGGTGATGCCCTACCCACAAATATCACTTTGCTCAACCCCTCGCGGGAGGAGCTATTTGCTTATGTGGCCGGATTATCCCGCGGTAGGTTGAAGAATATTTCTGCTAACCTAGCAAGGATACGCATCATAGATGGCCGTGGGCAAATGGAGCCTAACTTTTCGCGGGCAGGAACGACAGTCTCTTTGACGAAGGGTGAG
This sequence comes from uncultured Verrucomicrobiae bacterium, assembly GCA_938005615.1. GTDB lineage: Bacteria > Verrucomicrobiota > Verrucomicrobiia > JADLBR01 > CALLMV01 > CALLMV01. The sequence continues at coordinate 66,202 of CALLMV010000023.1, forward strand.
GTTAATGTGACTTTTGTATTTGATAATACTGGCCTAGCAGATTGGCCGTATCTTTCTCGCGATGATGCAATTAATTTGCGAGACGTTAAGACCGGACGTGTTCTATCGCGTCTTGACAAGACTGTAAGGCGAGGCGGCCGTGCTGAGTTGTCTTTTCGCGCAAGTGCTGAGGATCTCGTGGCTGCTGGTGCAAACCGCTACAGCCTTTACTGGGGCGATCGTTTGATCACAGTGACGCCAGAGGTCCGCTGGACGGCAACACGGGACTGGCGCGAGTGAATTCAAGGACGATGACATGAACGAAGAATTTACTGTAGTAACATCATTCTCCCCTGGTCGGCTGGAATGGCTGGGTAACCACACGGACTATAACAACGGTGTTGCTCTGAGTGTGGCAATAGATCTGGGAGTGACGGCAGTCGTGACACGGCGTGGAGACAGACAGGTGCGCTTACGCTCGGCTTCGCGCGAAGGAGTGCAGAGTTTCAAGCTGGATGAGCTGACTCAGCAAATTTATGGTGGCTGGTTTGGGTATGTGTTGGGGGTGGTGGACTTGTTTAAAAGCGATGGGCTAATTGACACCGGCTTAGATGTAGAAGTGCGCAGCACCTTACCAGAAGGAGCGGGTTTAAGCTCCAGTGCGGCGTTGGAATGTGCTGTGGGTTTGGCGTTGCTGAAATTGAGCGGTGCCAAGATGAATTTGCTTGAGCTGGCCAAGCTGTGTCAAAAAGCGGAACATTATTATGTAGGAACTCAGTGCGGACTACTGGACCAGATTAGCTCTCTAGCGGCCAGGAGTGGAGAAGCTTTGGTGATTGACTTCAGAAGTCTGCAATACCATAGCGTGAAGTTGCCAGAGGGCTTGTGTTTTCTTGTAGTGCCCTCAGGGGTGAAACATTCACTAGTAGCTGGGGAGTACAACGTAAGGAAGGCTTCGTGCGAAGCCGCTGCGCGGGCTATGGGTGTGCCAGACTTGGCTTCCGCAGATGTTGAAATGTTGAAGTTACACCGGGGTGTTATGGATGACCGTGTTTATCGGCGTGCTCTACATGTGCTTGGAGAGATTACACGAGTTAAGCTTGCTATTTCATTTTTGGAGGCGGGGGATATAACTTCCGTTGGGCGGTTGATGTGGGAGTCGCACAAAAGTTCGCAAGAAAACTTTCAGAATTCGTGTGCTGAATTGGATGGGATTGTTGAATGGTTTGCGCGTGATGGCCGAGCACTTGGTGCACGCTTAAGTGGTGGGGGATTTGGCGGCTCTGCTATCGTGCTATGCCGTGAAGAACTGGCAGAGGATTTAATCGAGGATTACATGAAGGCACATGGTAAGGTATTGGGGGATAGTCGTCCTATGTTATGTCGTGCAGGAGTAGGGGGGTGGGAATTGGCGGCATTGCCTTAGGTATAAAAAGAAAGCCTCTCAACATCCTGCCTTGCTACTTGTAAAGCCATCCGATCAAGCACAAGCCCAAGTGGGAGGTTGCGTTGCAGATCACGATGGGCTTGCTCGATCGCTTCAATTGCGTTTGGGCGTGTTGGCCCGATAGCTACTGTAAGTTGGGCAAATAATAGTGCACGATATTCCGCAGTGGCGGATGCCGCTTGGCCGGAGATTTCTTTTTCGAGAAATTCCCGCCCCTCCGCTTCAAGTTGTTTAAGTGTTTCCTTGTGGGATTCAAAGATGTCTTTTTCTATTTGGATACTTTTTTTGACGAGGTGCTCCTCGATGCTGCGTGACCAAAGCAGAGCTGCAAGTTTGTTGGTGAAGGGTTGTTTCACAGAATTGACAAGTGGAATAGCCTCAGGCTCTGGCAGGGGCACATCTTGGCGTAAGGCGATAATGCCGCAGCGGGAACGGATGGTGGGCAGCAGCGCGGAGGGCCGCTCGGTGAGGAGAAAGATGTGTGTGCGGGGGTGCGGTTCTTCGAGGGTTTTGAGGAATTTGTTGGCGGAGGCGGTGTTCATGCGGTCGGCATGGCAGATGAGGGCGATTTTTTTGCCGCCTGCGGTGAATGGGGATTGGTTGAGGGTGAAGATCAGTTCATCAATTTTTTCGGTTAGGATTTGCCGGCTTTTCGAGGCGGGGGCGATGCGGTGAAGGTCGGGGTGGATTTCAGGGCGTTCGGTGCGGAGCAGTTCGCCCAGCAAGGGGCGCAGGGTCTCGCGTTCAACTTCTTCAACCGGGCCGCTGAGGATGTAGGCGTGGGCGAGATGGCCGTGGGCGAGGGCGCGGCGGAGGCAGTCAAGCGCTTGTTGGGATGTCAAGGGCATGGGCGGTGATGTTCCAGATTTCGCGGGCGATGTCTTCGGGGGCGCGCTGGGCGGGGATGAGGCGCACGCGTTGAGGTTCTTCGCGGGCGAGTTTTTCGTAAGCGTCGGAGATGCGTTGGTAAAATTCTAAGGGTTCGGCTTCGAGGCGGTCAGGGTCGTGGCCTTCTTCTTCGGTGCGGCGCAGGGCACGCTGGCGGGCGGCTTGCGGGTCCATGCTGAGCACGAAGGTGAGGTCAGGCCAGAGGTCCCCAAGGGAGAGTTGGCGCAGGGCGTGGATGTGTTCAGGCGGGATGCCACGGCCGATGCCTTGGTAGACGGTAGTGGAGTCGAAGAAGCGATCGCAGATGACGACGCGACCCTCATCGAGGGCGGGGCGGATGACGTCGAGGGCCAGTTGTGCGCGGCTGGCGCAGAAGAGAAGGACTTCGGCCGCGGGACAGATGTGCACTTCAGGGCCGGAGAACTTGAGGATGTGGCGCACAGCTTCGCCCAGCGGGGTGCCGCCCGGTTCGCGCGTGACGAGGAAGGGGACGCCGTGCTGTTCGAGTTTTTCGATGAGGTGATGGATTTGAGTTGTTTTGCCCGCGCCCTCGCTGCCTTCGAAGGTGATGAGTTTGGGTGTCATGCTCGGGCGGTGAAGAGTCGCAGGGTGAACTCAGACGGGGGAGACGGCGGCGGGGGTGCGCCCGGCGGCGTAGTTGATTTTCATGGCACGTTGTTCTTGGCCTGCGCGGTAGGCGGCGTGGATCTGCATCATGGTGTCGAGGCCAGCTTCGAGGCGCGTGGGCGAGGAGGCGTTGGTGCCGGCTTGGAGGCACTCGGCAATGTGGAGCATCTCGATGTAGAAATCGTCGGGGCGTTTTTTGGGGAAGACGAGGTCTTCTGGGGCACCATCTGCGGGGAGGAGGCGCACGAGGTCGCCCGTGGGATGACCGTTGGCATGCCATTCGATGCGACCACGTTCGCATTGGATGAAGCCCCATTTTTTGGTGGGGGCGGTGACGACGTCTTGGACGACGCGGCCGACGCGGCCATCTGCGAAGTGGGCGTGCACGGCGAAGAGGTCGTCGTATTTGGCTTCGCGTTGTTGTTTGTAGGTGACTGTGGCTTCGAGTTGGGTGATTTTGCCGGCGCCGCAGAGGTGGGCGAAGTGTTGGAAGAGGTGAATCGCGTGGGAGTGTTCGCCGCCTGCGCCGCCGCCGCGGTGGGAGTAGCCAAGGTAGGTTTGCCAGGGGCCTTCGAGCCAGGGGTGGGCTTTGAAGATGCCGCCCCAGAATTCGCGGAATTCGACGTCCCATGTGAGAGGGGTGCCGAGGTGGCCGCTGCGGATGAGTTCGGCGACTTTTTGTGTGCTTTGGGCGAGGGCGTGATCGTAGCCGATGAAGCAGAGTGTGCCGGAGGCGGCGGCTTCGCGTTCCAGGTCGGCGAGTCCTGCGAGGTCGGGGGTGCCGAGGGGTTTTTCGATGAGGAGGGCGCGAGGCTTTTCCGCGAGGGCTTGGCGTGCAAGGGGGACGTGGACGTCAGGGGGGGTGCCGATGATGATGAGGTCGAAGCCCGTGCGGGGTGCAGCTTCGGGAGCGAGGAGTTTGATGGTATCGTCCCATGCGCCGTAGCGGGCGGGGTAGATTTCCTCGCGGGTGCGCCGGAGGGCGGCAGGGTCGGGGTCAACGATGGTGACGTGCCAGCCCATGCGCCGGGAGGCTTGGGCGAGGTGATTGCCGATGGATCCGGCACCGAAGATTTTGACGTTGAGTGTTTGCACGCGGGGATTGTTGCGATTGTGTGGCGTGTTGGCAATGTGTTTTGCGAACGGGTGGGTTTGATTTTTGATTCGGGCGGGTTTAGTGTGTTTCAATGGCTGTAAAAATAAAACCCAGTGGTGTCGGGAAAGCGGTGCAGAGCGCTAAGGGAGGCCGTTTGTTTGTGTGTAAAAGTGCGGTCAAGGGGAAGTGCGTCCCTGTCGCGGAGGACAGACGGTGGTTGGAGTTTGGCAAGAAATGGAATGATCCGTGGGCCGGGAAGCCGCAGGCTGATGTTATGCGCGAGTTGCGGGGCGAGGCGTAAAAGAAGGGTGTGCCGGTTGAGTGAGGACAGCGGTAGATTCTTCTGTGCTATTGTTGATTTTGCGCCGTCAGGCGGGTTGGGAAAAGTGGTGCATTCGTTTGGATCAGGCGGCGAAGGAAGGGCCTTTATTGATTTGTCCTGTTGTTTTTTCGGAGTGCGCGGTCGGTTATCCGGATGTTGCGTCGGCGCATGCGGCTTTTGCTTCAGTGGGTTTGAGGTATGACAATTTTTCCGAGGAATGTGCGTGGCTGGCAGGGCAGACGTTTTTGAACTACCGGAAAAATGGCGGGCCGAGGGAGCACTTGCTGCCGGATTTTTTGGTAGCGGCACACGCGATGACGCAGGCTGAGAGATTTGCGGCTTTGGATCGGGGTTATTACCGTAAGTATTTTCCCTGTTTGGTATTGTTGGAGGCTTGAACGTTTTTTTGGGGTATTTGGCGTGTTGGCAATGCGTTTCCCGCGAGTGGGTGGTGGAAGGGATCGGAGGTAGAATCGTGCAGATCAGGCGGCTGCTGATCTGAGTTACGTGCGTTAGGCGCGGGGTTATTCGGATTTGTTGTAGTTGACGTATTGTTCGGTGAGGTCGGTGGTGTAGAGGGTGTATTCGCCTTCGCCGAGGTGGAGGTTGATGGTGATGCGAAAGGATTTTTTGGCGGCGATTTTTTTGAGGCGTGCTGGTGGGGTAGTGGAGGCGACGCCGCCTTTGACGGCGAGGAGGCCGTCGTAGTAGATGTCCACAAGTTCTTCTTTGAGTTTGCATCCGGAGTAGCCGAGGGCGGCCATAAGGCGGCCCCAGTTGGGATCGCCGCCGAACCAAGAGGATTTGACGAGGAGGCTCGTGGCAATGGCGCGGGCAGCCTGGCGGGCTTGCATGTTGTTGGGTGCGCCTTTGACGGCGACTTCAACGCATTTGGTGACGCGTTCGCCGTCGAGGACGATGGCCTTGGCCATTTCGGTGCAGCAGTAGAGAAGGGCGGCTTTGAATTTGGCGAGGTCAGGGTGGTAGGAGCAGAGGGGGTTGTTGCCTGCGCGGCCGTTGGCGAGGCACAGGACGGTGTCGTTGGTGGACATGTCGCCGTCCACGAGGATGCGGTTGAAGGAGAGTTCGACGGCTTCTTGAAGGCAGGCGGCGAGAGTGCGGCGGAAGATGGCGGCGTCGGTGGTGATGAAGCAAAGCATCGTGGCCATGTTGGGATCAATCATACCGGCGCCTTTGGCGCAGACGCCGATGGTGACGGGGAGGCCGTCGATGCGCACTTGGACGGCGGTGTGCTTGGGCCGTGTGTCGCTGGTCATAATAGCGTGCGCGAAGTCGAGCCCGGCGTCGGGGGAGAGTTTGGTGACGGCTTTGCGGATACCTTTACGTATGGCAGGCATTGGGAGCGGGCGGCCGATGCGACCGGTGGAGCAGACGAGCACTTCGGTGTCTTTGCATCCGAGGGTGAGGGCGGCGAGGCCGGCGGTTTCTTTGGCGTCAGCAATGCCTTGGACACCGGTGCAGGCGTTGGCGTTGCCGCTGTTGGCGGCGATGGCACGGATGCGCCCGCGGGAGGCTTTGAGGTTGGAGATGCAGACTTGGACTGGTGCGGCTTTGACGCTGCTTGTGGTGAATGTGCCTGCTGCAACGGCTGGAAGTTCGCTGACGATCAGACCAAAGTCTTTTTTGGAGGAGCCGGGTTTGATGCCAATATTGAGGCCGCAGGCACTGAAACCTGGCACGGAGGTCACTGTGCCGGAGGGGAGGACGCGATATGGTTTGGTGGCTGTCATTGGGGCAAGCCTTCAGACTCTGGCCATCCGCGCATGATATTCAAGCATTGAAGTGCTTGCCCGCCGGCGCCTTTGGTGAGGTTGTCAATCGCGGAGTAGAGCAGGATGTTGCCAGTGCGCGGGTCGGCGAGGGCGCTGAGGTCGCAACGGTTGGTGCGGGCGACGTCGGCGATGCGCGGCATTTTTCCAGAAGCGAGAACGCGCACGAAGGGGGAGTTTCTGTAAAACTCGCGAAACTCTGCAAGCAATGTGTCCGTGTCCGGTAGAGGAATATTCTTTGCGGGGCGGGCAACGATGGTGGTAAGCATGCCGCGTGTGATGGGCAGCAGGTGCGGAGTAAACTGGACTGTGGTGCGACACTCCGCGAGGCGTGTTAGCTCCTGCTCAATTTCGGGGATGTGCCGGTGGGTGGTGCCACCGTAGGCGCGGGCACTTTCGTTGCACTCGCAGTAGAGGAGATCAATTTCGGCTTTACGGCCTGCGCCGGAGACGCCGCTCATAGAGTTGATGATAATGTGATCGGGATCGATGATTTTTGCAGCGAGCAATGGAGCGAGCGGGAGAATGATGGATGTGGGATAGCAGCCAGGGCAGGCGATGAGCTTCGCGCCTTTGAGGGCGGCGCGGTTGGTTTCCGGTTGGCCGTAGACGGCGCGTTGGAGGAGGGCGTCATCAGGTGCTTCGTAACTGTAGTAACGTTGGAATACTTCACGATCTTTGATGCGGAAGTCGGCACTAAGGTCGAGCACTGTTTTTCCCGAATCGAGTAGAGGTTCCGCGAATTTGCGGGATTCGCCATGGGGAAGTGCGAGGAAGAAGACGTCGGCCAACTTACTGAGCGCGGCTGCATCCAGGTCTTGAAATGCCAAGCCAGAGGGTGCAGCGGGGTAGCGATCATTAAGGAGCTGTCCGGCCTGTTGGCGGGAGGTGACCGCAGCAAGGCAAAGGCGAGGATGCGCAAGCACAAGGCGGATGAGTTCTTCACCGGTATAACCAGACGCGCCGACGATGGCGACTTTGAGTTGTTCGGTCATGGCGAATTGTTTTCTTGCCGGGCGTTTTCTAGCAACAACAAATGCGGTCAACTCTTGCGCTGGCGGGCGGTGCGCAGTTTTTCTGCCGTGCGAAGACCGAGGCATGCGGCGAGAATTTTGTAGGGCAGAGAGCCATGCACGATACCTTGGTTGAGGAGTTGGCGGGAGCAGGCGAAGGCTTCCATGGCGATGTCGAAATCCCCTGCATCGGAAAGCAGTCGGCCCATGTGCCACAAGCGGTCGGCGAGGATTTTTCGCTCTTTATCGTGCCCCTGAAACCAACCGCGTTTTTCCAGTTGGAGCACCGCATCGCGCAGAAAGTGAAAAGCGTTTATCATGAGTTGGTGATTCGTGAATGTGCGCGGGCGCGGGCGTGCGCGGTGATAGACGAGGTGGGCGGCGACGACCCCGAGGCGCGCTCCATGCAGAGCCAGTCGCAGATCCAAAGCGAAGTCTTCGCCCGGACCGGTGAGGTCAGTAAATCCGCCGGCATCGAGGAGGAATTTGCGATTGTGGACCTTGTTGATCACGTGGCCGGCGACAGCGAAGTGATGGGCCCAAGCAGGCTCTTTCCAGCCGCGCAGGCGCACAGGGAAATCACCGTCAATTTGTGATATATCGTCATTGTGGAAGTTGAGCACGCTGGCGGCGGCGAGGTCGTATTCGCCAGACTCCACGAGAGGCGTAACCCACTCCAAGAAGCGCGGGTGAAGAAGGTCGTCGTCGTCAAGGAATTTGACGAGGTCGCACTGCGTGGATTCGAGGAGTCGTTGGCGGTTGGCGGCGAGGCCGAGGTTTTTTTCATTGGTAATGTAGCGAATCAGACCGGGAAATTTGCGGGAATATTCTTCGAGGATTTTTTGGGTAGAATCCGTGGATGCATCGTTGCAGACGAGGATTTCGTCGGGCTGGCGGGATTGTGCGAGCACGGAATCCAGAGAAGCAGCGAGGTATTTTTCGCCGTTATAAGTGGGGATAAGCACGGCAAGGGTTTTGCGGGAAGGTGTCATTTTGTGATGCGGGGGATTTGGCCGGAGAGGATTTTTTTACGGGCGTCGCGCTGACCCTGGAGGTGGCTTTTGTAGATTAGTCGGGGAATTTTTTTCATACGCAAGCAGGTGATCATCTGTCGAAGCCGCTGTAATATATCACCGCGGGGGATCTCGCCGTAGTGGCTGTATTGGAGGAGGGCAGAACTTTCACTCACGGCTTGGCGCAAACGGCGGATGTAATCGAGTTGAACGCGTTGCGCCGGGATGACGTGTGTGAGCTTGGGACCGGTGAACTGGCCTGTGCCCAGACCGAGGCGGTGGGCGCAAAGGGCGATGTCGTGATCGCCGCAGGAAGAAAGCGAGTTGCCGGTGCGGTCCAGGGCGCGACGCCAGGTGTCTTCTTGAAGGTGATTTGAGTAGTATTCCCAGACTTGTCGACGCACCCACATGCCAGCGCCTACGGGCAGGCGGCTGGGCGAGGGGTCGTAGTTGCTCCACCAGGATTTTTCGAACTCGCCTAGCGCCAAGATGCCCAGATGCGGAAGAAGCTCGCGAGCGGGTGGCGACTCAAATTCTGCGCGCCGTTGGCCACAGCCCACCGCGACTTGGGGATGTTCAGCCAAGCAGCGGGTAACTTGCTCGAGGTAATCGGGATCGAGCACCGTGTCATCATCCACAAGCACGGCAGTATCTGCCCGTGCGTTTTGAAAACCACACAATCGTGCGGGCGTGAGCCCCGGCTCCGGTTCCCGCAAGACGCGACCGAGCGGGTGCGCTGAGCAGGCGAGGGCTTCTTCCAGCGGGGGCTGCGAATTGTTGTCTACCAGGAAAAATTCCCAGTTTTCTGCAGGCAGGGTTTGTGAACGCAGTGAGTAGAGGACGCGAGTGAGCACGTTTCGTCGCGGGTTGTGCGCGCAGAGGATGACGCTTAAAGCAGGGTAAATCACTTAATAATCATATAAAGATTTTTTAAACTTGGAAAGCAGGTGTTGATTATCTATTAACGAAAATAAACTAGTTCTAAAATAAATATTCTAGATTCTATTTTTTTACATAAATATAAATCATTTTAATGCTTTACATATGCAGTAATACGATATTCGGAGTTTAAGAATGACTGATAAACTAACCCAAGATTTTGATCCTGTAAATTACGCGTATTCTCGAGCCGATGAACCTCATACTTTTAACTATCTTGTAAATCCAATAATTAGTTTATGTCGCACATTGAATGTAAAAAAAGTGTTGGACTTAGGTTGTGGAAATGGTGCTCTGTGCGGAATTCTGTCGAATGAAGGTTACGAAGCAGTTGGGTGTGACCCCAGCGAAAGTGGAATTAGAATCGCACGCGAAACTTATCCTCATATAAAATTTATTCAGGTGGTGTTGGTGATAGTTCTGACGTTTTGCAAGGTGAACAATTTGATTTAGTGATATCAACTGAAGTTATAGAACATTTGACCTTGCCTCGGATGTTACCTAGGTTTGCACAAAAAGTTTTGGTCAGTGGTGGATACTTAATAATATCTACACCTTATCATGGATATTTAAAAAACTTAGCGATTGCTATAGCAAATAAATTTGATAGTCACTTTACTGCTTTATGGGATGGTGGTCATATAAAGTTTTGGTCTAAGCAGTCGCTGTCAAAACTTTTATTTGAAGAGGGTTTTGATGTTAAGAAATTTGTAGGTGCTGGAAGGTTCCCCTATTTATGGAAATCTATGATTCTTCTTGGGCAAAAAAGAATTTATTGATTAAGTCAGTAATACTTAGTTTCGTTTTTAATAAGTTTATTTTCTCGAGATTCACTAATTGATGAAATCCGTTGTCATAGTTGCAAGCCACTTTCCTCCGAGTAATCTGGCGGCGGTGCATCGTGCGCGGCTATGGTCGCTGCATTTGCGGGAGTTTGGGTGGGAGCCCACGATACTTACCGTGGATTGGCGATATTATGAGGAACCGCCGGATTGGAACATGCTCAAACTTTTACCGGAGTGGTTGCGAGTGATTCGCGTGCCCGCCCTACCGGCGCGCCCGAAGACCGTAGGGGACGTCGGTGTGCGGAGTTTTCTTTGGATGCGACGCGCTTTAGAGGAGCTTGCAGAGGCTGGCCGGATGGATTTTTTGCATATCACGATTCCGTCGAATTTTTTGGCACCGCTTGGTCGGTTGTTATGGCAAAGCCACCGTGTGCCTTACGGCATAGATTACATTGATCCATGGGTGCATGTGTGGCCGGGCAGTGAGAGGATGGGCACGCGGGCGTGGTTTTCGCGCAAGCTCTCCGAGATTTTGGAGCCTTGGAGTGTGCGGGATGCGGCGTTGATCACGGGAATCAACCGCTCGTATTTTTCGGGGATGCTGGAGCGCAACCCTGCAGTGGCGGAGCGGGTAGAACTGGCGGTGATGCCTTATGGCGGGACGGTGTGGGACTTTGAGGTTGCGGAGAAGTGCGATTTGCCGGATGGTGCGATCTTTCCGGCACCGCGTCGCGAGGGAGACAGACTACGCTGGGTGTATGCCGGGGCGTTTTTGCCCAAAAGTGTGCCGTTGATGCGTGCGTTTTTTGCAGCCGTGCGGGAGTTGCGTGAAATGGGTGAGTTACCTCTACGAGGGTTGGAGTTAGTATTCATCGGAACGGGAAAATCGCCGAACGATCGGGATGGTTTTCAAGTTTTGCCAATGGCGAGGGAGGCGGGTGTTGAAGGTTTGGTGAGAGAGCATCCTCATCGGATGGGGTATGTGGAGGTGTTGAGGAATCTCCGGGAGGCTGATGGAGTTTTGATCATTGGTTCAACGGAGCTTCACTATTCGCCGTCGAAGACATATCAGGCGTTGTTATCGGATCGGCCGATCTGGGTGTTTCTGCATGAGAAGAGCACGGCATGGGAAGCATTGGATAAAGAGAAAGGGGTGTGCGCATGTCGCTGGCCGGAGTCGGGGACGTTGGATTTGAAAGATGTGGTGGATTCTCTGAAGAAGGCGTTTCTTATGGAGCGCGAAGCCAAGCGCGATCTCAGCAGACTTGAGAGGAGTGTTTTTTCTGCACGAGCCTCATCCGAGGTTTTGGCTAAAGCTTTGGATAGAGCACTTGCCCGTGAGGTTAAGTTAGGCTAGGAGTAAATAGTGTTAAACGCGCAAACAATCCGCCATAGCATCTCGCACAAGCCGCCCAAAAAGCGCAACCAAGAGAGCGAAATTCGTGCACGCGGGCTGTTGATAGAAGGCTCTCCCATGATGGTGAAGGGCTTTTGGATGTCCATACCGGTGTTTCTCATCGGATGCTACATGCTCCACGAACAACACACGGCTCGTGCCAGTGCAGTGGTCGTCGGTCTCATGATGGCCGCCTGCTGCATGTTGCCCGCGTATTTATGGGTAACACGTAAAGTCAGGGGAATGCCGATTTTTCCGATTTTTGGTTTGGGGCATTTGTTGGGGTATGCCATGCCTTTGATTACTGGCGAGCACCGAGTGATGTCTTACCCTGACACGATTCTGATTCCCGCATCATTATTAGTATGTGCATATCTTCTAGTAGGGACTTTTATCTGGTATGTTTTTGCAAGTCGCAAACCCAAGATTCCCAGCAGGTGCTGGTACATGGATTTAGACGGTGGCACCAAGATTTTTATTCCTCTCCTTGTTGTTTGTATTTTGATCCATATGTCGGGAATCGGTCAGTGGATGTTCATCTGGAGGAATATTCCGAACGCCTTGATCAGCGTAATCAATCAATCAACACTGGCATTTGGTATTTTGACGTGTTTTGCTTTAGCATATCAGATTGGAACTGGGCATATACTAAAACAGCAGGCACCAGGTGTGTTGTTTCTCATTTATGCAATGACATTTGTGAGCAATCTTAGCCTTGTGATGATTCAAGCCATCACGACCTGGATTGTTGCCATGGCAGGATATTTTCTGGGATCAAGAAAAATTCCTTGGATACACTTTTTTATTGGGTTTTCTTTTTTTGCTTTTCTTCACCAAGGCAAAATGCAGATGAGAGAGATGCGCGGTACGGGCCATTGGCAAACTGTGCAGCCGTGGCAGTATCCTCAGTATATGTGGGAGTGGGGCACGATGGCATTTAATGCTTTTCGCGTTATTAATCAGCTTCAAGCCTATGATGAATTAAGCCAAGCGGATGCTCAAAGATTTCATGAGAGAGCTTCTGTAATTCAGCAATATCTCCTCGTTTACCAAGAGACACCTAATAGTGTTCCTTATTTTAATGGCGGGACTTACATGGTATCTTGGTACATGATTATACCTAATCAAGTGGCTCGTATACTTAATATCGATCGATCGGACGTTCATATCACGACTAAGATGTTGACTATTCGGTATGGAATTCAAACAGAAGAACATGCCGAATTTACTACGATAAGCATGGGCCATTTGGCTGAAGCTTACGCTAACTTTGGCCCTGCAGGGCTAATAGGTTTAGGAGTTTTCTGGGGCGTGGTTTATGGCTTTCTTACTTGGTGGTCTCTAGGTATGCCGTTATTTTCTTTCCGGTCTCTAATGGGTGTCATTATGGTACTTACCGCATTCCAGTACGAATGGAGTTCAAGCGTAGTTGCCTCGGTTATTGGCTCCTATACAATTGCACTTGTGATAGGTAGTTTTCTTCTTATGCAAGTTCGGCCTCTTTTACCTCCTGTAAGTCTCGAATTAGTAGATCGTGATCAATCTAAAAAAACAAGAGGCCCCTTTGCCTCTTCTTTGAGCGGCAAGCTTAATCCAGAATACTATCGGTGAAGCTGGCGATAGTTGTTTCCCATCCGATTCAGTACTATTCGCCATGGTATAGGTATTTAGCAGAAAGCACTCAGCTAACTCTTAAAGTATTTTTTCTATGGGATTTTGGTGTAACTAATCAAATGGACCCTGATTTTTGTAAGTTTGTAAGTTGGGATGTGCCGCTACTCGACGGCTATGATTACGAATTTGTGCCAAATGTGAGTAAAAAACCAGGTACGAATCATTTTCTTGGTTTGGACAATCCAAGTCTTGTCACACGTTTAAATAAGTGGGGTGCTGACGTCATACTTATCTTTGGATATCATGCTAAGAGTTTGCTAGAAGTTATTTTCTCGAAAAAGCTAAAAACTGTGCCCAAGATCTTACGCGGGGATTCCCACAGGCTTGTCCAGGAAAAAACTTACAAAGCCTGGGCTAAAAAAATGCTTATTACTGCACTATTTAAACAGTTTCGCGCTGCTTTGTCAGTGGGTCGAGCAAATGAGACTTACTTAAAGATGCATGGGTTCCACAACGAAGATATCTTTTTTGCTCCCCATGCGGTTGATAGGAAAAGGTTTTTCCCAGATGAGGTTCTAGCAGAAAAAAAGCGAGCAGAACTCGAAATCACTCAAGATAAAATAGTCTGTCTTTTTGCGGGTAAATTTGAGAAAAAAAAATGTCCTACAGACTTGGTGAGATGCTTTCTGAATCATGCTCCAGAAAATTTTGTGCTTTTGATGGTCGGTTCTGGTGCACTCGAACAAGAGGTTCGAACGCTGGTTGGTTTAGACTCGCGCGTTCGAATTACTGGTTTTGCCAATCAGTCTGCAATGCCGGATTTTTACCGAGCAGCCGATGTGATCATTTTACCAAGCTATGGGCAAGGTGAGACATGGGGATTTTGTGTTCAGGAAGGGATGTGTTGTGGTAATGCAGTAATAGTCAGTTCACATGTGGGTTGCGCGCTAGATCTCGTTGAAGAGGGGGGCAACGGCTATGTGTTTTCCGCCGGAGTTTGGCCAGCGCTTGCTTGTATTCTTTCGCAATTTCCTCGCTCGCGTGACAAGGTACGGCAGATGGGGCGCAAAAGTCTGGAGATTGTAAGTAATTACACTTATGAAGTTGCCACAGAAGGTTTAATACGCGCGATTGAGCATGTTCGCAATGGCTGAAAAACGCGCTCTGATTCTGGGCATCGGCGGGCAGGATGGAGGGCTGCTAGCGAGACTTTTGTTGTCAGAAGGTTATGTCGTGCATGGCACATCGCGCGATGCGGAGAGCCGGAGTTTTTCGACACTGCACTCTCTGGGAATTTTTGAGAAAGTGCGCCTTCATTCTTTATCCGAAGGAGACTTCCGTGCGATGTTGGCTCTGCTTCAGAGCGTGCGTCCTCACGAGATTTACAACCTGGCAGGGCAAAGCTCTGTCGGATTGTCCTTCGAGCAACCAATACAAACTTTTGAAAGTGTTGCCACAGCGACATTACAAATTTTGGAAGCCATCCGTTTTCTCAAACTAGACGCAAAGTTTTACCAAGCCAGCTCGAGCGAAATGTTTGGTAACACCCACGCCGCCGCAGAGGAACACACGCCACTAAATCCGCGAAGCCCATATGCGATTGCCAAAGTGGCCGCGCATCACGCCGTGCTGAATTACCGTGAGGCCTACGGACTTTTTGCCTGCTGCGGAATTCTGTTTAATCATGAATCAGAATTTCGCCCGGCCCGTTTTGTGACACAACGCGTAGCTGAAGCGGCCGCACGCATCGCCAAGGGGCACAAAGAAAAGCTGCAACTGGGAAACATCGAGATTCGTCGTGATTGGGGCTGGGCCGAAGAATATGTGCGCGCGATGTGGTTGATGCTTCAGCAACATTCTGCGGAGGATTTCGTGATTGCCACGGGGCATACGCACTCACTTCGCGAATTTGTGGACGAATGTTTTTCCGAAGTCGGGCTAGTGACTCGAGATTGGATAGAATGTGCCGCGTCATCGATGCGGCCTACTGATATTATCGAAAGCCGCGCCAATCCGGCTCGGGCGGCGAATAAGCTCGGATGGAAAGCCACGGTCCTGATGCCAGAAGTTGCCAGAAGAATGACACGCGCTGCGCTCAACCGCATCTCATGAACAACCGGGAACCACGCAAAATCCTCATTTGGGCTCCCGGCATTACCCATGCCAAGGGCGGAATACAGACCTATTTACGCTCGGTTTGCGATGGGCTAATCCATCTCACGAAACACACCATTATTGATGTGCACACGAAACTGGATACCCGCGCTGGCCGCCCCGAGGAGTGGCCTGCAAGAGTTCGCTGGCACGCATATGGTGAGGAAGAAAAATTTTCCACAGCACGATTTGCGTTGGGCGCGTCCTGGACCGGAATATCCTCTGGGGCTGACCTTGTGATCTGCGGCCACGTCAATTTTTCGCCGCTCTTTCGCCATGTGATGAGATTATCATCTGCCCCGAAATGGCTGCTGTGCTACGGCTTCGAATGTTGGGGGGTGCGTGATCCTGCCAAACAAGATGTGATGCGCAGAGTAGATCGGACTGTATCCATCAGCCGCTTCACACGCGATACGATGATCGCCGATGGGAATGCGATCGCCGCGAGCGCTGCGATTCTTCCGGTTTCGTTCGGTGAATCGCGCTTTGAAATTAATCCGGCTGCTGGTGAGGCTTTGAGGGGAAGACTCGGTTTCACGGCACAGAATAAGGTTATTCTTACTGTCACGCGCCTTTCCGCCGACGAAGGCTACAAGGGCTACGACACGATGATTCGCTTGATGCCTGAAATTCTCCAAAGCGAGCCACGAGCGCGGTATGTGCTTGTTGGCAAAGGGAGTGATTTGCCTCGCGTAGAAAAACTGGTCGAGCAGCTTGGTTTACGCGAGCGCGTTCATCTCGCGGGCTTTGTGCCAGATGAGCAAATCGGCGCTTACTACAACATGTGCGATGTGTTTTGCATGCCCAGCCACGGCGAGGGATTTGGTATCGTCTTTCTCGAGGCGATGAGTTGCGGCAAACCCGTGATCGGAGGAAATGCCGACGGCAGCCGTGATGCGCTTTGCGACGGCGAGCTAGGCTGGATGGTGAACCCGAAAGATGACCGCGAGATTCTCTCGACGCTTTTGGATGTTTTGGCACAGCGCGCGCAACATCCCCTGGCCTGGCAACCTCACATGCTCCGCGACGAGGTGCGTGCTCGCTATGGCCGTGCAGCTTTTGAAAGGCGGCTCGCTGAGATCCTGCGTGAACAAGGTTGGAGCCTTGATTAACTATGTGTGGCATCGGTGGCTGGTTGGGAGTTGAGGAGGCCCCACATGGGGCGGAGGAATTTGCACGGCGAATTCTCAAAGCCTTGTCCCACCGCGGCCCTGACGGTCAAGGCACTTGGAATTCACCTGATGCTCATGCGGTGCTTTGTCACACACGACTCGCGATTATCGATCTCACACCATCAGGTGCGCAGCCGATGCTGTGTGCCAATGGGAAGTGGCGAATTGTGTTTAATGGCGAGATTTATAACCACGAAACGTTGCGTGAGGAGTTGCGGGAGCTGGGTCACCAATTTCAAAGTCGCAGCGATACCGAAGTCATCCCTGCGGTTTATCAGCAGTGGGGGATCGAAGGACTCGCGCGGCTGCGCGGCATGTTCGCATTTGCTATGTGGTGCGAGCATACGGGCGAAGCAGTGCTAGCACGGGACCGCTTCGGGATCAAACCACTCTACCTTGCACACACGGGGGATGGGCTGATTTTCGCTTCGGAAGTGCGTGCGATTCTTTCAGTGTTGTCCACGAAGCCCTCAATCAACTCGCTTGCGGTGGCCACATATTTTGCAACGGGCACGGTGGCCGAGCCACTCACGATGCTTGAAGGGGTGCGGATGCTGGAGCCCGGTCGTGCGCTGATTTGGAGGGACGGCTCATTTTGTGAAGTCACATTCACTAAACCCCTCATCCGCAAAAACGGTGATCACCCCATTAATTCGGAAGCAGAGGCCGCAATGCTAACACGCGATGCGTTTCTGGATTCTGTCGCACAACATCTGGTTTCTGATGTGCCTGTCGGTATTTTTCTCAGTGGGGGAATGGATTCTACGGCGATCGCTGCGGCACTCAAAGTGCTCGGACACAAAAACACTTCCAGCTTTTCGATAACTTTTGGCGATCACCCGCTGAGCGAAGGGCCAGTCTCGCGCAGAACGGCGCAACATTTCGGATTGAATCATCACGAGTGGGAGATCAGAGGCGCGGAAGCACTCGATTTGTTTGAAGAATATTTGGCCGCATCCGATCAGCCAAGCATTGATGGATTCAACACATTTTGTGTGTCGCGTTTTGCCTCCCAAAACGGCATCAAGGTTGTGCTCAGCGGATTGGGAGGCGACGAACTCTTGGGCGGCTACTCCTCGTTTGAAAAGCTTCCACGTATCATGAGTTTGTTGAAGAGCGCATGCCCTGTGGGGCGCGCTATCGGACGAAGATTGCAAAACTCCGCTCATCCTAAACTCAGCCGCTTTGGCGACATGCTTTCCAACCCGCGATCCTGGGGCACCGCCCATCGAGCTTACAGGGGAATTTTTTCCTGGTGCGAAACGCAAAAAATTTTGCGGTCATATGGTTTGGACTGTGCGGATACAGACTGGAGGGCATTTACCGATATCGAACCAGTGGGAAATGATCCCTGCGAAATCATTTCCGAGCTCGAGATTCGACGCTATATGCGCAACCAACTGCTGCGCGATAGCGATGTGATGAGCATGGCCAACGGCCTGGAACTTCGTGTTCCTTTTGTAGATGTTCCCTTTGCAGACGCTCTCTCACGCATCGCACCGCGTATCCGTTTTCAGAAAGCGAAGAGACTTCTGCACCGCGCCATGTCAGAGATTCCTGACTGGGTGGCCAATGCGCCAAAACGTGGATTTCTATTTCCTGTGCAGACGTGGCTTGGGCAAGCCTGGGTGGGTAAATCTCCGCGAGTAAGACTACCCCGCGAACTGCGCACTGAAACGTGGTATCGCAAAATCGCGCTATTAACCTTTGAGCGTTGGATGGAACTTCGCGAGTTGGACTTTGCCACATGAAGGTCTTGCACGTGATTCCCTCTGTGGCGCCCTGTCGGGGCGGGCCAAGCCGGGCGATTGTGGAAATGGTGCGGGCACTTCGCGAAAACGATGTTGATGCGACGATTCTCGCCACCAACGACAACGGACCAAGCGAATTAAAAGTTCCCATCGAGCAGCCGACGGCGTGGGAGAAGCAGCCTGCGATTTTTCTGAAACGTTGGAGTCCGCCCATTCACCCAGTCAGGGAATTTGCCTTCGCGCCACGTGCTCACGATTGGCTGGAAAGAAATGTGAGGAAATACGATATTGTCCATGCGCACGCGGTTTTTTCCTACCTGCCCGGCAAAGCCATGGACGTGTGCCGCAAAGCAGGGATTCTGTATGTGGCACGCACGATGGGCCATCTCGACATGTGGTCGCTGAAGAGACGTTCCTGGAAGAAAAAAATCGCGCTTGCGTTTGGAGAAGGTGCCCGATTGCGCGGAGCTGCCGCGATTCATGTGACGAGTGAGAACGAAGATAACAGTGTTCGATCAGCGCTTGGTGGCGATGTGCGAACTTGCATCATCCCTCTTGGGGTCACACTGCCCGATGGAGCCGACATCAGTCGCGAGTCGGCAAGAAAGGATCTCAAATTATCCGAACACGCAACGTGGCTTGTATTTTTATCGCGCATTCATCCGAAAAAAAATATTGAGTCTCTCATTGATGTTTTAACACAGGACGAAAGCTACCACCTGGCGATTGCTGGTGATGGTGATGAGCGCTACGTGGAGACACTCAAACAACTCGCCGTTCAGAAAGGTGCTGACTCTCGCATCACTTGGATGGGCTGGGTGGACGGTTGGATGCGCGGGGCATTATTCAAAGCCGGAGACGTTTTTGTGCTGCCTTCGCTCTCGGAAAATTTTGGACTTGCCGCTGTGGAGGCGGCCGCGTGCGGGATCCGCGTGGTTGTGTCTGCTGAAGTGGATGCTGGCCCGATGTTGGAATCCGTAGGTGCGGCCACTATTTCCCGTGGGCATCTTTCCCTGGCCATCAAACGTGCCCTGGACCAACCGCATGACCCCGTAGAGCAATCGCGCAGGGTGCTGAACAATTTTGGGTGGAACACAGTGGGAAAAAAAATCCGAGCAATGTATGAAGACATTTTGAAAAATGCATAAATGAAACCGGAAGATCTCAGCGCGATTGTGCTCACATGGAATGAGGAGGCGAATATAGGTCGCACGCTTGATGAATTAAAATGGATAACGCAAGTATGGGTTGTCGATAGCGGAAGTTCGGACAGAACACAGGATATTGCTACGGGCTATCCAAACGTAAAATTAGTTTATAGGAAATTCGATTCATTCTCCGAACAGTGCAACTTTGCTCTATCCCTAGTGAAAACACCGTGGGTTTTAAATTTAGACGCTGATCATGTTTTGGATAAGCGTTGGGCGCAATCCTGGGAGGCCTGTGATGGGATGCCAGATGCATATATAACAAAATTTCGATATGTAATTTTTGGTAGGTGTCTGAGATCGAGTCTGTATCCCCCCCGCGTAGTTTTATTTCGCAAAGACAAATGCAAATTTGTTCAAGATGGCCACGCACACCGGGTAGCCGTTTCAGGGCGCGTAGAGTTATTCCCATCGTTTATCTACCACTACGATGAGAAGCCTTTGAGAAGATGGGGACTAAACCAATTGAATTATGCCGAACAAGAGGCTGAAAAGATCTGCAGAGGAAACGTAAAGGGAATGACATCAAAAATTCGCTACACAGGTTGGCTAGCACCGTTAGTTATTGTACCGTATT
>CALLMV010000024.1 GCA_938005615.1 uncultured Verrucomicrobiae bacterium
ACATGCTGCGGGCCGTGACCGCCATGCACCGGCACGGTAATGTCCCACACAGGCGGCGTGCTAAAGCGCTCAGGTGTAGTGTGCGAAAATTTCGTCATAGGCACTTCGTTGCGGAGCCAGTGGAGGCAATCATTCTCGTAAACGAGGCGGCCACGTTCTGCAGCGATCTCCAAACGGTTTGTGCCAGGAGCCTCTCCGGTAGAAGTGATGAAGACGCCCGTCATTCCGTTTTTATAGGAGAAGTAAGCGGTCACATCGTCTTCCACTTCGATTTTGTGATAGCGTCCAAAAGTACAGTGCGATGTTACCTTCTCTGGCATGCCAAACATCCACCACCAGAGATCAATGTTGTGTGGGCATTGGTTGAGCAACACACCTCCGCCCTCGCCGGCCCAGGTCGCTCTCCAGGCTCCTGCGTCGTAGTATCGCTGACTGCGGAACCAGTTGGTGATGGTCCATTGCACGCGGCGCACTTCACCCAACTCGCCTGAGCGGATCAGTTCGCGAATCTTGATGTAGTAGGGGTCGGTGCGCTGATTGAACATGGCCGCAAAAACCTGCTTTTTGTTTTTGTGCGCGGCGATCAAGCGCAGGCAGTCGTTCTTGTGCACGGAAATGGGCTTTTCCACCAGCACATGGAGGCCGGCTTTGAGCGCAGCGATCCCAATTGTCGTGTGGTAGTAGTGTGGTGTAACGATCAAAACCGCATCACACACATCAGACTTCAATAGCTCTTGATAGTCCTGAAAAAATTTCAAACCCGGATTCTTTTCTGCGACAGACTGATCGTGATCACAGATGGCAGTGACTTCAGAGCGCGAAACTTTGCCTTCACGGATGGAATTGATGTGAATCTGCCCCATAGAACCGGCACCAATGACGCCGATTCGTACTAACTTACTTTTCTTAGTCATGAATTGTTCTGAGTAGATTGGATCCTGAAGTGCGAAAAGAAGAATTTAAAATACAGGCTAAAATCAAAGCACGGACTAAGGATTGCGTAGCTGCTACAGTAAAAAAACTGGATCAACGTCGCACTGTAACACCGCATCACGACGCTTGGAAAAGCCAATAACCAATGGCCGCAGATGTTGCTGTACTTTCATTCCACGAGGATACTTCAAAAAAATCTGCCAACGATAAAAATCCTTGAGCTTCGCGATAGGTGCAGGTGCAGGGCGACCTACATCACACTCATGAGGTAAAATGCTTTTTATGGAATCATATAAAGCGTTTGCCTGTGACTCTGCAGCCTTCTCACTCTGAGACCGAATTGTGAGCAAAGTGCAACGTTTGAAAGGGGGATATCCGAGTGTTTGACGGAATTCGCGTTCAGCATCGTAGAATGTTTCCCAGTCCTGCTTTCTTGCACATTGGATCGCAGTGTGGTGTGGCGCATATGTTTGTACGAAAACTTCACCTGGCATTTCGCCTCGACCTGCCCGGCCCGCTACTTGAGTAATTAGCTGGTAAACACGTTCTGCTGCACGAAAATCAGGAAGATTTAGCGCGGTATCCGCATGTAGCACGCCAACTAGGGTCACGTTCGGAAAATGAAGACCTTTGGCAATCATCTGCGTGCCTAGGAGGATATCAATCTTTCCCGTGCGAAAGTCTTGAAACAATTGGAGATGGGAGTCCTTTCCTCGCAAAGTGTCAGAATCTGCCCGTGCGACTGTTGCCCGGGGAAAAATCTCCTTTAACACTTGCTCTGCTTTCTCAGTACCAAATCCACCATGAAAAAATTCCCCCGAGCCGCAGGCTGGACACTGCTTCGGATATTTCTCCTGATACCCACACAAATGACACAGCAGTACGTTGCGATGTTTATGATAGACAATCGGAACGCTACAATGCGGACATTGCATGACATGTCCACAGGCAGCACATCTCACAGTCGGTGCATATCCTCGACGATTAAGAAAAAGTATCACCTGTTCGCGTTTCTGCAGTCTTTTGTGAATCTCATCGATCAATCGTCTTGAAAAAACCGGGGGACCATGAATTCGCTTTTCCAATCGCATATCAACGAGATGAATCTTAGGCAGTAGTGCTGCGTCCGCTCTTTGAGTCAAATGCAGCAGTACATATTTACCCAACTGCGCGTTAAACATACTTTCGAGCGAAGGCGTCGCTGAGCCTAAAACAACAACCGCGCCTTCCAAGGCTCCTCGTGCGACAGCCACATCACGCCCATGGTAACGCGGCGGATCTGCTTGCTTGTAACTCGTATCGTGCTCCTCGTCCACAACCACTATTCCGAGATTGTTCACTGGGGCAAAAACTGCTGAGCGAGTGCCAACGACAACACGTGATTGACCACGCCTGATGGCCATCCACTGTTCCGCACGCTCACCGTCAGAGAGATGGGAATGAAGCACACTAACCCGTTGGCCTAGTTGTTCAAATCGAGAGCGGAAACGCTCGATGGTTTGTGGTGTAAGTGCAATTTCAGGCACGAGAACAATCGCACTGCGGCCTGACTGCAACGCGTGAGAAATAGCTTGCAGGTAAACCTCTGTCTTCCCGCTGCCAGTAACACCAAATAAAAGCCTTGGTTTGGGATTCTGCTCCGAGAAACCCGACACGATATTGTTAAGCGCAACCATCTGTTCAGAGTTCAATACCGCGGGACTACTGGGCACGAAACTAGGCGCAGCAAGCTGCCTTTCAACAGGTAACTCAAAAAGCTTTAGCAACCCCTTTTTTACAAGTGAGCCGATCACAGAACGACTAACTTTGTATTTAGACTCAAGCTCAGAGACAGAGATCTCTGTGATATCATTCAAAATCTCTAGAACGTGGGATTGCAGCGGCGTGTGCTTGCTACTTTTATTTCCTCTGTTGTTCTGCTCCTTGTTTAAAGAAACAAACAACTTTTGTTTGCTGATCTTGCGATAACTACGGATCATGACCGGGAGCATAGTCGCTATCACAGTCTCAAGGGGAACGATGTAGTAATCAGCCACCCAAGCGGCAAGTTTTACGAGCTCATGCGTCAAGAGAGGCAAGTGATCGGATATTGCAATTATCTGTTTGAGTTTATCTGTTATCTCAGAGCTATCACAAATCTGCACGACATAGGCCGTGCACTTTTTTTTGCCGAAGGGCACACGCACACGATGCCCAATCTGAATCTCTCCCTGCAAGAAATCAGGAACCTCATAGTCAAAAACGCGGTCAATCCGGCGTTCAGTAACGACTTTTACGATCATGATTGCCGAAAGACTTAACGTACCGGAATCTGCAGCTCCGCCTTTTTCCAATCAGCGGGTGAGAAGCTATGTAAATCGTAAAGCAAAATCCGCGGCTTGCCAGTGGGCACTGTGTTGTTTTCGCGCATCCACTCTTCAAGTTTCAGAAAAGCTGGGCCAAATGTATCCCAATTGTAAGGGCCTCTGACAGCAATACACAAAGTCGGACGAGCCTCTCTGGTGACCAAAAAATACTCGGGCAAACCCGAGATGCGAATACTCTGCTCCTCCGGAAGCGGAAGTCCGTATGTCAGGGGGCGATTATCTAATGGCTTCCAATTTAAGTCTGGCAACTCCACGACCATCGGCTTGATCCTTCCAAAGCCTCGACTCGTCACCAATCGTGCAAGCAACACATCCATCTCCCGAAGGCGACTCAAATCCGGATCGACGACAGAACGTGCCACGAGTCGGAAAGACTGCACTTGTTTCATCTCAATTCGATCAAATGCTCCGATTGGGAAAACTGTTCCGCTGCGCTCGTTGTTTTTGCGCTGTTCTTCGGTGCAAGAGTACATTTGAAAACCCACAACACAAATCAACACAAAACCGATAACCGAAAATACGGAATTGACGATCTTTTCATACATCCTCAGATTTTGTTACAGAATCTTTGCTCTTCTGCTAGATTTCTCTTTGCAGAAATCACAAGTATTTTACAATCAGGTGCGATTTTCCGGTTATGCCCAACAAAACTAAAAAACCCTGCCCGGAGCTGGAATTACTGGACTCAGAACTCTCGGAATTAAAAATCTTGCTCGCAGAAATACTCAAGAATTTCCAAAGCAGAATTGTCGAAGATATCGACAGGATACGAGAAACGATTAAACAAATTTCTGCTCAAGCTTCCGTGCCAAAACAAATTCGTGAAGATCTCTTTTTGATTCTTAACTCCATAAAAAACCTCTCTACAAAACCAGAACGCGGCAGGCGTAAAGATATAAAAAAAATTGAGGATCTCATATGCGAAATTCAAACAACCACAGAACGCTGGTAGCCCCATGAAAGTTGGCGCTATAGACATCGGCTCCAACACCATAAAATTACTCGTCGCACAACGTTTTCGTGAGGAAATCCACCCCATACTCAACTCCACCATACCCGTTCGGCTGGGCGAAGGCACCTTTGAAACCGGTATACTCCCCACAAATGGAATCCATGCTGGTGCAAAAGCTGTTTCCGACCTCTGCAAAGAAGCAACTAACGCAGGTGCCCAACACATAGAGATATTCGCCACTAGTGCCGTGCGCAGCGCCTCAAACGCAGGCGAATTTCAAAAACTCGTCAAAGATTTATGCGGACGGGACATTCACATCCTCAGTGGCGAAGAGGAAGCGGCACTCATTTTCCGCGGAGTCTCCACGGACCCTGTATTAAGACAAAAGGAATTGATCGTTGTGGATGTCGGAGGCGGAAGCGTAGAAATCATTTGTGGCCAGAACCGTAAAATTACCCAAAAAAGAAGCATGGAAATCGGAGCTGTTCGCCTAAATACAAAATTCATTCCCCGCTTTCCTGCCCCAAAAGAGGCGGCTGAAAAGATTCAAACCTTTATAACCCAAGCACTCCAACAAGAGCTCGGAGGCTGGCATATCTCGCACCGGACACCCGTGGCCACAGGCGGCACGATTATTTGCCTCTCTCACTGGACCGGCCAAGAAAATCCGGAAAAAATCTCTATCCAACAACTTCAAGAAATCCTCTCTGAAATTGCTCCAATGACGCACGAAAGTTTGATGAACGACCCTCGAATACCCACAGGCCGAGGAGAGGTACTCCTCGCCGGTACAGCTACGTACCTTGCTGCTTTACGTTTTTTTAAGCAAGACCATTACATCGTCAGCCGCAGAAATCTGCGGTACGGACTCGTCGATGCTTTACTTGAAGGTGAGTTCCTCAATATTATCGGCTAACTCCTGCAACAGCTCGCGCTACTATTTTTCCGGATAGCAAAACAAGTGGAATACCTCCACCAGGGTGTGTGCTGCCGCCGCAAAAAAAGACATTTTTAAAAGTAGGATGGCGCATGGGCGGACGTAACGCAGCCGACATCGGGCTATGACTTGCCCAGCCATAAAGGGCCCCCCGCCAAGAATTATCCCTATCACGCACGTAACGCGGACCAAACTTGTAAAAGTGCAAAATTTTATCCTGCTTCACCTCAACCCCAAATTTTTGCAACCTCTCTAAAACAACATTTTCATAACCCGAATCATTTAATTCTGGTTCTGCAGGTGCATTCACTAGGACAAACCAATTTTCGCACCCATTGGGAGCATCGCCTGGCACATGTCGAGAAGTGACAGAAATATAAATCGTCGGTTCTTCGGGCAGCCTACCGCGTAAGAAAATATGTTCGAACTCCCTATGATAATTATCACTAAAGAAAATATTGTGATGCGAAAGCGACGTATACGACCCGCGCACAGCCAGCAACATCACCCACGCAGAGCACGAAAGAGGTCTTTGTCTGAGCCGTTTGGTTCGAGCTTCTTGGCTTGGCAACCAACCCTCAGCACTTAACACATCCGCGTTACAAACAGTAGGCGTTACACCGTCCCCGACCAAATCGCGAACTTCGTGGTTAAAGTAAAACTTAACCCCGAGAGACTGAGCTGCATTATATAAAACCTCCGGCAATCGGGCCATGCCGCCTTCAGGCAGCCACGAACCAAACGCATGTTCGATGTAAGGAATAATTGCGAAAGTTGCCGGTGTAACATACGGCGAGGATCCGTTGTAAGTTGCAAATCGATCAAACAACTGAACGAGCTTAGGATCATGAAAAAATCGTGTATTCAGGTCGTGCAGAGTGCAAAAAGTTGCGATCTTGGGGAAATGTCTGAGTGCCCCCCAGGTGTTTAAATTAAATAGAGCACGCCACCATTCTTGCGGTCGCGAACGCAAATAGACCTCACCAGAGAGCTTATAAATTCCTTCGGCATAGTTGAGATATTTGCGGACATCTTCTCTCGACCAAAACACATCATCTTCATCAACCACAGTTCCATCTGACCAAAAATAACGGCATGTCGGTGAGATTCTCAGCAAAGGACAACTCTCAACGTATTGTTCACCTGCTAAGGCCAGTATCTCGCGTAACACGTCCGGCATCGTTAATAAGGAAGGCCCAACATCCCAGCGGAAATTCCCCGCGCGAGTCTTAGCATGGTACTCAGCCGCTTTGCCGCCTACCGTGGAGTTTTTTTCAAAAACCTCTACGTGAAAGCCTGCATTGGCCAGGTGGATTGCCGCAGATAACCCTCCCAGACCTGCTCCCACCACTCTCACACTTTTTTTACCTCCAGCCTTCACACTCAAACAATTGACAGAAACAGCGCTCCTATCCACAAAAAACGAGCCCCTTTCCAGATTGGCTCAATCGCGATATTAATAAATGCAATTTACTTGCATAAATTGCTTGTACGGCAACTTATTAGGAGTATGGCAACAAATCGTAGACTTCCGATTACTGTTCTGTCTGGTTTTCTTGGCGCTGGCAAAACAACCTTGCTAAATCACGTGCTCAACAACCGCGAAGGCAAAAAAGTCGCCGTGATCGTCAACGACATGAGCGAAGTAAACATCGATGCCGCTCTTGTGCGCGATGGTGGAGCCCAGCTCTCTCGTAGCGAAGAAAAGCTTGTGGAGATGACCAATGGCTGCATCTGCTGTACCTTGCGCGAAGATTTGCTGATTGAAGTCCGTCGCCTCGCCGAACAAGGACGCTTCGACTACCTGCTAATCGAAAGCACCGGAATTTCAGAACCATTGCCTGTTGCGCAAACTCTGACGTTTACCGACGAAGTCGGTCGCGGCCTGCCTTCAATCTCCCGCCTTGATACCATGGTCACCGTTGTAGATGCTTCCGAATTTCTCAAACATTACTCTTCTTCCGATCTGCTTGCTGATCGTGAGATGAGCCTTGGCGAGGACGACCAGCGGTCGGTTGCCGAACTGCTTGCAGATCAGGTTGAATTTGCCGATGTCATCGTCATCAATAAAACTGACCTGGTTTTACAACAAGAGCTTGAAAACCTGCGTGCCATTCTTCACAGGCTCAACCCACGTGCTGAAATACTCACCTCAACACGCGGGCAGGTGCCGCTTGAGAAAATCCTCAACACCCAACGCTTCGACATCGAGGCCGCCTCATCTTCAGCCGGCTGGCAAAAGGAATTAACGACGACACACACGCCAGAGACAGAGGAATATGGCATCTCAAGCCTGACATTCCGCGCACGACGACCTTTCCACCCCCAACGCTTCTGGGATTTTATCCATCAGCCGCGCCCTTGGTTACTCCGCTCAAAAGGGTTCTTCTGGCTGGCCACACGTCACGACCTCATCGGTGCCTGGTCCCAGGCCGGAGGCAGTGCAGAACACCGCGTCGCTGGTTACTGGTGGGCAGGTGTCCCCAAACATCGCTGGCCCGATGATGAAGACACCATCCGCGAAATCCTTAAAGAATGGCAAAAACCTTACGGAGACAGGCGCCAGCTCCTTGTTTTCATCGGTCAGAATTTTGATCGTTTACAACTTGAGTCAGAACTCCAAGCCTGCCTTCTCACGGATGAAGAGCTCGCCAAAGGCCCAGGCATTTGGCGCGATTTTCCAGATCCTTTTCCTGATTGGATTGAGGAATCATCCAGCGTTGTGAATTGATCATTGTTCGAACTCAGAGAGACCATACTAATTCATTTAGTAAATCTCTCAACAGTTCTCAGTCCTTCGCATGGTGATAAATGAGGTCAAGATTTCTCTTCCCTTGGCGGCCAGCCAATCGAACGCTGAATGTGCTGCGTGGTGGCGACCATTGAAAATCTACACGACCAGTCTCAGCATCGTAATCACGAAAACTTTTTGCTAATGCTTTAACCGCTTCACGATTTAACTCCGGCCAATCTTCGGGCAAATTATTCAGGAATTCATCTAGAGCAAGAATACTGATCCTCGCAGGGCCAACCAACTGAAACTCCCCACCAAATTTTTCAAAATTATTTGACTGACCATTAGCAATTATCTTGCCCTCACCTGTGGCACGCACTTTGGCCTGCGCCGGGGCTAACGCTTCAATGATGGGGCCCAAGCGCACATCTTTGGCGCTGATCCAGCCGTCCCAGTCCAGTTTATCATTAAAGTAAACGTTCAGTCCCGCATTTAGGTAGCCGCTATAAGCCTCACCCCCAAAACTGGCGTAAATGCCACTGGGATCGAAGGTAAGCGAGAGCCAAAGATTGGTGGCTACAAGTCTCTGCCAGCGCAACCGCTCGATCTTAAGCACGTTCACCACATTATTTGCATTTTCCGCTGTGCGCGGCAGCGCAAACTCCAACTGCCCCCGTAAATCGCGGATATTTAGATCGTATTCTGGAAAATCTCGGGATGTTGAAGGTATGGTTATGTTGCTTCTTAGGTGCAACTCATCAAACGATGCAATGACAAGATCTTTTTGCTCTGCCGTGAATATTACAGGTAACGTAAAAGACTCATCCTGACCGGGAGGCAAAACCGTGAGGCGTCCTGCCCGCACTTGAAAAAAAGAAATACTCCAAGGCTGGGCGCTGTCACTCTCCTGCGGGCCTTGTTGTATCTGCAGCTCTTGGATTTGTTTCTGAACAAATGTTGTAAACCAAAACAGCTCCTCACTAAGCACAATCTCCGGACCCACAATTTCTAGAGATTGAAGTCTTCGCTGCGACAGACCGTTTATTGTAAATGTCACGCGAATTTGATCGATTCGCAGTATCTCCTGAAAGGGGTTATCACGAGAAACAAGATGGAAATTTTTTAGTTCAGCAGTTTGTAGCATATCCGCCTGCTCGGACGTCGTATCACCTCCCAGTAACAGTTGTTCAAAGTTCGTTTCGATAGGCAGGTCAATTGGTGGGATGCCGGGCCCCAAATCTGTCAGGCGCAAGCGTCCAGCCGTAATGTTCATCCGGCGAATCAGCCAAGGCTGTGGCGAGCGAGGACGGTTTACGGCAGATGATGCGCCTGCTTGTACGTCGGTCGCACTGCCCGAAGATGCTGAAGAATTTTGTGGTTCACTCTCCACATCACCCTTCTTGCTTTGTACAGTTCCTAGCTGGGTATTGCTCCGTGACTGTGAATCGCCCGAAGTCGCGTTCGGATTTTGAAAAGGCAGTGCATCTCGCCAAGAGATTTCCAGTGTGGGACGGTCCACATCAATACTCTCGATTTCTGAACGCAACAAGCCAGCTGGGCTCACACGGACTCTAGCTGACCCAATTGAACCCCGGTCTCCGATTTTGATATCTTCCACGTAAAGATCGAGTTTCTGATTCCAGTACTTAGCCAAATCCGTCCAATCAAGATCGATAACCTCGTTTGTAGTGATGTCCCTCCACTCAACAGTTCCGACATGTACAGGCTCGGGCGCAAATTGGCGTTCTAGCGCATGCCTTAGGAGCACATCTGGACGATATACAACAAAATAAACGACAGTTCCTAATCCACCTAGAACGACAACAACGAGCAGTCCGCAGAAAATAAAGAACAACGGCCAGAAGCAGCCCTTTTTTCTGCGCCTTTTGTTGGAATGTTCGTTGGCCATAGTCAACTGCTCTGTGTTTACGATCGGGTAATAATAACGAGAATCTGTTTGACAAAGACTTTGACTGCAAAACTCATTTTATTAATCATGGCATAGAAGATCTTTAAAAGTTCATACTTCCAGGAGAAAGTTTCCTATTGCTGCAAGATTTAAGAAGTCCTTTCTTAAAAGAAACAACCCGCCCCCTTGTTCGGGATGAATTTTCTAGAAACAATTCGTCTATGAGTAAATCCAAGCGATCCACAGATCCTGCGCAAAAAGTTTACGTCATTAACCACCCTTTGCTTCAAGATCGGCTCACTCGGCTACGGAATAAGAATACATCTACAGCCGAATTCCGTTTCACGCTCGAGGAAGCGGGATTACTACTCGCTGCAGAAGCCACGCGCCATCTTCCCACTCGTTCAGTCAGAATTCAAACTCCTCTGGCATCACATAAAGGCGTATGTCTAGCACATCCCACTGTGCTTGTACCTGTATTGCGAGCGGGTCTTAGCCTATTACCCGCTTTTCAACGCTTGCTACCTTCTGCTGCGATTGGATACATCGGCCTTGCCAGAAATGAGACAACCCTTGCCCCCGAGGCCTACTATCAAAAACTTCCCAAAATCACCCTGAACACTCAGGTCTTCCTACTCGATCCCATGCTTGCGACTGGTGGCAGTTCACAAGCTGCATTGGACTTGCTTCGCAAACACGGCGCGCACTGCATTACACTCGTCTGTCTCGTGGCTGCACCCGAGGGCTTAAAAAAAATTATCGAGAGCCATCCTGATATTTCGATTTACACGGCGGCGATAGATCAGAAACTCAATCCTCGCGGGTTCATCACACCGGGTCTGGGCGATGCCGGAGATCGCCTCTTTGGCACCTAGTTGATTTGTATAATTGCCACTCAGTAGAGTTTGCTGGCTCTTTGCTTCAGTTCACCAACCACAGCGCCTAGTTGGGGAAATCGACCGACTGCAGAAACTGCCAGAGACAGATTCTCCAGTGCCGGAGAGAAGTAATTCAGGTATTCTGTTTTGCCGAGATTTAAGCCTAAGTTGCCATAAGCACCCAGGGCCTGCATCAGCCTCTGCACCCCGGCAGTATGGAATTCATCTTCGCAAGTTTTGCCCTGAGTGGGTAAGATACCAGTTGTTTGAATGTAAAAGCGGAGCAGATCATCGCGCTCTGCAGAATCCAAGCTCACATAGGGGTCGTACAACAAAGAGGCAACATCGTAAAAAGGATTACCTAACCGCAAACCTTGAAAATCAATTAACCATGCTTCATTCCGGAACCACATCACATTTTGGCTCTGAAAATCACGATGCACAAAACACCGCTCCCTTGCACAAAGACGAGAAGAAATTACCTCAAATTCCGCACATAATTTCTCCATAAGGCTGTCACTGAGCTCAAGTCGCATGGCGCACTTTACACAATGTTCTAAGAAATAGTTTTGCTCCCAACGATAAAGTGCTTCGTCAAAACCAGGCATCAGCTCCAGATCCGGAAAAAGCGCGAAAACATCTTCTGGACGCAGGCTATGAAGACGGGCCACCTGGCCGAGAGCTTTTTTATAAGCATCTATTTTCTCTGGAGCGTTCTGGTGACAAAGTGAATGCAAATCGACTTCACCAAGGTCATACATCCAAATAATTCGTTGCTGTGCATCGTGATGTAAAATTTTGGGGACATTTAGACCCCAGTGGTCCAACATCTCAGCAACGCGAGCAAACCGCGAATTTTCTGCGCGCTGCTCGGAATAAATCATCTTAATCGCAGAATTCCCATGAGAGTCGGAAACACGCTCAAAAATGCGATCTGAACCGCCCTTCATCAGCGGTGAAGACACCGTCCCCCCGACAAGTTGAACAGGGGAAAAATCGGCAAGCGTGCTCGGCAGCATGCCTTATTCCAAGCCCGGCCGCAGTCTGCGTGCACTGCGATTGACCCACGCATCAGGTGGAGGCGGCGTCACAGCCGGCAGAGGTTCGGAACGAGCTGCTCTCAACTCACTTTCTGTGACCGGATTTGCAACAGTGGGCAAAGGTTCTTCAACACCACTCAAAGACCATCCCTCTTCAGCAGGTAGAACTTCCATGTCAGCGACAGGGGTGCTACTCGTTGCTGAAGACTCCGGGCCTGTAGTAGTATCACCTGTTCTTGAGCAAGAATTCAACAACAGCCCAGCTACAACAAATCCAGCAAATATTTTCGGGGAGAACATGAAAAACTATCGTTTGCTTAGGGCCTTTTATCAAGCGCAAAGGAGTCAAAAACCATCTGCCGAGGCGTCATGAAATAAGATGTTGAACGACGTCATCGAGCCATAACACCTGGTGATGTAGCTTTGGAGCTCCACTTTCTCCGCATCGGAAAGCTTATCATGAGCGTTAATCTTCTGTTCGAGAATACGAAGCTGGTTGCGCATCATAACAATTTTATGAAAGAAAATATCTAGATCTATTTCCTTGGGCTGAGAGTCGTTGGCCGTCTTGAGGATGAGTTTGCCACCCTGCCATCGTCGTGCTAAAAGATCACGGTAAGACTCCGGTTTCTCCAAACCCAACTCAGTAATGACAGCCGCAACCGTGCGACGCACCAAGACATCCAGAGGCTCTTGCAGACCACTGATCTCGACCTTTGGCTCGGAAGGGGACAGGTCTGAGTTTTCCGGGCAGAGTAGTTTCGTGCCTTCAGTAAAAAGAATCTCAGCTTGTCCAGCAGCAAGTCGGCGGACCTCACCAAGACCATAAACCGGATGAAGAACCTTTATGCCGATGCGTAGTTCTTCTGTTCGCATAAACTCAATCTACAACCTGCCGACCCAAAGGCTCAGTTAAATGTCCTGGCTGACCTGTGTTGTCCACGCCTCCGGATTTTTCCGTCAAACGCAGAAAACTAAGCAGAGCCTCACGTGTCTCAACCCCATCAGGCGATGTCGCACTGATAGGTATGTGAAACGCCCCGTCGGGGAATACAAAATGGTAATAAAATGTACCATCTTTTGAGATTGTAATTTCTTCGCCATCCACACGCACCTTGGCAGCCGGATCAGTACCACCATAGATGATCAACTCTGCATTGACATGCATGAAAAATCCTCGCGGCTTAAATGCTGACTCCGAACCACCCCAGGAAGTTGGCCAGCTTGTTGGTGGAATGCTCGACGGGGCCTGACCCCGAGCGCCCTCCAGCTCGTGCTGGAAGCGCCCATGACGCACCCTCCAAGTCTTGACGACGTCTTCCGAACCTACGCGAATAACTCGCCGGAACTCCTCTTCCCACTCTTCCACGAGTTTCGCCCACTTTGATTCCGGCATGCTCACTCGTCTGGGGACTTCAAATGGAAATACGAAACCTTCGTCCTGCAATCTTG
The DNA here is from genome assembly GCA_938005615.1 of uncultured Verrucomicrobiae bacterium. Taxonomy (GTDB): domain Bacteria; phylum Verrucomicrobiota; class Verrucomicrobiia; order JADLBR01; family CALLMV01; genus CALLMV01. The sequence goes on from CALLMV010000024.1 coordinate 13,202, forward strand.
CCACTGTCTCAAGCAGTCGCTCCCCTGGTAGCCGATGAAATTCTATGAGCCTCGCCAACTCTTCAAACGATATGGAGACAGGCACGGTTACATATCTGATAGCCCCGGGTGCTGCGCTCATCCGCGGAATTTCGCTTTGAGCGGAGCGTGCAGCAGTTTGGAAGCTCCCATTAACGTACACACCAAGCTCTGCAAAAACACGCATTCCAGGTGATCGTTGATGAAAGAACCAATCTCGTACACCGCCGTCTATTAATGCCTGTTGCAACACTTCACCGTTATCACTAAGCAATCTTACAAAAACTTTGTGCTCAGGTGTGCTATGACGCAATTGATCCAACTGCTCCCAAGACCAATCCCAGTAAACAAAGACCCACTCCGGATCGCGTGCCAAAGCAAAAATACGTCGTGTTCCATAACTCTCTGCGAGCTCCCCCAAATTATCTAGAGGATCGGCTTCGCTTGCAGCAGCGGGCAAACCAACTACCAGTCTGGCAACCTCAGGCTCGTCAGCCCCCAAACTCAAGCGAAGTTTTGAGCGTAGTGAGGTTTTGCCGGGCAGATTCTTTCTACTGGCTATCGTGGATTTGCCGCCGACCGGTCTTTTTCTCTTGCCACTTGATTTTTTAGAAGAGGAAACACTCAGCGCCCTACGAGATGAGGTGTCAGTTTTCTTAGTAATTTTTTTGCCCGTTTTTTTTCTTTCGTTTTCTGCCATATCAGCTCCGTACTTCAGTTGATTTGTTCCTGTAGCTGCAAATTTTTGTTTTCGAATGCGAAGAAGATCGGGTTAAAGTCAACCAGACACACATTACGAAAAACAGGGTCGTACCACCCACGCAAAGCAGCATCAGAATCCATCCGCCCGGCGTCATTATTTTCTCCTGTCCTCTTGCTTCCAGCGTTCTACAGCCAAGTGGATACAGAGCGCTAGGATACAAACTACAAGAATGATCCAGCCAAACGCAATTTGCACAGTGCGATCATTCGCAAGCTGGGTCAGACGCCCCAAATGTAAACCTTCTGTGCCGAAGTTAAAAAATTCCTGATGTACCCAGAGTAAAAACACAGCAATGAGCACTAGAGGTGTGATAAATTTGAGCACAAAGAGAAGCACTCTTGGCACTTTGAGAGCTGCACCACGGCGCAGCTCTTTCCAAGCTCGCTTACTGCCCAGCACCCAACCAAAAACAATCGTCTGAATCAGTGCGAGCAGAAATATACAGAAGGTGCCGACCCAGAAATCCATAGTGTCAAGTGCCTTGAGATCGCCGCTGAAATAGATCACAATTCCTGTGCCCGCACTGCATATCGCACAAACCAGCACAATAGCCACTTTACGAGACACACCAAGTCCCTCCTCGAAAAAAGCCACCGCTGGCTGGATCATCGAGAGCGAGCTCGTGAGAGCAGCCAGAAATAACAGCAGAAAAAACAATCCTCCAAAAATATGGCCCATCGGTAACATCGCAAATAGCCCGGGCAGTGCCACAAACCCCAGTCCCATCGCACTACCAAGCGGTACGGCTGCCCCTAAAAACAGAAAAGCTGCTGGCAACGTCAACATTCCACCAAGAGCCACCTCACAAAATTCATTTCCTGCCACGGCTGTCGTTCCGCTGAGTACAATGTCCTCATTGTGCCGCACGTAACTTGCGTAAGTGATGACCACACCAAAGCCTACCGACAGCGAGAAAAAAATCTGACCTGCGGCTGACAGCCACATACCAGGATTCATCAGCGAATTCCAAAAAGCCTCCGTGCCTCCAGGGTTCCACATCCTGCCGAGAGCATTCATCACGTTGCGTTCCGGAAATTCAGGATTCGGCGTACCCAAAGTTAAAATCCGAACAACTAGCACAATAGACAGCAACATTAGCAGCGGCACGCCGACTTTGCATGTCAACTCAATCCCGCGCCGAATTCCAAAATAAACTAATCCCAAATTCAGGACAAAACATGCGACCACCAGCCACAGCAAAGGACTACCTCCACCGAAAAGCAAACCATCCCCCGCCTGCCCTGTGAACTTCACGAAGTGGTCCTTCGCTATATCCGACGTAATTACTTGGCCAGAAAAGTAACGCAATGCATAACCTAAACACCAAGCCTCGATCACCACATAATACTGAAAAATCACCATCGGAATCAGCACACCCAACAATCCGAGATAAGCCCCACCCGGGCGACCGGTAATCACACGAAACACCCCGGGTGCCGAGCAAAATCCCCGCACACCTCCGTACCTTCCCATCGCCCACTCAGCAAGAGCCAAGGGCAAGCCCATTATCAAAAGCGAAATAAAATACGCTACCATAAAGGCCGCGATATCGTGCTGAGCTGCTTGGCCGGGGAAGCGCAAAAAATTTCCCAATCCGACCGCACTGCCCATCACCGCGAAAATCACCCCAATCCGGGAAGACCACAACTCACGGTTTAAGTTACCATGGCTCATCGATGCCACATCCTAGCCACTCAATTTCGCTAAGGTCAATAACCCTTGACGAAGAAATCAAAACTTGGTCAACGCACTTCAACATCGGGCGGCCCGCAAACTGCATCCAACTCAGCCTGTAAAAGCACCGCTGCCGATTCAGAATCCACAAGCTCACGAACAGCATGCTCTCTTTTTCCACTCTCCTTCAATTGGCGTCTCGCAGCCACTGTGCTCAATCGTTCATCCACCAAACGGCAAGCCAAACCCAACTTCTCCAGTTCGCGGGCCAGCGCCTCCGACTTTTGCGCGCTCTGCGCATCTCCCCCGTGCATGTGTCTAGCGCGGCCGACAAACACGAGAGCTACGTCGTACCCAATTAAAGCGTCGTGCACGCGCTTGGCGGTCGCTGACAAGCCTTCCGCGTTCACGTAAGGCAGTGGACGCGCGATCATCCTCATTTCGTCACTTACGGCGATGCCCACTCGTCGGGTTCCCGGATCAATCGCCGCCAGCCTGCCAGCAGGGGGTAAATGCACAGAGGAGCTCCTATTTTTCAGCGATGAAAATATCACAGAGGCAGTGAAGCGAGGTACCGCTCGCAATCAATCGCGGCTGCACAACCGGAACCTGCTGCCGTCACTGCTTGCCGATAGGTGTGGTCCACCACATCACCACAGGCGAACACGCCCTCTATATTCATGCGAGTACTACCCAGCTCGGGAAGCAAGTAGCCGTTGGCATCTTTGTGCAAACGATCTTTGAAAAGCCCTGTGTTGGGTGCCAAGCCGATCGCTACAAACACACCTGCACAAGGTAATTCCTTTAATGAGCCATCCTTCGTATTCTCCAATTGAACACCCGTGACGCGGCCGAGAGCAACATCGCGTATCTCCCGCACCACTGCATTCCAGTGAAATTGGATTTTTTCGTGCTGCAATGCCCGCTGCTGCATCACCTTTGAGGCCCTCAATGTATCACGGCGATGAACGACATGCACCTTCGAAGCAAAGCGTGTGAGATACAAAGCCTCTTCCATCGCCGTATCGCCACCGCCTACCACAACCAGTGGCTGGTTGCGAAATATCGGTAGCGCGCCATCACACGTGGCACAATAAGTCACGCCTTTTTTATCTAAAAGCTTTTCACTTTCAATCCCAAGATGTTTGTGGCTGGCACCGGTAGCCACGATCAGCGTACGCGTGAGCACCTCTCCTGCACCGTGTCGCAGACGAAAAGGCCGTGCGTCAAAATCCACTTCCGTCACTTCCTCCATAAGCACCTCCGCCCCAAAACGTACAGCTTGCTGCTCCATGCGCTGCATCAGTTCGTTGCCATCCACTCCCTCAGGAAATCCGGGAAAGTTTTCCACAATCGTAGTAGTAGTAAGAAGTCCTCCAGGCATCCGCCCGGTAATAAGTAAGGGCGCCAGACCAGCCCGCGCCGTGTATATGCCGGCAGTCAGACCTGCGCAACCCGTGCCGAGTATAACAACATCACGAATGTTTTTAGATTCAGCCATAAGTTGTCTATTAAAAATAAAAACAAGACCGAGTCGAAATAAAATTCTGCTCAGCGGTAGTGATGTGAACGCAGCGCTGTTGAGTACACATTACTCATCCAGCGCATCCGTCTCTGTTGCAGTAACGCGCAGAACTTCTTCTACCGATGTAACGCCTTTGATCACCTTGCGCCAACCCGCCTGGCGTAAGGTGATCATGCCTTCTTCCAGCGCCACTTTACGCAGCTCAGCAGCCGGACGCCGCTGGGAAATCATGTCCTGAAGACGTTGGGAAATCACGACCAACTCCAGAATAGCCGTACGACCTTGGTAACCTGAACCGCGGCAATGGTCGCAACCAACTGGTTTGAAAATTTTATCTCTGTACTGAAGAGGAAAGCCGATCGCCTGCAACTCAGCGGTGCTGAAATCCGCCGGCGTTTTGCAGTGAGGGCACAACGTACGAATTAATCGCTGGGCAAGAAACGCACGAACTGAGGCACTCACCAGGAAAGGCTCCACTCCCATATCCACCAGGCGAGTAATCCCGCCAATGGCATCGTTGGTATGCAGAGTAGAAAAGACAAGGTGTCCTGTGAGGGCCGCACGGATCGCAATTTCTGTGGTCTCCAAATCTCGCATCTCACCAATCATCACGACATTGGGGTCACCACGTAAGATAGAACGCAGAGCCGCTGCAAACGTCAGGTTGATCTCTGGCTTGACCGCGATTTGAATGACCCCAGGAATTTTGTTCTCTACAGGGTCTTCCACAGTTACGATTCTTCTGTCTTTTGTGTTGATGGCAGAGAGTAGGGTGTAGAGTGTCGTTGATTTACCCGAACCAGTGGGACCAGTTATAAGAATAATACCGTTGGGCAGCTTGAGCAGATCGCGTACAGTTTTCTCCACGTCCGGATCGAGGCCCAGCGTATCGAAGGTAAATTGTTTTTGCCCAAGGAGGCGCAGAGAGATGCTCTCACCTGTGACAGATGGGATCGTGGCAATACGCACGTCAACTGGCTTACCCTCAAATTCCAGATTGATTCGCCCATCCTGGGGCAGCCGCCTTTCAGCGATATCTAGATTGGCCATGATTTTAATGCGGGAAATAACCGAGGCTTGTAACAGTTTGATTTGTGCGGGCACGGGCACTTCTTGGAGCATTCCGTCGATCCGGTAGCGTATCTGCAGATCATTCTCCAGCGGCTCGATATGAATGTCTGTGGCACGCTCAGCAAGAGCTTCACGCAGGATCTGATTAACAAACTTCACCACTGAGGCTTCAGAGTCCTCAGCATCTAACACGGTAGTCTCTTGTTTGAGGCTTTCCAAGATGTCCTCGTCAAGGCGGCCTTCCATGATTTGATCAAAGACTTCGGCCCCAATTCCGTAGCCTGTTCTTAGCCCAGCAAGAATCTGCCTGCGCGTGCACATGTTCCATCGCACCTTGGACTGAACAACCTGCATGATCGCTTGGCGGGCCATGAAATCAAAAGGATCATACGTCAGAACACACAGAGATTCCTCATCCTGCTCCAGTGGCAAAATATGGTAACGTAGCGCCACAGCAGCGGGGAACTGTTCACGAATATTTGCAGGCACAGTAGGCGAAGGTTCAGTACTCCAAGGAATGCTGTATCGCTCACTCACGTTCATAAGGAATTTGGGCTCGTCCACCAATTTCTCATCGAGGAGACTGGAGATGAGAGAGCGCTGCTGTTCGGCTGCCTCCAAAAGGGTGGAGCGACATTTGTCCGGATCCATCGCTCCAGAATCACGGGCGATCTCTACGAGTTCTTCGATTAGACTCATCTACTATCTTTTAGCCTCACAGTGATTTTTGCAAACCTCCTAAAAATGTATATGAAGAGCGTTTACTACTGTGGGAATTAATCTGCGGCTACTTGTGAGCTGGGCTAGAGTAATTCGCGGCGTAACTGCTCAAGAAGTTCCTGTTCTTCGCGAAATAAATCTTTGGAATTTATGGGCTGAATAATCTGCCAAGCCTCATCCCGCTTACCTGCCAAACTGAGTACTCTTGCAAGGTGCAGACGAATCGCAGGATTATCGAGAGCATTGATTTGTACAGTACTGTAGATTTCCAACGCCTCCGCGACACGTCCATTAAGCGCCAATGCGAGAGCGTAAGTGTCAGCAATTTGCGGTATCCGTTGGTTGGCTTTGTTGGCCAAATAAACTTGCTGGATGAGATCCAAAGCACGAGGCAAGTCCTGATTTCGCATTAGGAGGAGAGCAGCCAGGTTATTTAAAACCAACGCGTTGTTTGGCTGTATTTTGTAGAGCATCTCATAAATTTCCATCAACTCGCTCGAATTGCGTTGGAATTGTGCATAGCGAGCCATGTTGTTTAGGGCTAGCAATTGCGCAGGCCCACCTAGTTTAGCTGCTTGGCGATAAAAGATCTGGGCCTCTGTATTCATATTCCAAGACTCGAGTTGCTGCGCGCACAACAGGAGTAGTTGGGCTGAATCACCTGCTTTCTGTGCCGCATTTCTCAAGCTGGTGCTAACAACATCATCGTTGCCCAACATACGCTGGGCGCGTGCCATCCATAGCCAGCCAACAACCTGCTGATGTGTAGGTGCTTCTTGGTTTTGAGAAAGTTCGCGCGCTGTGTGTAAGACTTCTGGCCACTTTTGCTCACTGGCATCTAAGGTGATTTGTAGGAGCATGGCTGGAGGAGTGACACGGTCCACAGCAGGTAAGCGATCAAGTAATTCGCGGGAGCTACTTACACCTAAAAGACTCAGAGCACGGATAATAATTTGGAGTCTGTCAGGCAGTTTGTTAAACTGTGCCCAGAGACGATCGAGTTCGGGACGGGTCAACTCAGGATTGATGTTGTGCTGAACAAGAATTTTCTTGATTCGCAAATCGAATTCGTCGGGATGCTTTTGAATCAATTCTTCCCAAAGCTCCAACGATCTCTGCTTGTTGTTTAGTGAATAAATTTCCGCAAGGGAGTTCGTAGCTACTTTGTAAAACTCAGGATCTTGGCGGGCTTCTAGTAAAATCTTTATTCCGCGCTCAGCGACCTCAACGTCTTTAGACAAAGCTTCAATCGTGCCTAAAGATAATTTAATTGCTTTTTTATCAGGTGCCAGATCAAGCGCTTTCTTGAGGGTGTTGTAACCAGCATCGAGCTCTCCACGCTCGAGCAACATAATTCCTACCAAATGAAGAACTTCAGGGTTTTCGGAAAAATTTTGCAGCACTAATGGCACAATTAAATTGGCCAATTCTTGACGCTGAGATTCTATTACTGCGCGGATTGTGCGTACAGCGAGCTGCTCATCCTTTGGATCTAGTTCCAATGCCATTCCCATAAAAACCGGATAATCTGTATCCCCGGTCTGCCGTGATGCCTCAGACATAAGAATCAGCAGGCGTTTTAATACCGTTTTTCTTCGTTCGTCCGTCGGTGGAAGATTTGTGGCATGGCGGTAGGCGTTGCGGAGCATGATCTGGGCTGAACGCCCATCTGAACTATTTAGTAAGTTTTCCGCTTGTTGAAGCTGTTGCTCTACGCGCCAAAAAGAATACAAAGGTAGTGCCGCAGGAACGCCAAAAAATGCAACCAGACCAATGACTGCTCCAATCGCAAACAAAATCAAAAATGCTAAAGGCCCAAAAGATTTTGGGCGTTCCAAGTCCTGCGTGTCTTCATGTTCCAGCGAGCCATTGTTCGCCGTCTCAAAGGCTGATGGATCGGCTGCATCGTGTTCACGATTGTCTTCGGATTCAGTATGACTGGGCATAGGCAGGATTATGTTCTCTCTTTGGGTAGTAGTCAAATTTATGTGAAAAATCAAGTTACCAACAACGCAGCATCGAATGATTAGTTTGCTTACGGTCAGGACAGAATAACATATTCCCAAAAATTAATCTTCATCTATTGTCTTAGAATAATTGTTTTTGTTTTGCATTTGTTAGGAGCCGCCTGAATACCTCGAAATATTTCAAATGGAATTAATTAAGATTCATACCCCGAGCACAAATTTGTTTACTGAATCAACTCGTAATAGATAAGCCTTAGATAAGGCTTAGATAAGGCTCAGCTGATAAGAACATTTTTCGTTCAACTCCAATTAAGCCAAAAGCTGATTGTTTATTCTTATCAATGTTATAATCATCATCAGATACAGGTTTAATTTACTTCTCCGGATTGAGAAAATAGTCAGGAGGAGTTACATAAAATTGTTTTCTTATAATCCAAATCTAATTCCGATTTAAACTAGATTTGCAAACAAATCTACATACAAACTGCACCTTTAATGTAGCGGTATGGTGACTCAATGGCATCGGCTACGGCTGACAAAACGTAAATGTCCTGAACTAGATCAACATACAGACCCCTTGCTCTTGGGATCAGGTACAAGAAATTTAGCAAATTATAATGGACTTATTCGGGCAAGAAAGTTCTTTGTATTATTAAATTCATAATTACTTACCCCCGCGCGCCTAGTGTTTTACAAGCGTTCGTAAGAAAATCTCACCCTTGCCCCATTAAATCTGCATGAATGAGAGCCAAAACTAAAACAACCTCAAATAACGTCGGTATATTTTTTTTGAGATTAATTTTGCGAAATTAAAGTGGATATGAGATTGGCAGGCGAATAATAGTTGGTTAGCGCCCAACCTTGTAAACAGCACGCAAATACCATTAGGATGTGCCTTGTACGGAATATACAGAATCCTCCACGCATCACTAAGTTGACAGATAAATTCTGCTCGCACTGATTATCTCAGTAGGAGGATTTTACGAAGCTCGGCTGCTTGCTGTAGCTGCCTTAAATTTAGAGAGACACAATGTGATTTGCTATTGCTGACACCGAGGCAGTTGCCTCAACTAAAAAATTATGTCGACAGTTTTAGTCTAATCGAAAAAGAGCTCTAATTACTTGTAATTTTTGTCATTCCAAAGAATACTACCGCCATTAAGGGTCGGTAGCTCAGTGGTAGAGCAGTTGGCTTTTAACCAATTGGTCGTGGGTTCGATCCCCACCCGACCCATTTTTTTGAGTGAAAGAATATCGCCCTCTGCACATCCAAGACATCGGGTTGAGATTACCGTTCCTGGAGTTAAGGCATTTCCAGATCAACAAAGATTTGGTTGAACGTAAAACCATCACCGCAGGTGTACACAAACATGCCAAAATACTTCTGTATCTTGTGGGCCGCGGTGCTCAAGTCTTCCCTAAACAACCGGAAATTCCTGTGAGAAGCGGCACAGTCGTCTGTAATTCCCGCAGGAGTGCGTCATGCTTTCCGTGAGACATACCAGATGCGTCCTGTCTGTTCCACTTGGGATGTTTTGCTCAATTCGGTGCCAGCGCTTCCGATCTATTCGCAACTCACACGCACACAGCTTAGCGATGTGCGCCGCCTACCCTCTGGTATGTTGCGATACCCACAACCCAAAGACCCTACTCAAAGCCCCAGGATCACAGCCCTTCTGCCGCTCATACTGGATCAACTGCTCTGCTCGCTTGGCTTGACAACACCCGCTCAGCCCCGTGGACCATCGATGATAAAAGCGCAAGGTGCGCCAGCTCATGAATGATCCGTTACGCCAAAATGAAAGTTTACCCGAGATCGCCACTGCCTGTGGCCTGCAATTTGATTGCCTCAACCGCTTAGTCAAATAGCAGTGCGGCCTCACGCTTGGTCAGCTACGCAACTCCCTGCGTATCGAAAAAGCAAAAAAACCCCTATCGGCTGGTCATCGAGTGGCTGATGTTTCCCACACAATAGGTTTCTCAGAACCAAGCTACTTTTGCCGTTGGTTCAAGGTAGACACTGGGAAAACTCATCTGCTAGGGCACCGTAACTTGTTAAATCAAAAATAATCCACTGACATCAACGAAAGTGGTGAAATTAAATAAAACTAGTTTCGAGTAGTGCTGTTGACCAGACATAATTACTAACATAATATTTATAAATGTTAAAAACTTCACTCCACCAACTCGCGCTTTTCACATTCTTACTTTTCATAACGCTTCTTCTCAGTGGTTGTGCTACTTTCAGTGACAACTTTAGCAGCAGCAGCAGCTCTTTTTCTGAACCAAAGCACGATTACAAGGTCGGGCGTCCCTACACCATCCGCGGACGCACCTACGTCCCCGCGGTTGATTGGAATTATGACGAAATCGGTCTGGCCTCCTGGTACAGTGAAGGCTTCCACGGCAAACCCACAGCCTCGGGAGAACGTTACAACCATAACGACATGACGGCCGCCCATCCCACACTGCCCATGCCAACAGTCGTGCGCGTGACGAGACTCGACAACGGCAAATCGGTCATCGTTCGCATCAATGATCGTGGTCCTTTTGTTGAAGGCCGCATCATCGATCTTTCCCGCAAAGCCGCACAACAACTTGATATGAAAGCGCAGGGACTCGCACGAGTGCGTGTACAAGTGCTGGAAACAGAAACCCGCCAGCTCCTGGCCCGTATGGGCGTACCCGCAGATGTCCAACGAATGGGTCAAACCGCAGCAGCACCCGCACGGACCACTGCTGCAGGCGCAGATCAGGCTTCGCGTCAAATCTCTTCCACGACAACTGCAAGCGTTGGCAACGTCAATCGGCAAATTGCACACACAACGACATCCGCAGACAGAACAATCCAACGCACAACGACCTCCGCCGCACAAACCGTTAACTCAGCGGCAGCGGCCGCCACCGACAGGCTTGCAGGCGATGCGAACCTCTGGGTCGTGCAACTAGGTTCATTTAGCAATTCCGATGCCGCAAAAAAAGTCCTCAATCAACCCTTCATTAACGGACCAACCCGCGTCCAACAAGCAGAGGTGGGTGGACGCACATTCCACAGAGCACAACTCGGACCCTACAACACACGCGCTGAAGCCGAGCGAGTCTTGAGGGAAATGCATAGCGCAGGTATCACTGGGGCCGCCGTTATGGTCGCTAACCCGTAAGGGACAAAGCGTACAAGTAAGCAATTATTTCAGTAGGTGTGGCTGTGCTAAAAAATGCTCAGCTCTCGCTCGTTATAGCTGCTAGCTCTTCGACACTTGCACAAGTGCAGATTACATTCCTGTCGCCCCACACATTGTCTATTCGACGCACTGGTGGCCAGAATTTGCGCTGATGGACCCATGGCAGGGGATATGCAGCGCGTTGGCGAGAATAAGGATGTGTCCAGTCCTCAGTAAGCAACTGAGCAGCCGTGTGCGGGGCATTTTTCAGAGGATTGTCATCGGGAGGCAATTTACCCTGGATGATCTCTTCGATTTCTTGGCGAATCGCAATCATTGCTTCGCAGAAACGATCCAACTCATCCAACGGCTCACTCTCTGTAGGTTCAATCATCAAAGTGCCTGGCACTGGCCATGACATTGTGGGCGCATGAAATCCGAAATCCATTAACCTTTTGGCTACATCTTCCGCCTCAATTCCTGCGATTTTCTTGAACTGGCGTAAATCTAAAATGCACTCATGCGCGACCCGGCCATTTCGCCCGGTGTACAGGACGGGGTAGTGCGTAGAGAGACGCTTTGCAATATAGTTTGCAGAAAGTATTGCGACTTGGGTGGCACGCTTAAGGCCTGTTGCACCCATCATCCGAATATACATCCAAGGAATCACCAAGAGGCTGGCACTTCCCCAGGGGGCTGAGGCCACTGCATTCACAGAGCCAGCACCGTTATTTATCAAGCAGTGGCCGGGGAGGTAAGGGCGCAGTTTCTTGGTCGCACAAATCGGCCCAACACCAGGACCTCCCCCTCCGTGCGGTATGCAGAAGGTTTTGTGCAAATTAAGATGGCAAACATCCACACCAAAATCTCCTGGACGGCAAAGTCCCACTTGCGCGTTCATGTTTGCACCGTCCATGTACACAAGCGCCCCGGCTTTGTGCACCATCCGGCAAAGTTCCCGGATGCCGCTTTCAAAAACTCCGTGCGTTGATGGATAAGTGACCATGATTGCGGCAAGCTCATCACTGTGGGCTGAGATTTTTTCCTTCAAATCGGCATGAGAGATATTTCCCTGCTCGTCGCATGTAACGGGAACCACTCTCAACCCCGCCATTACTGCCGAGGCCGGGTTAGTACCATGCGCAGATACAGGAATCAGACACACGCGACGGTGATCCTCTCCGCGGGCTTGGTGATATTTTCTGATGGCTTGAAGCCCGGCAAACTCGCCTTGGGAACCCGCATTAGGCTGGAGGGATACGGCCGGCAGACCAGTGATTTCACCGAGCCATTTCTCTAAATCACGTACGATTTCTCGGGTGCCCTTGGCTTGCTCAGGCGGACAGAGTGGGTGAAGAGAGCAGTTCTCTGGCCACGTCAGCGGGATCATCTCCGAGGTGGAATTGAGTTTCATAGTACATGACCCGAGAGGAATCATGCTGTGTGTGAGTGAAATGTCTTTGTTCTCAAGCCTCTTAAGGTAACGCAGCATCGCATGCTCGCTGTGGTAGGAGTTGAAGACGGGATGGGTTAAATAGTCCGTCGCAGGCCGTAGCGATGTATTGATAGCCGCACAATCTGCCTCAAGTGCTTTTCTGAGAGAATGCAATGATTCGTTACAAGGTTGACCTGTGAGTATTTCCGCAAGAAGGAGTACTTCCTCGGCGGAGGTTTTCTCGTCAAGAGTCACAGTCAGCTTACCCGTCAGGAAATGATTTAAGTTAATTTTGTGCTTTGCTGCTCGTATTCTGATCTGTTCGGATTCTTCGGGGGTGACATCCCAGCACAAGGTATCAAAAAACTCGCTGTGTAGAGTTTTCTTCCATGTAGCAGTCAGCCTAGCGAGTTGACGCGCCAGCCCATGAATCCGCAGAGCAATATTTCGCAAACCATGTGGACCATGATAGATAGCCGTCATCGCAGCTATGACGGCTAGCAAAACCTGTGCGGTGCAAATGTTGCTCGTCGCTTTGTCTCGACGAATGTGCTGCTCGCGCGTCTGCATAGCCAATCGGTAAGCCGGCTGCCCATCTGCATCGCGCGAAATGCCCACAACTCTGCCTGGCATCAACCTTTTAAATTCATCGCGAGTCGCAAAAAAGGCCGCGTGGGGTCCACCATATCCCATGGGAACACCAAACCTCTGAGCGCTACCGACCACCACATCAGCTCCTCGCGAACCAACTTGGCCGGGAGGTTTAAACAATGTGAGAGAAAGCAGATCAGCAACCACAATCACACGGGCACCGGCTGTCTGAGCACGTTCTGTGATCTCCTCAAGTTTTTTTAACTTTCCGTCCGCGGCAGGGCATGAGATGAGAACTGCAAAAGCATTTTTGGATTCAAACTGCACAGTTTCCAAATCTGCTTGCTCAAGAGCTATACCTAAGAGTTGACAGCGTGTTGTCACGACAGCAGCGGTTTGCGGAAGAACGCCTGAATCCACTAATAGTAAATTCGATTTCTCAGGGTTGCGTCTTGCAAAGCACATGGTTACTGCCTCAGCCGCGGCGGTCCCCTCATCCAAGAGAGAAGCATTTGCCACATCCATACCAGTGAGGTCAGTCACCATGGTTTGGAAGTTGAGCATTGCTTCCAGCCGACCCTGCGAAATTTCAGCTTGGTAAGGCGTGTATGATGTGTACCAACCTGGATTCTCCAAAATATTTCGAAGAATAACCGTTGGCGTAATACAGTCTGAATAACCCATCCCGATGAGTGAACGGTAGCATTTGTTTTTCGTAAGCCTGAGCTTCAGTTCTTCAAGGGCCTTCATTTCATCGGATGGCTCAGGCAATTGAAGCCTCTCTACACTGGGGATTTCTTCAGGAAGGATTTCTGCGGTGAAGACATCGAGATTTGATGTACCACAGGTTTGCAACATTAACTGGATATTTTCAGGGTTGGGGGCTGTATGCCTAGGTTCAAAATCCGAGGGTCTCGGCTCCTCTGAAGAACTCACAACAGGTTCGAGTGGTGCGTGCATATTGTTGGAATTATCCGCCAAGCAAATTTTTATAGGATTCGGCAGTCAATAAACTCTGCATATCTTGAGTTTCGGTCATCTTCAACTTGAAGAGCCAACCCTCAGTGTAAGGTGCAGCATTTACTAAGGACGGCTTGTCTTTGACAGAAGCGTTCGTCTCAATAACCTCGCCCGAAACAGGTGTATATATATCTGAAGCCGCTTTAACTGATTCAATCACAGCCACGGGCTCCTTACGCTTAAGTTTCTTGCCTATCTGCGGCAAATCCACAAACACCACGTCGGTCAACTCAGCTTGCGCATGGTCAGTAACACCGACTGTTGCTACATCACCTTCAATACGCACCCACTCATGAGTTTCTGTGTACTTCAAGTCGTTCGGTATGTTCATAGTTTTTACTTAGCTTTATAGAGAGGTTTTTTAAAGATTGAAACACTAGACCTGCGACCGCGCACTTCCATATCCAATTGGGACTCTGTAGAGAAGTAAGGGGAATTTACAATAGCCATGCCTACACCGCTGCCGACGGTGGGGCCAAAAACACCGCTTGTGACATACCCTACTTGCTCATCCGCATTAAAAAGTTTGTATCCTTCCCTAGGTATAGCCGATTTGTCTGTGGAAGTGAGATAAACTAACTTTTTAGATACACCCTTTTGCTTCTGCCCAGATAAAGCTGTTGACCCAAGCCATTCTTTCTCTTTAGTAAAGTCCACAGCCCAACCTGCACCTGACTCTAGAGCCGTCAGTTCTTCGCTCAATTCGTGACCATAGAGCGGGTACCCTGCTTCTACGCGCAGTGAATCCCTAGCCCCTAAGCCGCACGGTGCAGCACCCCGGCTTAGTAGTGCTTTCCAAATATCAACCACATCCTGCGACGGCACAATGATCTCCACACCATCTTCACCCGTGTAACCAGTCCGTGCTACAAGCAGATTGACCTTTCCAAGTGCTAACGAAGCGATTCCAAACCTGGCAGGAGCCGCATTTTGGGAGTAGCTTTCCCATAACTTAACAGCCACAGGCCCTTGTAAGGCCAATGCCGACCAGCTGTTGCTTTGATTTTCAAACCAATCAGTCCCGCAATAACGCTGAATGTGTGCAACATCAGCCGAAATGCGCGACGCGTTCACTACAGCAAAAAACTCCTCAACGTCAGTTCTGTAGATGATGAGATCATCTACTACGGTGCCCTGCTCAGTCAACAGTAGACCATATCTGCCGGCTCCGATGTCCAAGTCGCTAACACGTCTTGAAAAAACCTTCTCCAACTTCTCAGCCGCGTTAGGTCCGCGAAAAACCAGTTCACCCATGTGGGATATGTCAAAAATCCCCGCTTTCTCGCGCACAGCACGGTGTTCATCAATGATACTCCCAAAGCTGACGGGCATCTCCCAACCAGCAAAATCCACCATTTTCGCGCCACTAGCAATTTGAGATTCGTAAAGAGGAGTTCGCAATAGTTTTGACATAAAAGCCTAAACGAACAAAAGCACAACATTAACAATTCATCAACAATATCAAGCCAAATAAAATTTGCACGATTGTCCTGCACAAGAAACAAAACAATTTTACTGCAAACTTGTTTGACATCACAGAAAGCTCGATATCCAATTTTTAAAAATGCAGAACATCGCGGAATTTCCCCCAAGCTCTCACACTTCGTTCATTCCCACTCTCGATGAAAATACGTCCCCGCAGCAAACATGGACGGTGGAAGACTCCGCAGCCCTTTACAATATTCACAACTGGGGCGCCCCTTACTTTTCTATCAACGAGAAAGGTAACATCGCCGTTACTCCACTTCCTGAAGAAGGCCCTGCGTTAGATCTCGTCAAAGTCATCGAAGCTGCACGTGCCCACGAACTCAGCTTCCCGTTGGTGATACGCTTTCAAGATATTTTGAGACACAAAGTCCGCACCCTCAATCAAGCCTTCCTCAAAGCCATAGAAGACCATAACTATCAGGGCAGATACCTCGGCGTCTTCCCTATCAAGGTTAACCAACTTCGAGAAGTGGTTGAAGAAATCCTCGATGCTGGTCAGCCATACAACTTCGGTCTAGAGGCGGGTTCCAAACCTGAACTAATTGCCGCCCTCGCCCTGCACAAAGATCCTGAAAGCCTGATCATCTGTAACGGCTACAAAGATTCCGATTTCGTACGCCTAGCCCTCATGGGCCGTAAACTCGGAAAAAAAATCATCCTCGTCGCTGAAAAAGCCTCAGAGATTCCTCTCATCATTCGGACCTCCGAAGAAATGCAAGCCGATCCTCTCATCGGCATCCGTGTCAGACTCCAATGCCGAAGCGCTGGTAAATGGGCCACCTCCTCCGGCGAAGATGCTAAGTTTGGTCTTTCCTCTACAGAACTCATGGAAGCAGCTAACTTCCTAAAGTCCACCGGCCGCACTGATGCACTTCGCCTCGTCCACTTCCATGTTGGCTCGCAGATTCCTGATATCCAGATCGTAAAAAAAGCCGTTCGCGAAGCTGCACGTTACTACGCCCAGCTCCGCCACCTTGGCTTTCCTGTAGAATACCTCGACGTCGGCGGAGGTCTCGGTATTGACTATGACGGTTCACATTCTCCCTCAGAATCCTCGGCCAATTACTCTACCCAAGAGTACTGCGCCGATGTCACCTATCACCTTGCTGAAGTGTGCAACCAAGAAAAAGTTCCTCACCCGCACATTGTCAGCGAGAGCGGCCGCGCAATCGTCTCGCAGCACTCACTGCTCGTCGTCGAAGCATTCGGTACACTTCAAAAAACGCGTGCCTCACGCCCACTACCTCAACCCGACGGCCTCCACCGCCATGTGAGAGACCTTCTCGAAATACTCCAAAACACTGTCACAGATAACCCCCGCGAAGCCCTCCATGATGCTATGCAAATCCGCGAGGAAGCCGACACCATGTTCCAACTCGGCATCCTCGACCTTCCTTCCAAAGCCGCAATTGATGACCTCTACTGGCGCATCTGCACAGAAGTCACAAAAACCTACGAAACAGACCCCTCGCCACCCGAAGAAATCCTCTCCCTGCGTCGCTCCCTGGCTGAACAGTACACCTGCAACTTTTCTGTTTTCCAATCCCTGCTTGACCACTGGGCTCTCAAACAACTTTTTCCCGTCCTACCCATCACAGGCCTCGACCGCCAGCCGATTACCCGCGGCACACTTGTGGACATTACCTGCGATTCAGACGGCAAAGTCTCTACCTTCGTCAACCACGAAGGCATCACCTCCACACTCCCACTACACGCCATCCCAGAACACCCCCTGCAAAACGGCTCACCTTACCTCCTTGGTTTTTTCCTCATCGGAGCTTACCAGGACGTCATGGGTGACATCCACAATCTCTTCGGCACAGTTGATGAAGCCCACGTCTTCCTCGACCCAGATGAAGACGACGGCTTCTACATCGAAGAAGCCATCCCCGGCTCAACCAACGCGGAAGTCCTGGCCAACGTCCAGTACAACATCCACCAGATTACGGAGGAGATGAAAGCACATGTGGATGCTGCTATCCGCGCCGATCGCCTTAAACCCAACGAAGGCATCCGCCTGCTCAAAGACTACGAAAAACTCCTTAAACGTCCAACATACCTTCGTTTCAACGGCCAATCACATCAGGTCTAACTCACAAACTCATCCCGCACTACACCAGCCGTACTTTCAAATCGACCTCCCCCTTCAAATCGCACTTCATTCATTAATAGAAAAGAATATTTTAATATTGGCATATTTTAATATAATTATACGCAAATTTTTTGTTGTTGTATAAAGCACTGCCTCAACAACCTGTAACCCTTTCTCTCAGCCACCAATATTCCCCTAAGCAACCGACCGCTCAAAGCTGAAAAAGGCGTACAAAAATGTTGTCCCCAGAGCGACTCTCCCATAACCAAAATCACAAACCAAATTTATGAACACCACAACCCAAGCTGACACCGCCACACTCAACCTCGTTGCAAACACGATCCGCACCCTCACCCTCGATGCCGTTGAAAAAGCCCAATCCGGCCACCCCGGCCTCCCCATGGGCTGCGCCGACATCGCCGCCATCCTCTTTAGCGAATACCTCCGCTTCAACCCCGCCAACCCCGCCTGGCGCAACCGCGACCGCTTCGTCCTTTCCGCCGGTCACGGCTCCATGCTCATCTACTCCCTTCTCCACCTCACGGGCTACGAAGCCGTCACCCTCGATCAACTGAAAAACTTCCGCCAGTGGCACAGCCTCACCCCCGGCCACCCCGAGTTTCACGAAACCCCCGGCGTCGAATGCACCACCGGCCCCCTCGGCCAAGGCACCGGCAACTCCGTCGGCATGGCCATCGCCCAAAAACACCTTGCCGCCACCTTCAACACGCCTGAACACCCCATCTGCGACCACCACATCTACGCCATAGTCTCCGACGGCGACCTTCAGGAAGGCGTCTCCCACGAAGCCGCCGCCCTCGCCGGCCACCTCGGCCTCGACAACCTCATCTGGATCTACGACGACAACCAAGTCTCCATCGAAGGCCGCACCGAACTCGCCTACTCCGACGACGTGCCTTCCCGCTTCCGTGGCTACCACTGGCACGTCATCCAGATTGACGGCCACAATCACGACCAAATTCGCGCCGCCATCAGCGAAGCCCGCGTCACCAAAGGCCAGCCCACCCTCATCATCGCCAAAACCAAAATCGGCTTTGGCTCCCCCAAACTCCAAGGCCAACCCAAAGCCCACTCCGACCCCTTTGGCCCCGAAGAAGTCGCCGCCACCAAACGCAACCTCGGCTGGCCCGAAGACGCCCAATTCCTCGTGCCCGACGAAGTGAAAGCCCACTTCGCTGCCCTTCGCCCCCGCTGGGCCGCCGACGAAGCCGCTTGGAACGACCTCCTCGCCCGCTACACCGCCGCCCACCCCGAAAAAGCCGCCCTCTACCAATCCTTCTGGCGCAAAGACATCCCCGCCGACATCGCTGCCCGCCTCCCCCAATGGCCCGCCGACGCCAAACCCCAAGCCACACGCAACTCCGCCGGCGAAGCCCAGAAATTCCTCATGGGCGAAATCAAAAACATCTTCGGCGGCAGTGCCGACCTGGCCCCCTCCACCAAAACCTGGCACAAAGACTACGGCTCCTTCCAGAAAAACTCCTACGCCGGCCGCACCGCCCACTTTGGCATCCGCGAGCACGGCATGGGCGCCATCGTCGCCGGCATCGGCTACTACGGCGCACTCATCCCCTACGGCGCCACCTTCTTCGTCTTCACCGACTACATGCGCCCGCCCATCCGCCTCATGGCCCTCTCCAAAGTCCAAGGCATCTTCATCATGACGCACGACTCCGTCTTTGTCGGCGAAGACGGCCCCACCCACGAACCCGTCGAAACCCTCGCCACCGTCCGTGCCATCCCCAACTGCTCCGTCATCCGCCCCAGCGACGCCAACGAAAGCGCCCTGGCCTGGCTCATGGCCTGCGAACGCAAGGACGGCCCCACCATCCTCGTCCTTACCCGCCAAAACATTCCCGTGCTCGACCGCACCAAATGCGCCCCCGTCGAACACATGCGCCGCGGTGCCTACATCCTCTGGGAAAGCCAGCCCGGCAAGACCCCCGAACTGCTGCTCCTTGCCACCGGCTCCGAAGTCCACATCACCCTCCAAGCCGCCGAACAACTCGGCCAAGAAGGCCGCGCCGTGCGCGTCGTCGCCATGCCCTCCTGGGACATCTTCGAACAACAACTCCAGACCTACAAAGATCAGGTGCTCCCCCTCGCCGTCAAAAAACGCCTCGCCGTCGAAGCCGGCATCTCCCTCGGCTGGCACAAATACCTTGGCGAACATGGCAGGATGATCGGTATCGATCGCTTTGGCGCCAGTGCCCCCTACCAACGCATCGCCAAAGAATTCGGCATCACCGCCGAAAACGTGCTCGCCCAAGCACGAAATCTTATTTGCTAATCATCCTTGATAGGCACTTGAAGTTAAGGCAAGAGGAATCTGAATATACTACTTACTGGTCTCAAAGGCGTATATAAGTTACAACTGACTAACAGTAAGTTATGCTGATGCTTCTAATTATCTTAATCTACTCAAGAATTTCTAAATTCAGTTTTTTTAGTAATATGAGTTACATGAATCAAAAAAATTTACATACTTACTAAAAATTACTAAGTTTTGTCACTACTTCCGTGATTTGCGTAAAATCCTCGCAGCTAAAAGTAGTAAGTTCTGGATCTATCCGTTTGTTGAGGCCTGTGAGCACTTGGCCCGGGCCAATCTCGAGGAAAACACGCACGCCCAAATCGCGCATACGACAGATAGATTCATCCCAGCGCACAGATCCAGTCACCTGCCGCTCCAACAATTCAGAAATCTTTGATGGTTCAGTGACAGGCTCCGCAGTCACATTCGCTAGCACTGGACATGACGGCGTGCGCCAGTTGGTCGATTCAAGAGCAGTGCGAAGGCGCTCTGCCGCAGGTTGCATCAGGCGGGAGTGAAATGCACCAGAAACTTTCAGCGGGATCGCACGTTTTATCCCACGTTCTTTTGCAAGCTCGGGTACACGCTCGAGCCGGGTCGACTCACCTGAAAGCACTATCTGGCCTGGGCTGTTGTAGTTGGCTACATCCACATCACAGATCTTGGCGATCTCGCGTGCTTGATCGGATGTGGCACCGATTAAAGAAATCATCCCTCCTTGGGTTTGCCGGCAGGCATCTTGCATCGCGCGGGCACGCTCTGTAACGAGTCGCAATCCATCCTCAAACCCGATACTGCCTGCTGCATGGTGCGCGGTGAATTCCCCTAGAGAGAGACCGGCACAGAAAGCCGGCTTCAAGCCGGAAAGTGCAAGGATTTCCCTGAAAATTGCTGCGCCCTGAGTATAGAGAGCCGGCTGGGCGGCGGCGGTTTGATTGAGATCTTCTTGAGGCCCCTCGCTACAAAGTTTCAATAATGGCAAGCCGGTAATCTGGCCCGCAGTTTCAAAGAGGCTCTGAGCTGCTGGATAGGCTTCGATGCCCTTGCACATGCCCACGCATTGTGCTCCTTGTCCAGCAAATATGACGGCAATGTCCATCACAACATTTTGCTGAAAAAGTTGAACAAACTCACGAAAAAAACGCCTGATAAGATTTGATTTACACTCGCGAGGCGTGCTAAGTTCACATGCCATGTGTGTTCGTGTGAACATCTTTCTGTTTGCTGGTATTTTATGCACTCTGCACCTTCTGCCGAATCTTCACGCATTATCAGTAGTGGATGATTCACTCCAGGCCAGTGCGGCTCTGCTTGTGGACGGTTCTACAGGTCGGGTACTCTATGCTCGTAATCCCGACCAACAATACCAGCCGGCCAGCACGATCAAGCTACTTACCGCGTTAGTTGTTGCCGAACAAACGGCCCTCCAGGGCCATGCCCGTGTTAATACCCAGGATATTCGCATCAGTACACCAGGCGCAAGCATGGCAAACCTCCGAAATGGATCCAGCCACTCGGTGATGGATTTAACGCGTGCCCTGCTGGTACGCTCATTCAATGATGTTGCATCCGTCCTGGCCGCGCACGTGGCAGGCACTGAGCAAGATTTTGTGCGTATGATGCAGGCGCGAGCTCGCGAGCTGGGAGCTCGCAATACTACGGTGACAAATCCCCACGGCCTTCCTGATGCCGCACAGCTCACAACCGCTCGCGACCTGATGCTCATTTTTCGTCGTGTGATCGCCAACCCCACACTCAGGCAGCTCTGTGAGACGAGTTCTGGCACATTGCAAACTTTGCAGGGACCGATCCGATACACGACCACCAACCGGCTGCTGAGCAGCTATGCTGGAATGGGGCCTGCCAAGACGGGTTACACCCGCGCAGCTCGTCACACCTATGCCGCAAGCGCTACACGCGGTGGACGTGAACTGCACCTTGTACTGCTCGATTCTCCCAACAAGTGGGCGGATGCACGTTTGTTGTTCGACCATGGATTTTCTCTCTTAGGTGTGGATCCCAGCAGATCAACTGGCGCACTCGCCAACTCATCGGTTGGCCAGCCATCGGAAGTTGTGCGCCGTGCCACTCTCGTGCGCAAGCCCAAGCCCGACGAAGTCATCCCTTTTGAGGAGTATGTTCAAAACACTCAGAGGAACCGAAATAACACGATCCCTTAACACTTCCTCCCATATTCCCTTGCATGAGCGCAGCCAACACATCAATTGGATTTCCTGAACCCCCAGCATCAACAAAACTTCCCCCCACATTTCCCACGCCTCCTCAGCCCGCATTCGGGCAGCTCTGGGCCACTCGGCTCTCCCAAGAGATCAGCAAAGCAGTAGTCGGCCAGAACAAAATCATCGAGCGTCTCCTCGTAGCGCTGCTGGCAAATGGTCATGTCCTGCTCGAAGGTATGCCCGGTTTGGCCAAAACACTCCTGGTTCGCTCCCTAGGTACTGCGCTGGGTGTCAAGTTTGAGCGGGTCCAGTTCACTCCCGATCTCCTTCCCTCAGACATCGTGGGGACGATGATCTTCAACCAAAAAAACGGCGAGTTTACCACACACATCGGGCCGATCTTCGCCAATCTCGTGCTAGCTGATGAAATCAACCGTGCCCCGGCCAAGGTGCAATCCGCCTTGCTCGAGGCCATGCAGGAACGGCAAGTGACGATAGGCGGTGTTTCTCATAAACTGCCCGCTCCGTTCTTTGTGATGGCTACCCAAAACCCTATCGAGCAGGAGGGTACTTACCCCCTGCCCGAGGCGCAGACCGATAGATTTCTGTTCAAACTACAACTGGACTACCCCTCGGAAGTGGAAGAACGCGAGATGATGGGGCGCTGGGGTCAGGTAACGCGTGCTCCTCAACTCCAAGCTGTGACGAGCAGCGAAGAGCTTCTCTCCTTGCGAGCAGCGGTTGACCAAGTGTTTGTATCTCCGGCTGTGCAAGATTATATCTTAGCGATCGTCAGGGCCACACGTGCCGCGGCCACACCTGCGCCCGGGAAACCGGCCACGCTTTCTTTTGGAGCCTCGCCCCGCGCAAGCCTAGCGCTGTACCAATCTGCTAAAGCTCTTGCATGGATCCGCGGGGAGAATCACGTCCTGCCTGCGCATGTGCAGGAACTCGTCCCGGACGTGTTGCGACACAGAATTGGCCTGACTTACGAGGCAGAAGCTAATGAACAGACCCCCGATTCGATACTCAAAGATCTCATCAACACCACACGTATTCCGCAAGAGGCTTCTGCAGCCCGCTTCAAGCTTTGAGATCATCAACTAGCACGGGACATTTACTTTCTCGCAGCCAATTTCTTCAACAGAGTCTGAGTTTCGTTCTCGATTTGCTGGATGGCGCGGGCCAGTCTTGTTCTGGCGCCGGGTGTCATACGGTCTATGAAAAGCACTCCGCGCAAGTGGTCCACCTCGTGCTGGATGGCCCGTGCGAGCAGTCCTCGAGCGTCGAATGCCACTGGCCCCTCCAAAGTCTGTGCCCGAACTTGGACGCCAGCCGGTCGTGTAATATCCGCTCGAATCTCTGGGAAACTGAGGCAGCCTTCCTGAGCCGTCTCCCTATCCCGAGTAGGCGTAAGAATAGGGTTTATCAATACCAGTGGCATGTGTGAGGCGATATCTGCCTCCATTCCGTTGACCATCATGTCGCCGGGGTTGCTAGCCTGCGGGGGGATCTCAATTACGCAAAGCTGGATGGCGCGGCCAATTTGGTGGGCAGCAAGCCCCACACCATCGGCTTCACGCATCGTTTCAATCATGTCTGCAGCCAGCTCGCGGATATCTGGTGTGACTTCGACAACCGGTTTGCCTGGAATACGTAGCACGGGATTGCCGTATTTAACAATGGGAAGGACCATAGTAGCTATTGCCCGATAATTTTTATCAATACACGTTTCTTCCTCATCCCGTCAAACTCGCCGTAAAAGATGCACTCCCAGGGCCCGAAGTCTAAAGCCCCGTTTGTCACTGCCACCACGACTTCGCGCCCCATAATTGTGCGTTTGAGGTGGGCGTCTGCGTTGTCCTCTCCCACGTTATGCCTGTATTGGGAGTGAGGCTTCTCCGGAGCGAGTTTCTCCAACCAAACTTCGAAGTCTTGGTGGAGTCCACTTTCGTTGTCGTTGATGAACACCGAGGCGGAAATGTGCATGGCATTGACGAGACAAAGGCCTTCCCGAATGCCGCTCTCCTTGAGAGCCTGCTCGACCTGCGGGGTGATATTGATGAAGGCGCGCCTTTGCGGAACTTCAAACCACAATTCCTTTCTGAAGCTCTTCATGGGGCAAGCGGCTATGCTGTGCTGGATTTTTTTGAGAAGACCTTTCTAAAAACCCAATTTATTGAGCAGCTTCATTTGTTCATGCCCGGCTCAACTCCGCGCACAGTGCGCGCCAGTCCTCACGCTCTGGAAGGCCGGGCTTGCGTTTGCCAAAGAACTGCACGATCAACCCGCCTTTGGTGTCAAAGGCTTCAACCGAAGTGATGAGGCCGTCTGTTGTCGGTTTGCGGACCAGATAGAGTTTATGAATGTGGTCGGCACGCAGATGGAGATTGAAGTCTGGATCCATCACGTTGATCCAAGGGCCATAAGCTTGAATGTTTTTTACTGGGCCGGTGTGAATTTGTACGACACCATCGCTACTCACGAAGCACATGATCTCGATGTTTCTTTCTGCCGCCAAGCGCAGCATTCTTTCGGCTTGGTCAGCCCGCAGTTCCTCTACCATCTCAGGAGCTGCAAGACGCATGGCTTGAAGGCGGCCAACTCGGAATTTTCCAAGCAGCATGTAGAAGTCGTGAGTATCTTTGAGTTCAGCCCACGCCTTGCGAAAACCTTGCACATCGATCATCTCATCCTGCATTTCACCACGAGGCGGGCTAGGGGGGGTAACACTCTGCTCGGGCGATTGATCTTCAGAAGCGAATTCTTTGGTCAATGCATCGAAAATCGGTGCTCTGGCTTCGTCTTCAAGGTAGACCTTGTGCACCGCAACGCCTGCTGCGTTGAAAAACTGAAACGAACGCCGGAAGCTTCCGTCATTCTGAGGCTCGCAAACAGAAAAGGCAAGTGCCCACTCTTTAAAAAAAATGCGCAGGTCAATGTCAGCACCCAGAACCAACCCTACTCCGTGTTGCTCTGTGATTTGCTCGTAAGAACCCTTGCGTTCGTGGACGCAGGAATCATTGCGCGTGAGCACCATCACACGTCCAAGCTCTTTGAAGCGGCTGTAGAATTCGAACCAGTTTTTAACTTCAAGCCGCGTAACTGTGTCGCCGCAATCTGTGGCCAAAAGCTGCGCTTCAGACACACCTAACTCGGCTGCGGCATCTCGGATTCGCAACTTGTTGTTTTGGGCAAGTAACTTTTCCCATCGGACTTTAAGATCAGGTTTTTGGCGAGTCGTCGTTTGCGTCATCCAGCCATTATGCGCACCACTGAGTCGAGCGCAAGCGGTGATGTTTGGTGCCAAACAAATGTTCGCAGAGAGCTTTATCTTACCGAAAATAAGTTTGAGAGTTAGTGTTTGAGAGATACTTCACTGCCTCAGATGCGTTCTGTGGAAAGGTGTATTTTTTACAAAAGTCGTTGGAAATTGTGAAAAACTCTGTTAAATACACAACATGAAGTGTATCGCAGGCATTTTAATATGGAGTCTTGCGGCACATTTTGTGTTGTCTGCTAACCTCGACGGACCTGCCCCCACTTTAGGAGTGATCTTCCCCGCGCAGGAAAGCGACTCATTAATTTTCACGACAAGTCACTTGTGGTTGTCACCTGGTAACGTGCTGCCCGAGGGTGTCCAAATCGTAAATATTTTCATGATGCCACGCAGTACAGATTCAGACGTCCAAAAGGCTAAAGCTAGAAACCGTTTTGCTCAAGCCACAGCGGAAAAACGTGGAGTAAAATCCACAGAAACCGCCGAACAAACTGCTTTGCGCTCTCGTGTAGAGAGAGGCACGCTGAAAAATATCAATCACCTCCGCGGCATACTCCAGGCAGCGGATAGAATGCGGGAAGAGGTGTTTATTGTTTACAAAAGTAGCGGTGACAAAAACACAACACAGGTCCCACTGGCCCCTCCTTATGGTGCTCTTTTTGCACAGAAAGGGTCTCAAGCACCCACACTCATCTGGTTGCGAGCTGCCAGTCAGGCAGAATCCAAAGCACTGCAGCTCGGCGATAAGCTAACCGCAGTTAATGGAAAAAAAATCACGAGCCTCGCGCAGGCAGATGTTGCCTGGCGCTCACGTCTTTCTGATCGCCTCACTTTAGAAGTTTCTCGCAACGGGAGGATGATCAGTGTGGATTTCGGGCCAGCGGTCAACCTGATGCAAAGCGCGGTAGACTCTTGGTAAGATGAGTAACTCTAAGAATAGACTGCACATGCCGCCGAAAAAATCCTCCAGCCCAAGTGCTCGTCGGACAGTGCCTGCCTCCCCAAAGCTCCTTGATATCAACCCCTATCGCGATCAGCACACCAAGGTCAAATCACTTCAGGTCTCTTCTGTGAGTGTTCCCACACGACCCCAACGCGGCGGCTCCCCCTCCGCAGGAAGCAGCACCACCGGATGGCGCGAACTAGGCGGCATACTCTGTGCTTTTCTCAGTGCACTTACCATGCTTGCTCTACTGAGCTACGACAGCAATGAAGACCCTCTGCTGAATGCTACACCGGGTATTACAACCAATTGGCTGGGCCAGCTCGGACTGATTTTCGCTTCGTACTCCACCTTGGTCCTTGGTGGGGCGTCCTTTCTGCTACCGCTTTTGTTTTTTGCAGGTGCAATTTACTCTTTGAACAACAAACTATTTTCACACAAGTTATTCGTTGCACAGCTCATCGTAGCTGTACTGGCTGGTGCTGCACTCCTTAACTGGTGGACAGGGCTAGACATAGAAAAATCCCTCAAACTTACCACCCAAGAACGGGGAGGACTCGCCGGGGAAGCAATCGCAAGCTGGATGCTGCCCTACCTAGGTGTCCCTGGCACTGGCATTATTCTTGGGACACTCGTTTTGAGTCTGTTAGTTTTAATTGCACAAGTCAGTCCCATAAAAGTTATCCTCGCTATACCAGAATTGATCTCAAATCTGATCTATCAATATCAAATTTCGCGAGCTGACAGAATCAAACGTATTGAACTTGAAGCCAAGCGTCTTGAAAACGAACGCAAGAAATACCAGCGTGAACTTCGTAAAAGCGGACTCTTACTTCAAGACATCGATGACCCCAAAATCCGTCCGCAGCCCCGGATCATAGACACCGCACAATCTACAAGAACTGAAGACCTTCCCTCCAAATTAAACCAAGACTCAGAAAACCCCGCGGTGCAAGTTCCGCCAAAAAATATAACAAACACATCCGCAACCAAACCGCTCACGGCATCACACAAACAACATGATATTGCCCAGCTTTATAAAGATTACACCCCACCGCCTGTGAATTTGCTTAGACTTCCACCCCCCGCAGCGAAGCCAGCCACCAGCGCAGACGAGCTTGCCGCACGACAGGAATTGCTGCTCGAAACACTCGCGGAATTTGGAATCATCGCTACCAGAGGTGACATCACGCGCGGCGCCACCATTACACGATACGAAATCTACCCCGCCAAGGGCGTACGTGTCGATAGAATCACCAGCCTTAACCGCGACATCGCTCGCGCCATGAAGGCAGAAAGCGTCAACATCCTGGCTCCTGTCCCCGGTAAGGATAGCGTTGCCATCGACCTGCCCAACGAAACAAAAACCCCTGTCGCCCTGCGCGACCTGATCGAGTCTCACTACTTCCGAAAATCAGAGGCACGCATACCGCTCGCCCTTGGCAAAGACGTGTACGGAGAAACACTCGTGGCAGATCTCGCGGCAATGCCCCACCTGCTGATCGCCGGTACCACAGGATCAGGAAAATCAGTTTGTATAAACTCTATCATCCTTAGTCTCCTCTACAAATTCCATCCCGATGACCTTCGGATTATCCTCGTTGACCCCAAAGTTGTGGAAATGCAGTGCTACAACGGCCTACCCCATCTTGTTGTCCCTGTCGTCACAGATCCTAAGAAAGTCCTCTTAGCTCTGCGCTGGGTCGTCAACGAAATGGAGCGACGCTATGAATTTATGGCACGACTCGGTGTGCGAAATATCACTGCTTACAACGCTAAACAAAAAAACATACAGCAAAACACAAGCTCGTCCGCCATCGCTCAAGAAGTAGAAGAACCTAGTGACGATACCGAAGATTCCCAAGAAAAAATAACCCAACACTTTGCCGAACTACCCGATGAAGAAGCCAACGAAGAAACACCTCCACCACCCAAACTTCCCTACATCGTCGTCATCATCGATGAGCTCGCAGATCTCATGCAAACCGCTCCCAAAGACGTCGAAGCGGCCATCGCTCGCATTGCACAGAAAGCCCGTGCCGCGGGCATACACCTGATCCTTGCCACGCAGACTCCACGCGCCCAAGTCATCACAGGGGTCATTAAAACGAACATCCCCTGCAGAATCGCTTTCCAAGTGCCTTCATCACTAGATTCTCGCGTTATCCTCGATGACTCCGGCGCTGAAAACCTCCTCGGCAAAGGCGACATGCTCTACCTTCCACCAGGCTCCTCGAAACTTAGCCGCGCCCAGGGAGCCTTTGTCTCTGACGAAGAAGTTCTCGAAGTCGTTGGCCATATCACCCAAAAATACCAGCCGAGTTATGAACCGGATGCACAAACTAAAATCATGACACCCGGTAAGGGCGCCGCCGACGAGGAAGGTGAAGAGGACGAGGAGCTCATCGAGCGCTGTATCGAGCTGGTTATCACCGAGAAAAAAGCCTCTACTTCACTACTGCAAAGAAAACTTCGGCTCGGCTACACACGTGCCGCAAGAATCATGGATATTTTAGAAAACCGTGGTATAGTAGGCCCTGAAAATGGAGCCAAAGCCAGGGAAGTACTAGTCCAAGGCTAAAGGAAAATATGAGTCAGAATACAGAAACAATAGCAGTTGGTCAGGAACTTAAACGCATACGCGAACAGCGAGGATGGACACTGGAGGCTGCAGCGAAAGTGACACGCATCCGTGCAGATCAACTTGAACTGATCGAGCAAGACAGGCTTGACGAGTTCCCCAGCCAAAGCTACGTCCGCGGTTTCATTCGCATTTACTCCAAAGCACTCGGACTGAACCCCGACATCGTAATGAGCCACGTAGAAAAACGGCCAGATGCACCCCGTTTCACCGAGGATGAGGAGACCAACCTCTTCCTGGACATCCCCAACCGCCCCCGAGAAATGGAGGCTGTCGTTGGTCTGGACGATCGTGCCCAGGAATGGGGTTCCAAGCTCATGGCCGGTCTCGTCGCTCTGGTGCTTATAGCGATTGTGGTGGTCGTTTACAACACCATGCAAAACTCCAGCCCCAGATCCATCACCATTGCTCGTGATGCCACACTCCCTCAAGAAGATTTACCAGTTGTGCCTCGCGAAAAACTACACACCCCAGTGCGTTCAAATCCTGCGAGTCTTAATCAAAACCCAATGAACAACACAACGGCAGACAACCCTGTTGTCGTACCTCCAGCTGCCGTCATCAAAATTCCTACCCAAGACCCCAATCTCACACAGAAACCCCAGACGAATGAAAGTACGCTAAATTCTCTAACTCCGACGACAAACACCGCATCGCCGCAAATGATCATTGCAAGACCTCCTCTGGTGCGTCTTACAACCACATCCCCTGACAACTCGACCGAACCCACTAACTCGTCCGCACAAGAACAAACAGCATTTTCTAGTACTCCTCCCGAAACAAACATCCAAACACTTCCCAACATCGAAGAGCCTGTTGTACTGCCAGAGAATTTCCCCGTAAACACAACAGCAGTTGCCACACCAGTTAACCGCAATGTTGAGGTTATAAATGTTGTTAACGGTCGCGTCGTGAGAGTACCAAGCCAACCTAGCGACCAAATGGAATATCCCGAAAGCCTGGCACGGAACGATACAGCTTCCCGGACTCAGAGTGTCCCCGACATCAACTCCTCCGTCCTCGACGAAGATTTCGTTGTGCTTGATGAAGTCGTCATCCCCGAGGAAGAAGTCACTCTCGAAGGCGATCGCCTGGACGCTTACCAAGCCAGAATTGGAGCAGCCCTCCGTTCGACGAGTTCCTCGCAAAACGGTCAAGTTGTCCTGCCCGCCGTCCGAGTCAATGGCACACGCGGAGCCATCCCTCGCGCTGTCCCCGTTACACGCACAAATCTCCCAAACACCCAAAGTATCACCTCCCAAAACTCTCCCATAACACCCCTAGAAGTCTCCACACTTACCGTAGGGCCGGATGAATTTTTAAACGAGACCCATGTCGCTCCTGCGGGTCCTACAAACACTGACCATTACCCTCATCACCAAACACAAAATCACCCACATCCTTCACAACAGGAAGAAAACCTCCTTCGCATGGAATTAAACCGCGAAGCATTCGTCCGCGTATTTGTTAACGACACCGCATCCCAACCCGCTTTGGATGAAGTGCTCCCTGCTGGTTCTGCCGCGAGCTGGCAGGGCCGCAGATTTACCGTTACGATCCGGCCTGCAGATGCAGCCGTCTTCTACCTCAACGGCCAGCGCTACGATTTCTCCGATCGCGGCTCAGAGAACATTACACTCCAGTTTCCATGAACCCCTTGGCCGCGCTTGCCCAAGCCCGGCTCTACGGCATCTTTGACTGCGCCTACGCTGAGCCCACGAGGCTGGAATCCGTACTCGAACAAATGATCGCAGGGGGAGTGGATATCATCCAACTCCGCGCAAAAACCTTAACACCATCAAAAATCGCCGAACTCGCCAAGAGAGCTATAACTTTGCTCAAGGAATCTGGAGTTCCCTTCATCATCAACGACTATCCTCAAATAGCCGCCGATATCGGAGCCGACGGATTCCACGTCGGTCAGGACGACGGGGATCTGCCCGCGCTGCGCGTACAACATCCCGGCTTAATTATCGGTCGGAGTACTCACTCCCCGGCCCAAGCTGCCAAAGCCGCAGCACAGCAAGCCGACTACATTGGCTTTGGCCCCCTCTATCCCACACCCACCAAGCAAGGCCGTCCTGCAATCGGCCTTACCGAAGTGCCCGAGGCTCATAAAAAGTTTTCTGGACCAGTTTTTTGCATCGGCGGGATCAAACTGCACAACCTCTCTGAAGTCATTCGAGCCGGAGCCAGTCGCGTCGTTGTCGTCTCCGGCATACTCACTTCTACGGATATTGTTTCCACTTGCCGAGAGCTCCGTCGCACCCTTGATCAAACGCCGCTTTCATGAGCGGCTCCCAATACCCTGAATGGCTGGAGCAAAACCTCAAAGACCATCTCCGCATCCTCTCTCGAGCAGGCCCCATACCCACAGATCAGTTCATACACGCCTGCCTTTATCATCCCAACGGCGGATACTACACACGCACAGATACACAGCCCGGCAGAGCAGGGGATTTTTACACCAGCGTGTCTGTAGGTCAGCAGTTTGGACAACTCCTTGCCGAGCACATCTGCAAGGTAGAACGAGAGCTCAACATCATTGATAAAACAGGCCATTTCGACCTCATCGAGCAAGGAGCTCACAGCGGCCAACTAGCAGCCGACATCCTTCGCAAACTACCAGAAGTTAACCCCGATTTCCCCCTCAACAAACTACGCCTCACACTCATTGAACCCCAAGCCCATCTCCGCCAACACCAAATCCATGCGCTATCCAACCTGCTGCCACCAAACCAAATCCGCCACCTGGAACACGAAGAACAACTTCCCCACTGGCAAGGCGTCTTCTACTGCAACGAACTCATCGACGCGTTCCCCGTGCGTCGTTTCATTCAACACGGCGAATATTGGTATGAGCTCGCCCTTGCACCTGTTGGCGACACCTGGCAGGAAGTCTCAATAACCGCAAAGCACTACCACCTCTTAGAACTCCTCGAAATCTCTACAGGGCAACCAGTGCACAGCTCTATACAAAATGGTATTCCACATCACAAAAATAATGTAGAAAATATTTCAACATATTTTGAACATTTAAAATATACAAAAATTCTTGAAATACGACCTATGGCCACCCGCTGGCTCAGAACTATCACATCGCGCCTCTGCACTGGAGAAATCCTCATTTTTGACTACGGCAAACCAGACGGTCCGCCTGGTGATACACTGCGCGCCTTTCGCACCCACAAACAAATCACCCCCTGGTACAGCACTCCGGGCCTGTGCGACATCACGGCAGATGTTGACTTCTCTTCACTTTGCCTGGCCTTGTGCCAACAACCCGAGCTTCATATTTCGCTCCAAACCCAAGGTTCGTTCCTCACCTACATCTTTACCGCGATGGACCACGAGCGCCTCCGCTCTGGCATGACAAACGAAGCTTGGACCAAGTGGTGTTCTGCCTTCAACACCCTCACCCATCCCGCGCACATGGGAACAAGATTTCTGGTCCTCCGCATACGGCGATCAGCAGAATAAGCATGCTAGATCAATGTTGCCGGCGTGTGTAAATACATTTTTGAAGAAATCATGCTCGAAATGATATTTCTCTCCCGGCAACTCGCATACATTCCCATGTCCACATCACTCCAGCAGCCGCGCGTCGGGAGAAATCATCGCTCATCGGCAAAATCAAAAAACTCAAAAAGCTGCAACAATGAAAGTCTCACCTGCGGCGTCTTTCCAGTTGAGCCACAGCACAAACCGCGTAGTTTAATCCATATGTCAGACACTAAACCGCCGGAACCGCCAAAGTACCCCGACGACTCCGAAAACAAAAAAGGTAATCCCAGCGAAAAGTTCGGCTCAGAAAATTCCGGCGGCCCAAATTGGCGCAGTATCATTCTCTTTGGCTCCATCCTCATGATGGTCGCAGTGCTCTTCTACAGCCGCCAGCAGTCAGAAGCCAACATTACCACACTCAAATTCCGTCCCGACTTCGAAGACCTCCTAGCTCTAGGCCGTATCAAAAGCGCCAGCTTCGTCACAGACACCTCCACCACAGAGCAAACCCTCGTCGGAAAATACCTCGCGGATGCCCCCAAAAGCACCGTGCAGCCTACCAGAAACTCAGCCGAACAACAAACCGACGCCAATCTTGAGGCAGAACAAAGCGAACAAGTTGCTAAACCCGCCTTCATTGAGCGCGACTACCGTGTCGTCGTCAACACCACCCTCATTCCTGACCTTGAAGAACGTCTCAAAAAAGCCGGCGTCCAAACCCTCGACGTAAAATACACTCAAAATGTTCTCGGGGCACTCTTCATGACCCTGCTGCCCCTTCTCATTTTGCTGCTTGTGCTCTTCCTAATCTTTCGCCACCAACTGCGGTCCGCCGGCAAGGGTGCTTTTAACTTTGGCAAATCCCGCTCCAAACTCATCTCTAAAGACAAAAACCGCGTACTCTTCAAAGACGTCGCCGGCATCGAAGAAGCCAAGGAGGAGGTCACTGAAATCGTGGAATTCCTACGTGACCCTAAAAAATTCCAAAGACTCGGTGGTCGCATCCCCAAGGGCGTACTCATGATCGGCCCGCCGGGCACGGGCAAAACTCTGCTGGCGCGCGCCATTGCTGGCGAGGCTGATGTCCCTTTCTTTTCAATCTCCGGCTCGGACTTCGTGGAAATGTTTGTCGGCGTGGGTGCCTCGCGCGTCCGCGACCTTTTTGAGCAAGGCAAAAAAAACGCGCCCTGCCTCATCTTTATTGATGAGATCGATGCCGTCGGCCGCGCTCGTGGGCACGGCATCGGGGGTGGTAACGACGAACGTGAGCAAACACTCAACGCACTGCTCGTGGAGATGGATGGATTTGACACCCAGGAAGGCGTCATCATCATCGCCGCTACCAACCGCAAAGACGTATTGGACCCTGCTCTATTGCGCCCCGGACGCTTTGACCGCGAGGTCAACGTCAACCTTCCTGACGTCAAGGGCCGCGAGCAAATCCTCAAAGTGCACGCTAAAAAAGTCAAACTTGCCGCTGAGGTTGACCTTGCCCTCATTGCCCGCGGCACCCCCGGCTACTCCGGCGCAGAACTGGCCAACGTGATCAACGAAGCCGCCCTACTCGCTGCCCGTCGCAACAAAGAAGCCATCGGCCAAGCTGAGCTAGAAGAGGCTCGCGACAAAGTCCGCTGGGGCCGCGAACGCCGCAGCCTCGCCATGACCGAAGAGGAAAAACGCAACACTGCTTACCACGAAGCGGGTCACGCCCTGCTCAACGTACTGCTGGAACACACCGATCCTCTGCACAAAGTTTCCATCATCCCCCGAGGCCCCGCGCTTGGTGTCACGATGTACCTGCCCGAAAAAGACCGTTACTCGATGTATCAAAAGCAACTTCTGGATTTGATCTGCGTCATCATGGGCGGGCGCGTCGCCGAGGAACTCTTCACGGGCGACATCTCCTCTGGCGCCAGTGGCGACATCCGCCAGGCCTCCTGGTACGCCCGCAAGATGGTCTGCGAATGGGGCATGAGCAGCCATCTCGGCATGGTCCTTTACGACGAAGAGGGCGAGACTATCTTCCTCGGTCGCGAAATTGGCCGGCCCCGTTCCCATTCGGAAAAAACGCAGCAGCAAATTGACGCCGAGATCAAAGCCCTGATTGATGGAGCCTATCAGCGCGCCAAAGACCTTATCCAACAACACCGCGAAGCCCTCATCAAAATTGCCGAAACACTTTTGGAGTTTGAGACGCTCGACGGCGACCAAGTCACTGACCTCGTCAAACTCGGCTACATGCGCCGCCCCCCCACCCCGCGTCCGCCCTCTGCTCCCGATACCCAGTCCAAACCTGTAGAACCTAAAACCCGGCCGGCAGGCGAAGAGGGCAAACCCGAATTCCCAGGCGGCCTGACACCCAGCCCCATCCCCTCATAAGGCGCTTGCATCCCGTAGGCCCCTAAAGCCACTTGCTTACGCAGTAGGTTTTTGAAAACATGCCCATGTGGCACTGCGCAGAAAAGAGAGACATCTCCGAAATCTCGCCCTCCATTTGCTATGCATCGTCACCATTATAGCCTGCATCAGCATTCTGCTCTGGGGCTTGGCCCGGGTCTTCTCTTTTCTCCAACCGTTGCTCGTCCCCATTGCTGTAGCAGGTATTTTTGCCTTCTTGCTTGATCCCCTCGTCACCCTGCTGATGCATCGGCTCAAGTGGCCGCGGCTAGGGTCGGTACTCGCAGTCCTAGGCTCGTTTCTGCTTGTGGCCACGCTTGTGCTTATCTGGCTGGTCCCTGTGGTTTGGGAACAAGGCGGACGTCTTATTAGCCAGGCTCCTGAATTCATCGGCAAGGCGCGCACCTTTGCAGAAGCTCTGCTAAAAAACTATCAGGAAAAATATGCGGGCAACCCATTAGTGAACGAACTGGAAATTGAGCTGCGTAATCGTATTCCAGAGCTGTCCAACGCTGTCATCGGCTGGGTACAGCGCAGCTTGGGCGGTGTGTTTGGCGCGGCCGGTTTTGTACTGAGCTTTGTCCTAGTGCCCGTGTATCTATTTTATTTCCTTAACGGCGCCGCCGTCATCAAAAAACGTTGGCACGAATACCTGCCTATGCGCTCCTCGGGATTCAAAACGGAGATCGTTTCCGTGATGGGAGAGATTAATGACTACCTTGTTTCATATTTTCGCGGACAGGTACTCATCAGCTTTCTAAACGGCTTGCTTACCTGGATTGGCCTGCAGATGATTGGTTTAGATTTTGCACTTTTCATTGGGGTGCTGCTATCCGTGGTGGGGTTGATCCCCTTTCTTGGTATAGTGATTTCGGCCATCCCCGCACTTCTGATCGCCCTGGCACAGGGCGGAGGGGGGTGGGAACTGCCTGCCCTGGTCATCCTGGTTTACGCTGTGGTGCAGACGCTTGATGCTTTGTTCATCACGCCTAAAATTGTAGGCGACACTGTGGGTTTGCATCCTATGACGGTCATGGTGTCCATTGTCTTTTGGGGATTGTTATTTGACGGTTTAATTGGTGCGCTTCTGGCCGTACCACTAACAGCTACCTTCAAAGTATTGCTCAAACGTTACATTTGGCAGAAAACCGCCTTAGTTGCGGAGGAGTCTATTGAAATTTCTGCGAATGCAACCTCAGAATAAAGACCGTGGCAGTGAGGATCACGTTACCGTTGCTGCCTCTCGGCCCTGGCGGGGTTGGCGCGTCATCACTCCACGGCCTACCAATGTAGATTCGCGTCAACAAATGTACAAGGATTTAGAAAAAGGAATTTTTGATTGGCGCACTAGTCAGCATGAGAATAAGTTCAAGAATGCTACGCCCGGGTGGTGAAATGGCAGACACAAGGGACTTAAAATCCCTTGCCAGTTTTTGGCGTGCGGGTTCGAGTCCCGCCCCGGGCAGATTGTTTGACTGCTCAATGTGTTGAGAAATTATTGCTTCACTCGGTTACCGAGCGGAGAGCGTGTATTGGCTTCGCGCTGAGCGAGTTGATCCATAGACCACCCCTCCTCGATCGGGGCGACATCAGCAAGAACTGCAGGACGTGTAGCATTTGTGTGATGAGTGGTGGGTAAGGGCGACGTCGCAGTAGAGGATTCCGTGTGTTTGGCTGTATTTGATGAAAACGGGTTGGCCGCACCATCGTCAGCACGCAGGATGGTGGGTGACTTGGCGCCACGTTCTGAGGCTGAAGCCACCAGAGTCGCATTCGACGCGACTACAGGTGGAGGCGCAGGAGCCGACTCGCTGGTAGCGGCAAGCTGGGAAGAGGTATCGCGCTTTTGCCTTTTGGCTTTTGGCAACGGGTCGACCTGAATCACCAGTTTGCTGCCTTCTGGCAACAGCTCAAAAACCTCCACAACGTCTGAGTTTTTCATTCGGATGCAGCCATAAGACACAGGCTTGCCCACGGATGATTCCTGATTCGTGCCATGTATGTATATGCCGCGATGGTAAGCGTTTTGATTTTGCGGGTCGAGGCCGCGCAGCCAGATGATTCGTGAGAGTATGCTGTCGCGCTCCCTTTTTTCAATGCTTGAATCACGAACGTTATAAACAATGCCCGTAAAGTTTCTGCGGTAAAATTTGCCACCGATTGGGACGTTGTGGCCGATGCGCTGCGCAACTTCGAAGCGGCCAAGCGGGGTGCGATATGAGTTAAAACGATCTCCCAAGCCAAACTTGGAAGTGGATACTGGGAACTCCCGGATCATTTGGTCACCACGAAGGACGCGCATTTTTTGATCCGCAATGGAAATGATGGCAGATGACTCGGAGCTGGCTTCAGCGCAGGCAAGATGTTGTGCGGCATATCCCAAACATAAAACCGTCAGGATATTAAAAAATCTCCGCATGAGACTTTATTAGTTTTTTTTGTAAAGGATAGCAAGTTATTATTTCACCAATGGGAAAAAAAGATGCTAGTTTGCAGATATCCAACTAAAGGGTTAATTAAGTTCAGTTCTCTAAAGACCTCCTGCGAAGACGCAAGTACGTGAATAGAGCTCCGAAGCACAACACAAAAACCAAGGTGCTTAACTTTGGCTCCGGCACATAAAAAAGCATGTCGTCAACATCCAATCTAAGTGTTGTACTTTTGGGGTTCCCGTTCAGTTCATTGATTTCAAAAAATACCTGGTGCCCTGTTGGATTGTTGAGGATGAAAGGCGTTGCAGCAGCAGCAAAGGGGTTCGGCGCCCAACCAGGTTCAGCCAAGTTACCGCTGAAGGTGATCCATGTATTTGGTGCTGTAATATTAAACCATTTTCTATAAGAGCCGTTAATGTTACCAACAGAATCAAGAGTGTTGAATTGGACATAGATTTGCATGGGATTATTCACTCGCAACCTGAAACTATACATGTAGCTTGCGTATGTTGTTGCAGCGGTAATAGGCGTAGAGATGGGATTCATCCAAAATTGTGTTCCCCAATAATCCATACGGTTGGGTCCCGACGTGGGAACATTATCAAAGGTGGTCGTGATTGTTGCAAAGCGATTTCCGGGTTCCGTATCGATTCCTGCTGTGGTGTAGTTAGTAATTGTTGTAGGGTTATGTAAAAAAGCCGCTGGTGTTACTCGACCAGAATAGGCTTGGAAGCGCCAGTTAACTGGATTGCTGGCAGTGGGGTTTGTAACAATGCTTGTAGCAGTAGCTGTGGGGTAGCTCTGCATATCGTCATCGTAAATGATCTGTAGCTTTGCAAAACTGCTTTCGATCAAAAAGCAAGCGATTAGTAGCAAATTAATAATAAATTTTATTTTCATAACCGAATTTTATCAGAACAAGCCATTTTATCAATATTTTTTAAAAAAAATTTTAAAATTATTATTAACTTAAATATAAAAATCCTCTTATCATCTTTTAAATGACTTGTTAATTAATTTAAATAATAATTAATGAAGTTTATTATTTATACTTTAGACCAGAAATAAGATTAAAGGACATCAAAATTCAATTTTTCTTCTGCTCTCAGTTTGACTTTGAAAGGTTAGCGTAAACTTAAGCTAAAAGCGATAATACGGTCATATTTTCAATGCACGCTCAAAATTTGTATGATACTGTATCCTAACTAGATGCACCTGATTGCATCTTATTGCTGTATCAATAACGGCGGTAGTGGGCTATCAATCGCATCGGCAAAAGCGCGGATCAGCTCCCACTCTTGAAGGGATGTGTTCTGGTTACTCAAAACCACCTGTGCCGCACAGAAAAGCACGTTCTTCTTGATAATCGGAGAGGCCGCACCCAACTCATCAAGCGCGGCGTGAAGTGCAGGCCAAGTGCATTCCTGCCGAGAAAAGAAAACCGGCGTGCCCGCGATATAATCCACACCCCCAAGGGCTGCTTGGAATGCCACCCGTGCCTCCTCATCGTTTGCACAATCCGCATGAGCCAAAGCCGAGAAAACAAGCCCATATTCGCGGGCCAGCAGGGCAGCCGGCGGGCGATGTCGGATCACCGCCGGAGGTATTAAACGATGGTAAGCAAGAAGGTGTCGGCGCATCATCTGTTGCAGAGCAAACTCCAACAAATCCGTGATGCCATCCATACCGGCAAGCTCATCGAGCAATTCCACAAAACTTTTCGCCTGATTGGGGCTCATCCCGCGCAGACCAGGCACCGCCAAGTCCGCCATGCAAAGATACTTTTCCCGGGGCAAGGCCTCCACAAATGCGCGAAGCCTGCCCATCTCCAAGAATACTGACTTCGCAGCCTTTGTAGCGATGAGATCCATCTGATTTTTCGCGGTGGTTGGCTCCCTTGAACACACCAACAAAAAACACACCGCACTCGCGCCAGCAGGGTGAGTGACCGCCTCGCGCAACACCGGAGGGAAGCCCTGGCTCATCGCTCGCATGTAATACACATGCCGGGAGCGTGGAAGCACCATTTCCCCCTCGAATTGTGCCAGAGGCATGGCTGCTGGCATGACCTGCGATGGCTGCGAATCTGATGACGTTGGCCCTTGTTTATCAGAAAAGCCCAAAGCCATCGCATCCTCCCTACTGATTGCGGGTGTGAACTTTTTCCGATCAATCTCCCCTGTGAAGCTGGGATCAAGTTTTTTAATCCGCAGATGCAGCGGCGGATGACTTGCCAAGAGATTGCCAAACCAGTGGGTAATTGGATCCGCAAACATCATGTGGGCTGAATCCTGCGCGTGACCTGAGAGTCTGGCCTTCGAGGAGAATCCTCCGACTTTTTTTAACGCACCGGCAATGCCCTCCGTTTGCCTTGTGTATTGCACAGCAGCGGCATCTGCCAGGTATTCTCTTTGGCGATTAATAGCGGCCTGGAGAATGCGACCAAAAAACACAGAGACGTAACCAACCACGATAAGAGTCATCCCCGTCACAAATAACGCCAACATCAGCGAGAATCCGCCGCGTCCGCGACTAGAGCGAAACCCGATCTCAATCAGTATCCGACCCATAATCGTCAACGCCAAAATCCCAAACACAAGTGAGATCATCTGCACATTGAGTCGTGAATCGCCATGCACGAGGTGACTCATCTCATGAGCCATCACACCCTGCAACTCCTCGCGGGAAAGCTTCTCCAAAGCCCCGCGTGTCACGCCCACTACGATATCGCGCGGGCTGGTGGCTGCCGCAAATGCATTGATCGCAGCCTCGCCTGGCAAAACAAATATTCGCGGCGTGGGATGTCCGGCGGCCAGCGCCATTTCCTCCACGACGTTGCGCAGCACAATCTCGCGGAAATTTCGTGTATCGGGCATTACCTCCACCCCACCCATGCTTTGGGCCACATGCGCGGCACCGCCTGCCGTCAACTCGCGCGATTTCCAGAATGTCGCAATCGCAATCGTGCCGCCCACAAACAAGGACACCGCCATGAACAACTCGGGATGAAACCAGGGTTTTTTCCAAAAATCCTGCGCGGAGTAATTTTCATCACGGTAGAGGGGGATTGTTGCCCGGCCGTCCTGCCCCTCAACCACCAAAAAACTCGCCGCCAGAAGATAAACCACCGCGACCACTCCGATCACGCACAGGATAAAGATCAGGAACAAACCCCTGCTCCGTTTAAGCGCACGTTCTTGTTCGGCGAAAAAATCCATCGCGGCTAGTTTCCGCGCTCCGGCTTAGGAGAAAGAGACTTTCGGAGCTTCTTTTTCTGCAGCGTTGGCTATCTCAAAGAGCTGGGCTTCGTTGAAGCTGAACATGCCCGCAAAAATGTTGTTCGGGAAAACCTCGCGTGCCGTGTTGTAAGCCATGACTGCGTCGTTGTAAGCCTGTCGGGAGAAAGCCACGCGATTTTCCGTGGTAGTAAGTTCCTCGCTAAGTTGCATCATGTTTTGATTGGCCTTCAGGTCGGGGTAATTTTCCGAGAGCGCGAAGAGCCGCCCAAGGGCCCCAGTCAGTGCTGTTTCCGCTCCGGCCAGACCGGCAATCACGCCTGGAGCCGTGGGATCAGACAACGCACGCTGTTGGGCTTGCATCGCTGCGGCGCGCGCCTGAGTCACAGCTTCCAAAGTTCCCCGTTCATGGCTCATGTAGGCCTTGGCCGTCTCGACTAAGTTAGGGATCAAGTCGTATCTGCGTTTGAGCTGCACATCAATTTGGGAAAACGCGTTTTTGAAGCGATTTCTTAACGCGACAAGGTTGTTATAGATTCCGATTACGCCCAAACCGAGCACAACCAAAACCAACAAAATAATGCCAATCACCACGAGTGCCGTAATGTCCATAGCGCAAGGTCTAACCCAGCCTTAATGTTGCGCAATCCCAAAAAACGATCCGGTGGGAGTTTTTTGCGATTGCCTAACGTTTTCTTGTAATAAAGTGCGTAGCTGTGCCGTGGAGAAGCTCGGCGCTTTCCATGAGCGTTTCCGAGAGCGTCGGATGCGCGTGGATCGTGCCGCCGAGGTCGGTGGCCGTCATCGCCGTCTCAATGGCCAGCGCGCCCTCGGCGATTAACTCCCCTGCCCCGGCTCCTACAATTCCCACACCGATGATGCGTTCCGTCTTGCGATCAAAGATGACTTTAGTAATGCCCTCGGTGCGCGCGATTGAGAGTGCACGGCCCGAAGCGGCCCAAGGAAATTTGATGACCTCGGCGTCAAGGTTGTCGCGTTTCACGTCGGCTTCCGTCACTCCGGCCCAGGCCAGCTCCGGATCAGTGAACACCACTGCAGGAATGCAGATCGCATCAAACTCCGCAGGCTGTCCGAGCAAAGCTTCGATCGCCACGCGCCCTTCTCTTGACGCTTTGTGGGCCAACATCGGCTCGCCGGCGATATCGCCGATCGCCAGGATGTGTGGATCATCTGTGCGAAATTTTTTATCCACGCGCACGAAGCCTTTTTCGGTCACCTTCACCTTGGTGTTTTCCAAGCCAATGTTTTCCGAGTTAGGACGGCGACCTGTGCTCACCAGCACACGGTCATAGACCTCTGTGGTCTGATTTCCTGCGGCATCTTCCAACGTTACATGAATCCCGTCCTTCTCCGCCTTAAGCGCGAGCACTTTTGTCTTGCACCGGATGTCTTTAAAAGCGGCACGAAGTCGCTTCTCCAAGGGCGCCACCAAATCGCGATCGGCGGCCATCAAGATGCCCTCTAGAAACTCCACGACTGTGACTTCGCTTCCCAGCGCCGCATACACGCTGCCCATCTCCAAACCGATGTATCCTCCACCAATCACCAGCAGGCGCGGGGGAATATCTGCCAGAGCAAGTGCCCCTGTGGAGTCCATCACGCGATCGTCCCCTATCTGAAACGCCGCAGGCACTGCCGGACGTGAGCCAACAGCAAGAATCGTGTTCGGGCTTTCAATTTTCTGAGTGCCTTGGGCCGTTTCGACTTTTATAATCGTGGAGCTTTCAAATGATGCACGGCCCTGAATGACTTTTACTTTGCGCGCCTTGGCGAGAGCTTCCACACCCGAGCGCAGCTTTTTGATGACCCCGTCCTTATGGGCGCGTATCGCGTCCAGGTTAATTCGTGGCTTATCAAAGATTAGCCCGTGGTCGCCGGCTTCGTGAGCCTCGTTCATGAGCTTCGCAAAATGCAGCAACGTCTTGGAAGGAATACATCCCTTGTTCAAGCAAACCCCGCCGAGCACGGGCTCCTGTTCGATCAATGTCACATCCATACCGTGGTCTGCAGCTAAAAACGCTGCCGCATAACCGCCCGGCCCCGCTCCGATGACTGTGAGTTTTTGTGTTTCTGCCATGTGTTCTGGTTATGTGATCTCTTTAAGTAAATCAAACGACAATGTGAAAAGTTGGATTTTCCCAAACTGCATTTTGACACCTCATAACTCGTGCGCAAAGAATGCTTATGGCTGAACGTCTGCATGTGGTGTGGTTCAAACGGGACCTGCGCCTTCGCGACCACCAGGCACTTCACGCGGCCTGCAGCAGCAGCCGCAACGTGTTGCCCCTCTTCATCATTCAACCCTCCGTCATCTCTGGTGATGATTTTGATGCGCGGCATTGGGAGTTTCAGCGGCAATGTCTGTTGGAGCTGCGTGAA
The DNA here is from genome assembly GCA_938005615.1 of uncultured Verrucomicrobiae bacterium. GTDB lineage: Bacteria > Verrucomicrobiota > Verrucomicrobiia > JADLBR01 > CALLMV01 > CALLMV01. The sequence continues at coordinate 56,075 of CALLMV010000024.1, forward strand.
AAGTTAGCACAGCTCGGTGCGCCTTTGGTTGTCCGTCAAGGAGAGGCTGTGGAGGTGCTCCACGATATTCATCGCTCTGTCGGCATTGCTGCCATCTATTCTCATGAAGAGACGGGCAACCTCGCGACTTACGCGATAGATCAAGCTGTTGCTCGATGGGCACATGAACACGCTATCCGCTGGCATGAGTTTCCGCAAAATGGAGTCATCCGCCGACTACGCACGCGCACAGGGTGGGCAGCTCGCTGGGAAAAACGCATGGCCCAACCGCTCATTCCCGAGCCAACCGTGACTTTGCTCCCTCACGGACTGGACGCGGGAAACATTCCTGCCGCAACAGAACTGTCTCTCCCTCAACTCAGTAGCGGTCCGTTTCAGGCCGGCGGCGAAAGCGAGGCCTGGAGCACGCTGGAAAGTTTCCTCCAACACCGAGGGGGCAACTACAGCCGCGCACTCTCCAGCCCGGTCACGGCCTGGGAAGGATGCTCGCGGCTCAGCACGCATCTTGCCTGGGGCACGATCTCGATGCGCAGTGTTGTGCAACACGCGCGAAATCGGCTTCTTCAGTTGCGAGAACTTCGTGCCCTCGGTCGCTTAGACAACTTTCGCCTCAGTGCGCTCAGTTCCTTCATCTCACGGCTTCATTGGCGATGTCACTTCATGCAAAAGTTAGAGGATTTCCCGGAGATGGAGCTCCGCAACCTTTGGAGTGCTGCTGATGGCCTGCGCCCTAATGATCCTGACTGCCCAAAACTTACTGCATGGAGAGAAGGCCGCACTGGGTATCCTTTTCTCGACGCCTGCCTACGAGCCGTGCGCGCTACAGGCTGGATGAACTTCCGCATGCGAGCCATGATGATGTCATTCGCCGCCTACGACCTCTGGCTGCATTGGCGCGAGCCTGGGCTGCATCTAGCACGCTGCTTTACTGATTACGAACCAGGCATCCACTGGCCCCAGGTGCAAATGCAAAGCGGAACCACAGGCATCAACACCCTGCGAATTTACGACCCCGTCAAACAAGGCCTCGACCATGATCCCCAAGGGGAATTCACACGTCGCTGGGTTCCTGAGTTACAGCACGTCCCGCTACCCTATGTGCATCGCCCTTGGCTCATGTCTCCACTCCTCCAGGCAGAGTGTGGAGTCGTCATTGGCCGCGATTATCCCTCACCTATCGTTGACCACACCCTCGCGATACGCACGGCAAAAGAACTCCTCTACAACCTCCGCAAAAAAGACTCTGCCCGTCGGGAAGCCGACGCCATACAACAAAAGCACGGCTCCCGCAAAAGCGGACTTCCCCCCACGACTGCGAAACGCCGACGATCAACTGCTAGCGACGCTGCGCAGCCCCTGCTGTTTTGAAGCGCGAGCCGCACCGTCGCGCTTGGAGAGGCGTGCCCCGGATTCATCACACAACAGCGGACAGTGATAAAACTCCGGCGGCTCCCAGCCTAATGCCTCATACAACAAAATCTGCCGCGCTGTAGAGAGCAGCAAATCTTCGCCGCGCACCACCTCGGTAATGCCCATTGCATGATCATCTGCTACTACCGCGAGCTGGTAAGCGGGCACTCCATCCCTGCGCCACACCGGAAAGTCCCCGAAATCTCGCCCCGCTACAAAACGACACTCTCCCAAAGCACGATCCACAAAGCTCACTTCCCGCCCATCCGGCACACGGAAACGCCACGCCACCTCATCGGCCGCGCCAGATATTTTTCGCGCGCGACACGTGCCCGGATACACCGGTTCCTCCTCACCCGCGTGGGGCGCGTTGGCCAACATGCGCAAATCACGCCGTGTGCACACACACGGAAACAAATGCCCGCCGGCCTGCAACCGTTCAAACACCTCACGATACCACTCCGTGCGCTGGCTTTGAAAATACGGCGCATGCGGCCCGCCCACATCCGGCCCCTCGTCCCAGTCGAAACCAAAATACCGAAAATCCACCAAAGCTGCCTCGACAAACTCCGCCCGACACCGCTGCGGGTCCAAGTCCTCGATACGCAACACCACCTGTCCGCCGCGTTCCCGTGCTCGGCGATGAGCAATCCCAAAAGTCGCAATATGCCCCGCGTGCAAGTAACCGCTCGGCGTTGGCGCGATGCGTCCCCGATAACTCATCGGCTGCCTCAAACAGCAATCGGCGCCTTAATCGCCGGATGTGGATCGTAGCCCACCAACTCAAAATCCTCGTAAACAAAATCCTCCAGCCTTCTTCGCGCAGGATTTAGCCGCATCTGCGGATACGGCCGTGGCTCGCGCGCCAACTGCTCCCGCGCCTGCGCCACATGATTCTGATACAAGTGCAAATCCCCAAATGTGTGAACAAACTCCCCGGGGCGCAGACCCGTGACCTGCGCCACCATCATCGTGAGCAGCGAGTAACTGGCGATATTAAACGGCACACCCAAAAACAAATCCGCACTACGTTGGTAGAGCTGACAACTCAACTCCCCGTCGCACACGTAGAACTGAAACAGCGCGTGGCAAGGAGGCAGCGCCATGCGTGGCACATCCGCGGGATTCCACGCACTCACAATCAGGCGGCGACTCGTCGGATCACGGCGAATCAATTCTACCACCTCCGCGATCTGATCAATCCTGCGCCCGTCCGGTGCCTGCCAGGCGCGCCACTGCGCACCATACACCGGCCCGAGCTCCCCGTGTTCATCGGCCCACTCATCCCAAATCGTCACGCCCGCCGCTTGCAGCGAGCGGACATTCGTCTCCCCGCGCAAAAACCACAACAACTCGTGAATGATGGATTTGAGGTGCACCTTCTTCGTCGTGATGAGCGGAAACGACTCTCGCAAATCGTAGCGGCACTGCGCCCCAAACACAGAGAGCGTGCCCGTGCCCGTGCGGTCCTCGCGGGGGCGTCCCCGCTCCAGCACATACCGCAGTAAGTTCTCGTAGGGGTGCTCGACTTGTTTCACGACACTCAGCATGGGGGATGGATTCCCCTTTGGCAACAACACCAGCGCTGTTACGCTGGGAAAAAACTAACTATATCTTTTCAACTTCGACTTTGATCTCCAAGCGACAATGAGCAGTTCCCCGGTAGGTGCCTTCCACAGGAGCAACATCCTCGTAATCCCGACCCACAGCCACCTTTACATAGCGCTCATCGGCGAGTGTGTTATTTGTCGGATCAAACCCAATCCAACCCGCGGCGGGAAGATACACTTCGCACCAGGCATGCGATGCTTGTGCACCTACGAGTTTGTCGCGGGGCCCGTTATACAAGTATCCGGAAGCATATCTTGCAGGCAGATTCACCGATCGGCATAAGCCCAGCATGATATGAGTAAAATCTTGGCAGACCCCGCGTCTCAGCGCAAATGATTCGGCCACTTCTGCCTTCACGTTGGTTGAACCAGGTTCGTAACGAAAGTTTGTGTGAATCCACTGCATGATTGCCAAAGCCTGCCGATATACAGGAACAATACCATCGGTTAAATCAACCGCCTGACGCCAGATTTCTGGCGTTCGGTATACACGCGGGCTGTCATTTAAATAAGGCCAAGTGCGTTCCCTTACCGCCGGGGCCTGATATATATCTATGCCACCCAGGTAGGCTTCTTCGGGAAGAATCAGTGGGAGATTGTGCACCTTGATTTGACTTTCGATCTCCAATTTGGAATGCGGCTGACTGATTTCGAAGTGGTGGTTAATGTTTTCGAATAAATCCGTAAATCGATAGAGCCGAGTGGCAGGAACAACACGAATCAAACTAGACAACGTCCGTTGGTAGGGAAATGTGCGCGGCTCCAGACGCACGGTGTTACTACTCTCACGAACAGGCGCGCCGTAAAGAAAAGTTGTGCGATGAACTACAGAAAGCTTCGTGCCAGTAGCAGAGTCTGGAATTGGAGAGTTACTCACTGCTGCTGCTGTTGCTGCATCTGCCAATTACTCGTGCTGTAAGCTGAGCGCAATTCAGTCGGCTGATAACTCTTTATTCGGTCCGGCATCAGCACGTAGCATTCAAACACCGCATCACCAATCGCATTAAAACGAGCCTGAAGATTATCCAGGAAATGGTGAAGACCAACGGAGAAAGCAACCGAGGTCAACCCATAATTTAAATCTGCGAGCAACTTGCCCGATTCACGCTCAGCTCGATTACAAAAGGTGCCCCGTTCACTGCCGGAGATCCTGTGAATACAGACATCCACGCGATCTATGCAAAAACGAACCGACCGCGGAAAATTCCTCGAGAAGATCAAAAAATTCACCACGCTGGGAGCCGTAACTGAACGCTCAGATGAACGAAATGCCCCCAGTGCACCGCAGGAACGAAGTATGGCCGGCCAGTGCACCGTTCCCGTGGCAGCCTCCTCATCACCGTCCGAAAGATACGTTACTACATCAAGAAAACGTGTGGTCTTATCTGCGCGCTCCAAGTGGCGTCCGAGTTCCATGAAGTCCCATTGCTCGCCCCGCATCGTCGTAGATGAAGCAATACCTAGAAACGTCACAGCCGAGCGGCGGATGTTCTCGTAGAAACGCTGGGGATTACTTACTCTGAGCCATTTGGCTTCCTCAGAGCGAATGTACAAAAATAACCCGTTTAACTCCTCCCACAAATCTTCTGAGAGCTGGTCGCGCACTGTGCGAGCGTTCTCCCTAGCTTGCAAAATACAAAAAACGATACTATTAGGGTTGCTTTCGTCGTCTGTTAGAAATCTGACGACTTCGCTACTCCCGGCGTTGTCATAAAGTCTGTTGAAGAGTTCTTCGTCACCTGTGCTAAGAATAATCGGTCTCCAAAACGCGCGCAACCTCTCGCTGTCTAGACTTTCGTTGTCTAGCAGCATCTGCTGGTTGACATCAATCAACCGGGCTAGATTGTCCGCACGCTCCACGTAGCGCACCATCCAGTACAGTGAGTTAGCTACACGGGAGAGCATGGCCTATTTTCGGGTTAATACCCAGGTATCTTTGCTGCCACCGCCCTGAGAAGAGTTGACGACAAGAGAGCCTTTTTTTAAAGCAACACGAGTTAACCCGCCCGGAACTATTTTTACTCCGTCACCGTAAATAATATACGGCCTTAAATCCACATGGCGCCCCTCCATTTGTCCCTCGCACCAGGTCGGCGCACGTGACAGCGACATGACGGGCTGGGCGATGTAGTTTCTGGGGTCGCTGAGGATACGTTCGCGAAAATTCGCAATTTCCTCACGCGTCGCGCAGGGTCCAATTAACATGCCGTAGCCTCCCGATTCATTCGCCGCTTTTACGACCAACTCCGGCAAATGCTCAATGATGTATTTCAGATCTTGCTCCTCACTGGCCAGATATGTCGGCACATTCGGCAGTATTGGTTCCTGGCCGAGGTAGTATTCAATCATTTTGGGCACAAAATAATACATTACTTTATCATCGGCCACACCTGTGCCAACTGCGTTAGCTAGGGCTACGTTACCCGCTCGATAAGCATTCATCAACCCGGCTACTCCCAGGACGGAGTCCTTCCGAAAAACAACCGGATCCAAAAAGTCATCATCAATCCTTCGATAGATCACATCCACACGCTGGAGACCGCGTGTCGTGCGCATGTATACTGCCCTGTCGAGCACAATCAGATCACTACCCTCCACGATCTGAATGCCCATTTCACGTGCGAGATAACAATGCTCAAAGTAAGCGCTGTTGTAAAAACCAGGCGTTAACAAGACACACACCGGATTCTCATCGCGTCTCGGGGAGATATACTCCAGCATCTCGAGCAGATCATTAGGATAAGAATCCACGGGGCGCACTCGCATCTCCTGAAAAAGGCCAGGGAAGGCCCGCTTCATTGCATTTCTGTTTTCCAAAAGGTAGGAGGCGCCAGAAGGGCAGCGTCCATTATCTTCTAGCACGTAGAATTTCCCATCTTTATCACGGATGAGATCAGTGCCGCAGATGTGGATGTAAATATCTTTAGGAACATCAAAACCGCGAAACTCAGGTCGATAATGCTTGGCATGTTCCACATAGAATCGCGGAATCACACCATCATTGAGGATCTGCTGATCGTGGTAAATATCGTAAAGAAATAAGTTCAGCGCTGTGATGCGCTGTGTAAGTCCCGTCTCGATATGCTCCCATTCAGCTGCATCAATCACTCGTGGCACGGGATCGAAAGGAAAGATACGCTCCGTTCCGCGTTCATCATGATAAACGTTGAACGTAATCCCCTGGCGCAAGAAGTATAACTCGGCAGCTGCCTTGCGGTTCTGAAAATCTTTCCTGTCTAGGGATTGCAGCTTTCTGTAAAGTTCCTGACAATGCGTACGCACGGTAAGGTCGTCGGCAAACATCTCATCATAAAACTCCCCTGTATCATAATTCGTAAATAGCCCGTTGTGGAAACGAGTGTTCGCTGGCGTTGCTCGATCGCCTGTTGTATCATTGCGGCCCGATTCTTGAGAGCTAGAAGTGCTTGAAGAAGGCGAATTATCCACCAAGTAACACTGGATTATTCCAACATTTCAGTAAATGATTCTGACTGAAGTCGTAAGAATCGAAGCTTACTGAGCAGCTTCGTCATTAGAACAAACACTTGGCCTTTTGGTTATTCACGTTTATCTTAGCTCACGGACATTTGAGACTGGCCTTTCAATCGTCTTCTTGCCAAACTCTTGTTAATCATCATCCGGCAGTTCACTGCGTCAATTTGCCGCATTCACGAATTTTTCCAGTTGATCTAAAAATCTAATTATGGACTTTCCGATCTTTTTCCTCGATGGCATGGGCACACGGCTTCTCATCGGCATCATTGCCGGGATGCACGTGCTGATCAATCACCCGCTGGCAGTTGGCATTTACCCGCTGCTGGTGCTGATCGAGTACGTGGCTTTTAAAAAAAACTGGCCCGCACTGGATGAGGTGGCGCGCAAAATTACTTTCGTTGTCTTTATCATCACGACCACGGTAGGTGCGCTTAGCGGAGTGGGGATATGGTTGAGCACTTCGCTTGCGGCCCCTTTCGCGATAGGCAGTCTGTTGCGTGTGTTCTTCTGGGGGTGGTTTGTGGAGTGGCTCGTGTTCATCTCCGAGGTTATTTTGATCATGATTTACTTCCTGACTTGGAAACGTTGGAGAGAAGGGCGTTTAAAAATTTTGCACATGCGTTTTGGCATCGCGTTGGCTGTGATGAGCTGGCTGACGATGGCATTGATCGTAGCCATCCTTGCCTTCATGATGGATTCAGGCGGCTGGACTCAGAATAAAAACTTCTTCAGCGCGTTCTTCAATCCTTTGTATATCCCGCAGTTGATTTTCCGCACATTTTACGCGCTCATGGCAGCGGGGTTCTTTGCACTGTTTTGCACGTTCTTCTTCACCAAGAAGGGCACGGAGGAGCGCCGCACGATGGTGACGACCTGCTCGGGGTGGGCGCTTTTTAGCGGGTTGGCTTGCCTGTTTGGTGGTATCGTTTACATGGCGTTTATCCCCCCGGCGATGAAGGCGCAGATTGATGTGGGCTTGCTCACTATGCAGTTCGCGCAATGGCAGGATAAATTTAATGTGCTCTTGTTCGTTACGTGTGTTGCTTTTGTTGTGATCGGATTCTGGGGCTTTCTTGAACCCAAGCATCTGCCCCAATTGGCAATGGTGCTTCCGTTATTTCTCAGTGTGTGGCTGCTAGGCCACTTCGAACGCGTGCGCGAGTTTATCCGCAAGCCATATGTGATCGCTGATTACATGTATTCCAACGGATTCCGCCCTGATGAGCTGGAGTTCTTCCAATACAACGGCATCCTCAAATATGCCACTTACGCCCGCCATTCCGAGGTGACTGAGGATAACTTGATCGACGCCGGGGAGGATGTGTTCATGCTAACGTGTTCCCGCTGCCACACGACAGGGGGAATTAACGGGGTGCTCAACAAATTCACCGCAATGTATGGCACGGGGGCATGGGATCCTGCCGCCATGAAAGCCTTCATGAGCACAATGCACAACTCCCGCAAATTCATGCCTCCATTCCCCGGTAATGATCAAGAGAAAGAAGCACTGGTGGCCTATATCCTTGACCTCAAAGAGAACCCGCGCCCCTTACCCGGAGCCCAGTCCGCGGGTATCGCCTTGAATCCTTTGCAGGTGCGGCAGGTCGTCAAGCTCTCTGAACAAAAACACAAGAGCCTCTCACAGGCTGAAAGAATCCGCTCGACTCAAAACTAGCTCGCAAAAAATGAATAGCACTATCACGGAATATCCCGTACCGAGAGATTTGGAGCTGCCATTACCTTTGTCGGCAGATTGGCTGGCGATCTTCCTTGTTCTCTTTTTCCTGTTGCACATTTTTTTCGTGAATTTGACCGTAGGCGGTTCGCTGCTCACAAGTTTTTTTGAGTGGCGGGCTTGGCTGAAAAGAGATGAAAAGTTTAACAAACTCGCCTACTCAATCGCTGAGACAATTACCGTAAATAAAAGTCTGGCCGTGGTTTTAGGCATAGGCCCGCTCCTATGCATCAACCTGCTTTACACGACGGAGTTTTACTCAGCGAACACGCTCACCGGACATGCCTGGAT
>CALLMV010000025.1 GCA_938005615.1 uncultured Verrucomicrobiae bacterium
TTTGCGCGAAGTAATGCTTCATCCCGAAGGTGCATTTAATTCGGCGGAGGACGCAGACAGCGCGGGACGCGAAGGGGCGTTTTACGTCTGGACTTTACGACAGCTCAGGGAGGTTCTCGGAGAAGAGGATGCCGCATTTGCAGCAGCGCTTTACGGAGTGAGTGTTGAGGGGAATTTCCATGATCACAGCCCGGGCGCGAATCAGCCGCCTGGGGAGTGTGTGCTATCCTTGGCGAAAACGGTTGAAGAGCTTGCGGAGGAATTTTCGCTGAGCCTGGAGGACGTGCGGGCTAAGTGCGCGCATGTGAAGGCCCGTCTGAAACAGGCGCGAGATAGTAGGCCTCGTCCGCTACTCGATGATAAGGTCAACTGTGCGTGGAATGCACTGATGATCGGCGCGCTGGCTAGAGCCGGGCGGGTTTTTCAGCAAAGAGAATACGTCAACATGGCCACGGCTACTGCTGAGTTCATCCACAGGAGGATGTGGGATGAGCCGGGGAAAAAACTCACACACATTTGGAGAGGAGGAGCATCTATCGCTCCGGAGATGTTGTCCGACTATGCTTACTTGGCTGATGCGCTCGTGGATTTAACGTCAGCCACTTTTGATAACCAATGGTTGAAGTGGGCGGAGGTGCTGTGTGATGTGATGATGGAAAGATTTTCTGATCGTAAACACGGCGGTTTTTTCCAGTCCGCACAGGAGACAACGGATCTGATCTGTCGGATGAAGGATGACTATGATGGTGCAGAACCGTCGGGCAATTCTTCCGCAATACACGCACTGCAACGCGTGGGGCTTCTGCGGGATAGAAAAGACTTTCGTGAGTTTGCTCGCACATCGCTGCAGGCAGTTTGTCAGAGGGCTTTACGCGTCTCAGATGCGTATCCGTGGTTTCTGTGTGCGCTGATGCGGGAAATATCGCCTTACTATATTTTGAAAATTTCCGGATACACCAGTCACGAACAAATGGTTTGGGATCTACTGACGGTTTGTGCGGAAGGATTTTTTCCGAATCTCGAAATGATTGCAGGAGAGAGAGAGTCAGTTTGCGCAGAGCTCTGTGTCGAAGAGCGGTGCTTGGCTCCCGTTTCTTTGCCGGAACAGCTTCGACAAATTCTAACAACGGATTGCCGGATATTATAAACTGAGGATGAGTTGGGTCTCGCGTAGAAATCAGAACATCTCAACTGTCAAGCAAAACTCAATCAGTGTTCATGTTTAGGAGGATGTCGCGGAGGACCTGGTAGGGGTAATTTGTTGCGTCAATAGTGATAACTAGATCTTTGCCGTAATATTCAAGAACGGGCTTAGTTTCCTTATCATAAGTGATGAGGCGCTCTGCGATGACCTTTTCGTTGGCGTCATCAAGCCGATTTTCTTTGAGGGCACGTTTTTTCAAACGTTCGACGAGTTTGCTGCGATCTGGACAACTCAGGTGAAACACGCGCCGCACGTTGATTTTACTGTTGAGTAATTTGGCTTGAGTGAGATTGCGAGGGATTCCGTCGAGGACCAGATGGTCTATTTCTGGTTTAAACCTTCCGAGTATTACCATGTTTTCGATGTGCTGCTCCCACAGACGCACAGTTACATCATCGGGAACCAGATGGCCTTCACTGGAGTATTTAAGGAAAAGCTGGCCAAGCTCGGATCGCATATCAAGGGCGCGAAAAACATCGCCACAAGCCACGTGAAAAAAACCAGGTATTGTGCCCAGGATCTTACCCTGAGTGCCCTTACCAGACCCTGGGGAACCGAAGATCAAAAAACAGTTGTACTTCATTAGGTATTTGTAAAGAGATTAACAAAGAAGGGGAATTCTTGCACGCAAGAATATTCAACTTATTCTGCAAGTTAACAGACAAAGGCCAAGGATCTAAGGTTTAACCACCAGCAATTGTCTTAGAGCATTTTCGTTTCTATTTTTACCCGAAAAAGTTTGCAAAAAAAGATGCTCAAAGGAACCTTGCCTTATGAATGCAGATTGGAAGATCGCAGGTGACTATACAGACATCCTGTACCACAAGTGGGACGGTATCGCGAAAATTACAATTAATCGTCCCGAGGTCCGAAATGCATTTCGCCCCTTAACCGTTTGCGATATGCTGCATGCTTTGGAAGATGCGCGCATGGACGAAAAGATCGGGGTGATCATTCTAACAGGTGCAGGCGAAAAGGCATTCTGTTCCGGAGGAGATCAAAAAATAAGAGGTCACGCTGGATATCAGGACGGGCATGGGCAGGAAAGTCTGAATGTTTTGGAGTTCCAAAGAAGAATCCGTACCTGCCCGAAACCTGTAGTGGCGATGGTAGCTGGTTACGCGATCGGAGGCGGGCACGTGTTGCACGTGATGTGCGATTTGACGATTGCGGCGGACAACGCAGTGTTTGGACAGGTAGGTCCCCGTGTCGGATCATTTGACGGAGGTTATGGCGCAGCGTATCTGGCGAGGATAGTTGGCCAAAAAAAAGCTCGAGAAATCTGGATGCTGTGTAGGCAATACAGCGCGCAAGAGGCTCTGGAAATGGGCTTGGTGAATGCGGTAGTGCCGCTGGCTGAACTGGAATCTACGACAATTAGATGGTGTAGAGAGCTTCTTGAGAAGTCGCCATTGGCGTTGCGCTGTATAAAATCTGCGTTGAATGCTGACTGTGATGGCCAGGCCGGCTTGCAAGAGTTGGCTGGGAATGCAACGCTTTTATATTACATGACTGAGGAAGCTAAGGAAGGACGTGCAGCTTTCCTAGAAAAACGCGATCCGGATTTTAGCAAGTTTCCCAGGAGGTCTTGAGCTAGCCTGTGGTACGAAGACCGGACGCTATCGCATTTATGGACAGGAGGAGATCTGGAAGCATTTTTTCTGCAGCTTCCTCATCGCCAGTCTGCCGAGCATCGCGCCATCTGCGTAGGAGGGAAACTTGTCGCTGGTGAAGAAGAGTCAGGCCTTGCCGTCTCATGCTGATGGTACGAATCATGCGGGGACGGCGTATTTCCATGTCGCCACCAAAGAGTTGATCGAGAATGTTTTTGGTGCGTATGTATTCATCAAGAATCAAACCGAGAAACTTTTTTCGTAATGCGTCTTCACTTACCAAAGTTGCATACTCTTGCATAATATCGGTCGAAGCGCTGGCGAGGTTTGTTTCCGCATTCGTCAGTACATACCGCAGGAAAGGCGATGTTTCTAGGGTTTGGCGTACGAGCTGGAGGGCGCCGGGATGTTCGGTTTCTATGCTCCCCAGGGCAGAACCTAAACCATACCAGCCAGGCAGGTAGTAACGAGCTTGTGTCCAAGAGAAGACCCACGGGATGGCACGCAGATCGGAAATTGAGTTTCTGCCAGTGCGCCTTGTGGGACGTGAACCGATGCGGGCTGCCTCCAAGGCATCTATGGGCGTAGCTTGGCTATAAAACGTCATGAAACCATCTGCTTCGATGAGGCTGCGGTACGCAGTCATGGAGAGTTCTGAAAGTTGGTCAAGGATGCCCGAGACTGTGTGGTCATCTGTCGTACCAAAGCGTGTTTTTTTTGCTTGGGCGATTGGGCTTTCACTGCTGTTGGCTTTATCAGTTTGCATAGCAGCAGCACGGCCAATAGCACGATAGGCGACACCAGCGGAGAGGAGCTCTAGATTGTGAGTAGCAGTGAGGGGATTTGCGTATTTTTGAGCGATAGTCTCGCCTTGTTCAGTAAGTCTTATCGAGCCCCATACAGTGTCGTAAGGAAGGGCCTCAATAAATCGGTGCGTGGGTCCGGCTCCACGGCTGATCGTGCCGCCGCGTCCGTGAAAGAAGCAAATCTCTACACCGTGTTTTGTGGCGACTTTTGACATAGCTTTTTGTGCCTGGTGGAGGGCCCACTGAGCAGAGAGAAGGCCGCCGTCCTTGTTGCTGTCGCTGTAGCCGATCATCACTTGAACGAGGGGCTTTTCTGCTCGCCTTGCAGCTATGTGCGCGAGACTTCTACGCGTCATCGGGAATGCAAGAAATTTATCGAGAATTTCTGGGGCGCGATGCAAATCATCGTTGGTTTCAAACAAGGGTACAACTGGCAGCGGACAGACCCAGTGGCCTTGAGAGTCCTTGCAAAGTAAGCCACCCTCACGAGCTAGAAGATAAATTGTTAAAAGGTCGGAGACGGAACGTGTCATGCTCAGGATGAGCGAGCCAAGGCCATCATATCCGTAGGCGTCGATCCACTGGGTTATCACTCTGTAGGTGTCACGGACGGAATCAGCTTCTTTGCCGACGGATATACGCTCATGAGAGAAGGGGCGAGTAGTAACAAGTTCGCTCTCCAGGAATTGTAGTCTCTGTTCCTCAGACCACTCTGAAAAATTGGCAGGGGAAATGTTAGCGGTTTCCAGAAGTTGCGACACAGCTTTGTCGTGGAACTGGGAATTCTGTCGGATGTCGAGCGTAGCGAGGTGAAAGCCGAAGACTTGAACCGCACGGATGAGAGGGTCAACATCCATGTTGGCTAGCCGTCTCGCGTTGATCTCTAATAAGGATTTGCGAAGAATCATCAGATCGTCCAAAAGCTCTGAAGCAGCACGGTAAGGTACGACTGGCACGTTTTCGCCAAACTCAAAATACGGGTTAGATTGCCCGGGAGCTAGTGGCAGACGAATGATCATCGTGGATACGAAATTTCGCCAGGGCTCTCCAGGATTTCGACGGATGATACTTTCTCCTATGTGTCCCAGGGAATTTATTCTTTGATCAAGAGCAGATGCAAACTCCTGCGGTGGTATTTGTAGCAGGCCAGAGAGCGAAAGTTTTTTGACTAGATCTGTCAATCGATCACGATGGAGTTCGATGGCATTTTGACGGAGCTCTTCAAGTGATTCCCGGGTGACTTGAGCCGTGACGAGCGGGTGTCCGTCGCGGTCCCCTCCCACCCAGGTGCCGAATGAAATGCGCGGAAGGTTGAGCGGATTTTCAAGTAGTTTAATGTCCCAGCCCAGGTCTTGCCAGACGTCGCGTAAATTTTGATCATGGCGAGCGACAGCTGGAGGAAAGCCGTGCCGCAGGTAGTAGATCACGTTGCGTCTCTCAGAGGCGATGTTTGGTTTTTCCAAGTATATTTCGCCTGTACGCCAGAGGCGCTCTATTGCAGTCTTAATTTCATCGTTGAGGTGGGATCTTTCAGCGGGAGTCCACATGGTGTTTTCAAGTTGAACAAGTAGCAGATAGAGCTGCCTGTGTTGCTCGAGGACGGTAGCGCGTTTGGCCTCGGTAGGGTGGGCTGTGAGGACGGGTTCAATGGAGATATGTCTCAATCTTTGAGCGATAAACTCCGGCTGTAATCCGGAAGAAGCAAGACGTTTAAGGCGCTCGCCCCAGAGCCCTGGTTCACAATCAGAGCCGAGGATGTTTTGCCGCTTGCGGCGCGCTTGTGATGCCACATTTTCCTCAACCATGTTCAGGAGCTGAAATACGATAGAAAACAGTTGCTCGAGGCGGGTGGAGTCAACAAAACCCTCGGGCGGTATGACCTCGACGCGGTGACGTAAAATTTCCGCGAGCTTTTTTTCATTTAATTCATCCAAGACACCTTGGAATAAGTTGAGCAATGCAGCAAAGTCTTTATCGATCTTTTCAAAAGCTTCCTTCAATATGTACGTTACAGCATCTGACACGATCAATGCGTTATCACAGGCATTAAATGGCCTCAAGAAAGGAAACCCACCGATCTGTGAAGGCACAAAGCAGTGAAATATGAAGAGAATATCTCAGAGAGAGGCTGGTGCTCTGCAACGAACACGTCCAAAGCTCTTTAGAATGATCTTTTGTAAAGAGATCACAACGCCACTTTTAGCAGAGATGTTTGGCACCCAAATTACTGTGAAATACCAAATTTCAAACAAAGGCGAAAAACTCGTTCGCAGTTATTCACTCATCACAGCCCATGGTGAAATTTTGGAAATGGGTACCGTTTATTCAGTAAACAACTCCTCAAATTGGCTGCTCGAAGTTCAAGAGCCGCTGGGCCTTTGGGCTTTAAAGAATGGTTATACTTCGAGCAAAAAAAGATTTCTAAACGGCATTGCCCAGGGCCTGCGAGACAGGGAGCATTGTGTTTTTCGAGCGATACCTGGCAGACCTGTCATTGGTCGCCGATACAAATGGATCCTCACGAAACACAGAGAAAAACACGAGCTGATTGTCAGAGAATTTTGGAACCCTCAGTTTTTCTGAAAGCCGTGCTTGTATAAGAAAAAATTTTGAGCAAACTTTCGTCTAAGGAAGGGTGGCTGAGTCCGGTTTAAGGCACTCGACTCGAAATCGAGCGAGGGTTACACCTCCGTGGGTTCGAATCCCACCCCTTCCGGGGCTAAACATGAATTATTAAAGTAACGTAAAATCTCGATGAATACCACTAGAATTCTGAGTCAAAATACCCGCAACAATTAATTAAAAATAATCAGCATAAACTTTGCTCTATGGGCAAAACTGCAAGTAAATACTATTTTGCGTATGGCTCAAATATGTCTCAGGAGCAGATGCGTGAGATTTGCAGAAAACACGAATTTGTTAGTCTGGGCAAGCTTTGTGGTTTTAGGTTTATTATTGGAGCGAGTGGCTATGCCACAATTGGACGTTCTGAAAACGAATGTGTTTATGGTGTGGTTTGGAAAATTTCTGACGAAGATGAACAAAGTATAGATGACTATGAAGGAGTAGCTGAAGGATGTTATAAAAAAGAGTATTTGCCAATAATCGTAAATGATAATGTGCTGTCCGAAGTCTTAGTTTATGTAGATCCAGAAACTACTCAGGGTAAGGCAGAGCAGGCCTATATGAAGAAAATTCTGTTAGGTGCTGCCGAGCACAACCTACCAGAGAGTTACCAAATATTCCTATCGAAATTTATAACTTAAAACCACTAACTGTGTTCACAAGAATTCGGTATAAAACCCACAGCATCTAAATGAGCTGATTGGATTGAGGAAGAGATACGTATAAATTAATGAATGCGCGCGCTAAGAGTGATGCTCACAGTAAGAGTGATGCTCAGAGATCAAGCAATGCAAGCGCTGGTTGCTCGATATATTCCTTGATACGCACTAAGAAGGTCACAGCCTCGCGCCCGTCCACGATGCGGTGGTCGTAAGAAAGTGCCAGATACATCATCGGCCGGATTTCCACGCGTCCGTTCACGGCCATTGGGCGTTCGTTGATCGCATGCATTCCCAGAATGCCGGACTGCGGTGGGTTAATAATCGGAGTCGAGAGCAAGGATCCAAAAGTGCCGCCATTAGTAATCGTGAACACGCCACCCTCCAAATCGGGGAGCGTGATCTTGCCGTCGCGGGCCTTCTTGGCGTAATCTGCAATGGCCTTTTCAATCCCCGCCAGCGAAAGTTTATCGGCCTCGCGCAACACCGGCACGAGTAAGCCCTTAGGCGTGGAGATTGCGATACCAATGTCGTAAAAATGATTTTGCACGAGGTCTGTGCCGTCAATTTGCGCGTTGAGAGCGGGTACCTGTTGGAGGGCATAGATGGAGGCCTTTACAAAGAAGGACATAAAACCGAGTTTGATGCCGTGCTTTTCTGTGAAACGCTCCTGAAATCGTGCACGCAATGCCATGATATTGGTCATGTCCACCTCGTTGAACGTGGTCAAAATGGCGGCCTCGTGTTGCGCTGAGGTGAGGCGCTGAGCGATGCGCTGACGCAGAGGGCTCAATGGCTTTCGCGTCGTGCGTTGTGCCTGCTCACGGCCTACAGGTGCAGGTGCTGACGGCACTGCATCATGCGCTTCATGATTTGGTGTTTGCGAGTGCGCCAACACGTCTTCTTTAAGAATTCGTCCATCCTTTCCCGTGCCAGTGATGGTGGCCGGGTCGAGTTTGTTTTTCTCCAGATGAAACCGCGCCGCAGGGGACGGCTCCGCAACGCGTGCGTTGCCGTCGGCTACCGAGTGCTTTGCGTCTTGAGCCGGTGTGGAAGTCTGCACTGGTGCAGCCACGGCGGCGGCCACCGGTGTCTGTGCAGGCTCGAGTTCTGCAATCACTTGTCCGACTTCGACAGTGGTGCCTTCAGCAACAAGTGTGGTTAAGATCCCATCAAACTGCGCGGGCACTTCTGCGGTGACTTTATCCGTCTCAATCTCCGCGATCGTTTCACCAGATTTCACGAAATCGCCCGTTTTCTTTACCCACCGGCCCAGTAGGCCAGTCGTCACGGACTCACCAACAGAGGGAACTTTGATTTGCTGTGCCATACGAGAACAATCCTGCTATAACACAGCTACGCCTGTGGAAAAGTGAAATCCCTTGAACCACATGGTGTTTGTTAAAATGAGCATAGCTTAATTCCTCTCCGGGGGCAGATAGACACCGCCAGGTCCGGGATGGTATAATTTTAAATTCGTAAGACGACTGATGTTTGTGAAGTGGTTATCCAAAGTGTATAGCCTTACGCTAGAGCGCAGTGCGATCGTAGCAATCATCACATCCAACCACGGCAGTGTGAGGTTGGCCTGGTCTTTGAGCAGCTTGGCCAATGCGATAGCATCGTCCCAATCAGAGGCCCTATCTTCTAACCAGTGGAGAAGTCGGAAGTTTTCATCGAATGTCTTGCGCATCTCGCGGCGCACCGCACCGAGCACTGCTAAGCGCACTGGCCCGCAAAGGCATACTTCATCTTCCTCGAGCAGCGCCTCTAAGGCCAGTTTAACCAGCAAATCCCCCGTGCGACGGCCTGCAGTGATCCAAATGCAAGAATCTACCAAGACCACGTCCAGTTACGAATCTTGTGATAAAGGCCTTTCCGCAACTAAACAGGCTTCGGAATCATCGTCAAAGGCATCGGCGTAGACGCCCTGCCTGAGTTTTTTGCCAAAGTCTTTGAGCTTGCTTTTCCTCATGTATTCACTCACGGCAAAGCTAATCGCAGGGCCTTTTTTGTTTATCCCAGTCGTTTTGACAAGCTCGTCAAGCATTTTATCTTCGATGTCTATGGTGACCCTCATAACATGAAAATATGCTTTTTTATGAATTTTTCAACTAAAAAATCATAAAAAATAGTAGATTTTTACGTGGGAGTGAGAAAATTGCTGTGAGTGTGGCAATCTTCGTTGCAAATTTGTCCCTGACGCAAGTGGAGGCACACTGGGTTAAGTTCAGTAAACGCTTCTAGATCATGCGTAGAAATAACCAACGTCTTGCCTTGGTTTTTAAGGCCATTCAGTATTCTTAACAAAATTTGTTGGGTCTCTTGATCAACGGCCGTAAATGGCTCATCCAATAGCAACAAGTCGGCATCGTGCACCAAGGCGCGTGCCAGCAAAGCCCGCTGCTGCTGGCCCCCGGAAAGGTCGCAAATATTTCTCCGCGCAAAGTCAGTTAACCCCAGTCGAGCTATCGCCTCATCCACCGCGCGAAGCTGCTCTTTACCGGGGTTGCGTAGCCATCCCAGGTGCACGTAGGTGCCCGTGGTCACAAGCTCGCGCAACGTGATAGGAAAACTCCACCTTAGCGATGCGCGCTGCTCCAGGTAAGCCACTTTGTGCGGAAACTTGCCCGGGGGATGGCCCCAAAGAGTCACGCTACCTGCTCGTGGCTGAAGCTGCGCGGCCAGCACCTTGAGCAGCGTGCTTTTCCCAGCACCGTTGTGGCCGAGAAGAGCGAGTGTCTGGCCGGCTTTGAGGTGGAAGGTCACATCTTTTAGAGCAGGCGATTCCGCGCCAGGATAGAAAACATGAATTCCTTCACATGACACCACATACTGGCCCGGTTCGGGTGCAAATAGTGATGTATATCCCCCGCCCACAGCTATTTTTCTGCCTTTAACGCAGAGTAAATCAGTTGGGCATTGGATCGCATCAGCTTCAGGTATGTATCGGCAGGGCCACCAGGTGCACCCAGCGCATCGGTGTGCAGTCCGCGAACGAGTGGCACTCCGGCCTCTCTGGCCACCACCTCCGCCAGGCGACTGGAAGACGTATTCTCTGTAAAAATCGCCGGAATGCGTTGCTCGCGCACCGCTCGAGCCAGCGTGCCCACAGTCGCAGGCGAGGGATCCGAGGCCTCGGTCGTGGAAGACTGCAGCACGTTGTCGAAAATTTTCAGGCCATACCTTTGCGCAAAATATCCCATATTGTGATGGTTGGTGACCAATCGCCTGTTGGCAGCAGGAATTTCACGCATCTTTGCCATAATCTCCCGATCCAGACTCTCCAACTCACGGATGTAAGCCTCTGCGCGCCCGGCATACACCGACTTACGTGAAGGATCCATCCGGCTCAGCACGTCACGCACTCTGCGCACCACATGCATCATGTGCCGGGGATTTTGCCAAATGTGCGGATCATGTTCCCCATGATTATGCGCAGAACCATGGGAGCAGGAGTGCTCGGAAGCGTAAGGCAACACCGGTATACCCTTGGATACCTCTACCACCTGTGCACGACTTCCCGCTGCCTGGACAGCGCGATCCAACCACGGCTCCAGGCCAAGCCCGTTGAAAAAAATCACATCCGCAGAAGCTAGGGCACGCAGAGTCGACGGTGTCGGCTCAAACGCATGAGGATCTCCGTTCGGACCAATCAGCACCGTAAGCTGAACATCATCTCCAGCCACATTCCGCACCACATCCCCCAAGATGGAAAACGTAGCAATGAGACGAGGGGCTGCTTGTGCGTGGTTGTTCGCGAAGCCAACCAATGCAATTAAAAACATTCTGATAACCAAGCGTGACATAACGAGAATTATCACTTATGCAAATTGTAAATGCAAATTAATTGCAAGTAAATGCTACGCCGAAAAACTCTACGACATCATTGAGTTGCGGGTATTGCTTCAAAAAAACTACGGCCCCAAACGATCAATCAACCAAGCACTGCTGGCTGCTAACCTGTGATATAAAAACCTGTCATGCATTCGCGAAGGACGCCCCTGCCAAAACTCAATTTCGTTTGGTTGCACTAAATAACCGGTCCACGTTTCCGGCAGTGGGATTTCCCGCCCCTCATACTCCCTAGCGATATCCGATGCCGCCTTTTCCAGGGCCTCACGATTGGGGATGATCTGAGATTGTGGTGAACACGCCGCCCCGATTTGACTTGCCCGTGGGCGGCTCGAAAAGTAAGCCTCGACTTCGCTCCTGGGCAGCTCCGTAGCCTCCCCGCGCGCGATCACCTGCCTCTCCAATTCCCTCCAAAACCACACCAAGCACACTTTGGGATTCGCCCCGATCTCCTGGCCTTTGCGCGATGTGCGGTGCGTGAAAAACTTGAACCCTTCCGGAACGAGCCCCTTGAGCAATACCGTGCGCGCCGAAGGCTGGCCGTCCCTGCTTACGGTGGCCAGCGTCATAGCGTTCGGCTCGCGCACTCCCTCGCGCATGGCATCGTCCAACCATTTTTCAAAAAGCGCCAAGGGATCCTCGGGCAAATCCGCCCTCCTTAAGCTGCGCGAACCGTAGTCCACTCGCAAGTCGGCTAACACAAGTTTAGGTTCCATCAGGACATCTTAGAGCAACAAATAGAACTACAAAATTTTTTTTCTCAACCCTCCCAATTTGTTCGACGAATGGACAGTCTTTACCGACAGCACGATCAAAGAGATGAGTTCAATCACGGGGATCACCATCTTGCACAAACCAACTTAACGTGAAGCAGCGACAAGAAACTCGGCATTCCCATCTCGGCCCGTGATAGGTGAATCAATCACACCCAGTACACGGAAACCGCAACTCACCAGACTTGCACACACCTCAGAGCAAACGCGCTGATGAACTCCGCGATCTTCCACAATTCCCCCGCGCCTCACCTCTTCGACACCAGCCTCAAACTGCGGCTTGATCAACCCGATAAACACACCTCCAGGCACAAGCAGCGGAGGCAGCGCGGGATGAATCAAGCGCTGCGAAATAAACGACACATCCATCACTACCAAATCGAACACCCTATCAAAATCCTCACGCGTCATGTATCGCGCATTAACATGCTCCATCACCCGCACACGTGGATCTGTGCGCAGCTTCCACACAATCTGCGAGTGTCCCACATCCAGTGCCGTCACATGCGCTGCCCCATGCTGCAGCAGGCAATCGGTGAACCCGCCTGTGGAAGCACCCACATCTAGGCAGCTCCACCCCGCGGGATTGATTGCAAAATGAACAAGAGCCGCCTCCAATTTATGGCCCGCGCGCGACACATACCGCTCCCCGCCCTCGACGCGAATATCCGCATCTGGCGGGAACAGCTCCGAGGCCTTATTCACGCGGTGCGTTCCCACCAGCACGCGGCCAGCAAGGATCTCCACCTTGGCCCGCTCGCGAGAGGCGCATAGCCCCCGCTCCACCAACAGCACATCCGCGCGCAACTTCTTCATCACCCATATTCCTACTCGATGTCCCATGGCGTCAAAAGTGCTTCTCCAACTTCGCCCCGTAACTCACAGAACCACTTCGTTACTAACCACAGCCACCCGTACACTACCCGTCTAAAAGGGCACCCGGATCAACACTCAGTCCCAGCTCTATAAATCCCCCCGCTTAAAATTATCTCCTCAATTTAATCGGGCAATTCCCGGGAACACATCAAAATGCGCATCACGAGAATACAAAACAAGTGAATGCTCCACGGCTAAAGCAGCAATCCAGATATCGTTCGTGGGAATTGGCGTGCCGTTTCGTTTCAACTTCGCATAAAGCCCCGCGTAATGATGCGTCGTGCTATCCGTCGAATGCGCCACACGCACACCCTGCTGTTGCAACAACTCATTGAGCACACGTTCCTGGCTCTCACCGCGTTTTACCAAGTGCGCCCCTACCCGTATTTCCGCAAGCACGACGAACGGGATTACCAGCAGCGAAGCCCTTTCAAAGGTGTCAATCACCTCCTCCTCGCCGCTGCAGAAGTCAATAAACCTGTTCGTATCAATCAGAATTCTCACGACCAATCCTCAGGGTGCACCTTATCCAGCTCTTTAATCACACGACTCCAGCCGGCTTTATCTGGCTTAGGGGCACGCGACACTATGCCGCGCAAGGAACGATAGCGCACGCACCCACCGGACATA
Source organism: uncultured Verrucomicrobiae bacterium (assembly GCA_938005615.1). GTDB lineage: Bacteria > Verrucomicrobiota > Verrucomicrobiia > JADLBR01 > CALLMV01 > CALLMV01. Next base: position 13,042 of record CALLMV010000025.1, read on the forward strand.
CCCAACCCGCGCTCGATGGCCCTCAGCACGGCCTGATTGAGGCTCACTTCTTCTTCCGCAGCCACTTCTCGCAGGCGCATGTTCATTTCTTCCGGCACATCGCGAACGCTATACTGCACTTTATGCTTCTCTTTCATGCTAGCAATGAATCATATCTTTGCTTGCATTTCAAGTATTTTTTCCAAACCCTTTTTGAAATCTGCCCGGGTTGCATTTATGCGACTCCCTTGCGAAAAGACAATAGCAGCCATTTTTCCGTTTACCCAGATCACGACGCTCTCTACAGAAGGCCGATAAATTACACTCCTCGAAGATTGCCATGCCTCGCACACCTCACTACATCTGCTGGCTGCACGGCGGCCTGGGCAACCAACTCTTCCAATGGGCCATGGTCACCGCATTGGCCAAGCGCCACGGAGGCCATGCCTGGGGCGACCGCAGCTGCCTGGCCGTGGATACCCTGCGCACTTACTGCCTCGACCAATTCCAGATAGACTTGCCCGAGCCGCCTGAAGAACTCGTGGAAAAAATCATCGGCCGCCCGCGCTACATGGACACACCGGGCGATCGCAGGCCGCCGCTGATCCGCAAACTCTCCAACTTTTATCAATCGCTCTTGCCCTGGGACCTTCGCGCCCGCGTGCAAGAGCAGTGCATGCTCTACCAGCCTCGGCTTGCGCGCAGGCGGACGTCGGCCTACCTGGATGGCTTCTGGCAAAGTGAACTTTACTTCGCCGATTGCGCCGAGCACATCCGCTCCCAACTCGTGCTGCGCCACACCCCCGGCCAAGACTGGCAGACTTGGCACGAGGCCATCGGCCGCGCGCCCGCGATTGGGCTGCACATCCGCCGCGGCGACTACGTCACCAACGACTACGTCACGAAAAACATCGGCCCCTGCGCACCCGATTACTACACCAGAGCCGTGAAGCACCACCACCAACATCATGGCTCGCTGCCTGTCTTTATCTTCACAGACGACCCCGAATGGGCCCGTTGCCACTTTGCCAACACCGGCTGGCAAGTCGTGAGCGGCACCGGCACATGGAACGACGCTGCCGAGATGACGCTCCTCTCCCGCTGCACGCATTTTGTGCTGAGCAACAGCTCCTTCAGTTGGTGGGCGGCGTGGATTTCGCAGGCACCCGCAGCCAATATCATCGTGCCTGAGCCGTGGTTTGATCAACCTGGCAAAACGCACATCCATCCCGCGCCCGCGTCATGGATCAGAATGCCTAAGAAATAAAGCGCCGAAGGCCCTTGGCATAACGTGTAATTTTACATTCTCACGAGTGCCTGATTCTGTAAAAACTCAACTCACATGCGCTCATTCCTTCGCAAACTCGGTGCTGAAAAACTCCTTTTGCAGCACGTGATCCAGCCGAGTCAGGCCATTCGTATGCTTCTGCGCGACACCGATGCCGACATCCGCTACCTGTTCCTGCAACACATCCAAAAAAAGCGCGCCCGCACACTTGCCTCCACGCCCGCGGCCAGCCTCGCGCCCAACTACTGGGGCACCTGCGAGCTGATCGAAATCGCCGCCAAGGACTTCCCCTCTGGCCATGCTGTCTGGGACGTTGGAGCCTGCTACGGCACCTGGGCCGTGCTCGCTAAATCCCTCATCCCGCACGCACCACTTGTCTGCATCGAACCGCTGCCCGAACACCTCAGCAAAATCCGCGAGAAAGAACCGCTCCTTCGCCCCTGCACGATCATCGAAGCGGCAGTTGGCGCCCACAGCGGCACCGTGAATATTCACCGCACCAACCGCGCCGATGCCTCCAGCGTCTTGCCCCTGGGAGATGCGGCCCGCGCCGCTTACCAGCTCGAACAGACCGAGCAATTCCCTGTCACCCTTCTCACGTTGGATGAAATCCTGCATCGCGCCCCGCATCCCCCGGCCCTCCTCAAACTCGATGTGCAAGGCTACGAACTGGAAGCCCTCAAAGGCGCGCAAAAAGTCTTGGAGACCTGTCGCCACCTCATCATCGAGCTCAGCTTCGTGGAACTTTACCGCGGCCAACCCCTCGCCGCAGACATCATC